>CAYWUZ010000100.1:0-1517 GCA_964461565.1 uncultured Candidatus Izemoplasmatales bacterium | reverse complement strand
CTTTTGATTTAGCGTATTTGTTAGCCGAAAGGTTATTACCAAGCTTCAACGCAATGCTTGGAACTCAAATACCTTCCAAGGAAATTTTAAATTTACCATTTATTTTGGGAATGTTCTCAACAGCTATACTATTGGGTTTGATATCTGGAATCTTTCCAGCCATAAAAATCAGTAGAATTAAACCCTTAAGTGCTTTAACAGGGAAAAGAACAAATTTAGATCGGATAGGTATTGGGAAAAAGGCATTAATTGTAACTCAATATGCTGTTTCTGTTATTCTAATTATATCAACTATAATAGTATATCAACAATTCAATTATATAAAAAATATAGACCTGGGTTTTAATAAAGAGGGGCTAATTGCAGTTAATATTGGAGAAGAAAGAGGTAAGAGTAATTCGAAATTGAAAAATTTTAAAGATGAAGTATATAGATATGCAGGGGTTCAAAATATTACTCTTTGTAGTAACATGCCTTTTTACGGCAATAGCAGTGCTACATTGCGGAAAGATGGCGCAGCTAAAGAAGAAGTTATATTGGCTGATTTTAACGTAGCTGAAACATCATATTTAGAAACTTTTAATGTTAAACTTATAACCGAGAAGGAGATTTCAGTAAGCGAAGATACTACAGTTAATGGATATTGTTATATCAATCAAACGGCAGCGAATAAGCTGGCTTTTGAAAATCCAATTGGTGAAAGAATTATTATGTTCGAAAATAAATATGAGATTGTTGGAGTGTATAAAGATTTTCATGTTTCTTCATTACAAAGTAAGATACTGGCTCAGGTAATCTTCTTGATTGATAATTACAAAGGATCTAACTGGATGGTTGTTAAGTGTGAAGAGCACAGTTTGAATAAAATAAAAGAATTAGCATCGGCTGCGCTTAAAGAATATCTTCCGGATAATTCATATTCTTTTTTTAATTATGGTGATACCGATTTTAGAGCTGAAACACTTGATAAAGTGAAGGGTATTGAAAAATTATTCGGAGTATTCTCATTAATTGCAATTGTTATTGCCAGTATGGGTATTTTTGGATTGGTAGCATTAACCGTTAGAAACAAAACTAAAGAGATTGGAATTAGAAAAGCTCTAGGTTCATCGGTTACCGGAATTTATAAGTTAATAGCACGGGAATATATTGTGTTGGCTGCATTGGGTAATGCAGTTGCGTGGTTCCCGGCTTGGTATGTTGGTAATAAAATCCTTCAGGATTTTGCCTATAGAATTAATATTAGTTTATGGGTATTTGTATTAGGATTCTTTTCTTCAATTTTACTAACTATTGTAACGATAGCCTTTCATACTGTAAAAGCAGCAAGAACAAATCCTGTTGAGGCGTTACGATATGAGTAAGTTATTTTTTATTTAAAATAAATAGTAGTATTTCCCCTATTAAGAAAAGGGGAACGAGGGATTTTAACAAAACAAATAAATTTATATCAATCCCACTAAATCTCCCTTTTCTAAGGGAGACTTTTTATATCCCCCTTTTTTAAAGGGGGAATG
>CAYWUZ010000099.1:0-1527 GCA_964461565.1 uncultured Candidatus Izemoplasmatales bacterium | reverse complement strand
TGTTTATCATGAAATATTTAAAAATGAACAATGGTTTAACAATTCCAGTATTGGGAACAGGAACGAATACTTTTGGAAAAGAAAACAACAATTTTAATGGCAAAATCACATATGACACAAAAGAACTAAGTTCAGCAATCCATCTTGGTTATAGATTAATAGATACTGCTATTTACTATCGTAATGAAGCGGTCATTGGTAAAGCAGTTAAAGAATCAAATATAGATAGAAGTGAATTTTTTATCACTTCAAAAATTCCTGCAGATAAAGAATTTGCTGAAACTAATGAACTTGTAAAATATTATGTAGAACAATCACTTAAATCACTTGATTTAGGTTATATTGACCTATATTTAATTCACTTCCCATTAGACACAAACGAAGAGAATTTAAGAGTGTGGTCAGTATTAGAAACATTTGTTGATAAAGATCTAATTAAATCGATTGGTGTTTCAAACTTTAATGAAGATCAACTATCATATTTAATTAAACATGCAAGAATTAAACCTGTACTTAATCAGTTTCAATCATATCCTGGTAAACACCAACAATCATTAATCGATTATTGTAAAGCAAATGATGTCATACCAGAAGCATATCAATCATTTGCTAAAATTGATCCTAAAACTAAAGATCAATTAATTGAACTTGCTAAACCATATCATAAAACATGGAGTCAAATCATTCTAAATTATCAAATTAATGAAGGTTTAGTTGTGATTCCTAAATCACACAATAAAAACCATCAATTTGAAAATATAGATGTTTTTGATTTTGAATTATCAAAGAAGGATAAAGAGGCTATTGGGAATATATAAATTGATTTAATTTCAATTTTAAGGATTTTTTAATAGAACAAACCAATTCTTGGTATTGATCAGCTAATATGGTATTATTGAGATATGATGAATCATAATTTATCAATTATATAGAGGTGAAAAATGATTAAGAAATATTGGGTATTATCAGTTTTTCTTGTTTTATTCTTGCTCTCATCATGTAGTGCAGAAAATGAGTATGCTAGCGAAGTTCCTGAAGATAGTGAACAGACAATGCTAACTACAAGTGATGTTCCAGAAAGAAAAATTATTTATACGGTGGAAAGCACTTTTGATGTAGAGGATTTAGATCAAAGCATTTTGCAATTAAAAAGTCTTATTAACGATGACGAGTGGTTTGATGAAGAAGATATAGGATCTTCTTTTGCTATGTTTAAAATTAGAATTAAAACTGAACGTCTAGATGAATTTACTGATGAACTTAAAGATCTTTTTCAAGTAAGAAGTTTCAGTAAAGTTGGTAAAGATATTTCTCTTCAATACCAAGATAAAACAAATAGAATCAATTCAGTAAATTTACAAATAGCTAGGCTTCAAGTACTTTATGAAGATGCTTCATTAAGTGATATGATCGTCATCAATCAACAACTTTCCGATCTAGAAATCGAATTAATGAATCTTGAGGGAGAGTTAAATCTTTTTGATAGTCTTATCGAATATAGCGAAGTTAATGTTACATTATATGGCA
>CAYWUZ010000098.1:0-1539 GCA_964461565.1 uncultured Candidatus Izemoplasmatales bacterium | reverse complement strand
AAATACAGTTTATGGTCGGTTCAGACGAATCCTTTGGGATGGGGGAATACCATACAATGGTAAGGGAAACGGTCCAAGACTGCACGATTTGAGACATACCTTTGCGGTTCATACGCTGCAGAGATGGGTGCAAAACGGAGACGACTTAACAGCTATGCTGCCGATTCTGTCAACATTTATGGGACACAAATCCTTTAATGCAACTTCTCGTTATCTTCGTCTGACAGCAGAAGTATACCCGGATTTAGTAAGACAGGTAGAGGAAACTTGTGCCTATGCGATACCTGATGGTGACAAATAATGAAACCTACTGATTTTGCAATCTTATTGAGTAAATACCTTAGTCTCTATCTTTCAGGGCAAGCTGGAGCCAGCATTAACACCATTTGTTCATACCGAGATTCTTTCACATTGTTTCTTCGCTACTGTCAGGATGAGCAAAAACTTTCTCCCAACAAGCTAACATTGGATAAAATCAATCATTATTTGATTGAGCAGTTCCTTCTTTGGCTGGAAACTGAACGCCATTGCAGTGCTGCAACACGAAACAATCGGCTTGCTGCCATTCATGCCTTTTATCGTTATGTTCAAATTGAGATGCCTCATTTACTGATGCAATGTCAAGAGATTCTTGCGATTCCATACAAGAAAACACATAAAAAAGTGATTTCATATCTGACACTGGATGGAGTAAAAGTATTACTTGAACAGCCTAATACAGGTACAGCCTCCGGACGGCGTGACCTTACCATGATGAGCTTGCTTTACGATACAGGAGCACGAGTCCAGGAACTTGTGGATTTATGTATGGAAGATATCCGTGTATCCAGTCCAACAGTAATTCGATTAACTGGAAAAGGCGGTAAATCCCGACTTGTTCCAATTATGAAACCTACCGAAAAACTTCTTCGGCAGTATATGGATGAACATGATCCTAATAGTTCAATGCATGGTAGTTATCCGCTTTTTTGCAACCGTGCAGGCAAAAAGCTGACTCGTGCAGGTGTAACATATATTCTTAATAAGTATTTATCCTTAGCTCGAGCAGCTAGCTGCACATCCCTGCCGGATTCCTTTTCGCCACACTGTCTGCGACATTCAAAAGCAATGCATTTACTCCAAGCTGGTGTCAATTTGATTTATATTCGTGATTTGCTCGGTCATGCCGATGTAAGTACCACTGAAGTGTACGCTAGAGCGGATGAACACTTCAAGCGCAAGGCTCTGGAACAGGCGTATCCCAGCCCTACACCTAATTCAACCATGACAGCTTGGCAAAAAGATGATAATTTACTGGGCTGGTTGAAAAATCTCGGAAAATGACCATTATATTATGTAAAGTTCTTTCCTTGATTTTTCCCTTTATTAAATACTTTTAAGGAGGAACTTTACATAATGATTTACTTTACATTAGCTACACCGCCTTTATTGTTGATTACTGGTATTATATTTGTCATTGGTTTACTCCTTTAATAATTTTGTTTTATAACTGCCCTCGGGGCAGTTCATTTTATGATGCTATCTTTCATAGTCAATTTT
>CAYWUZ010000097.1:0-1586 GCA_964461565.1 uncultured Candidatus Izemoplasmatales bacterium | reverse complement strand
AATGCTAAATTAATATCAAAAAAGAAATTCCAACTACCGTAAATCCAATTATGAACTAATCCAAAGATAATTGCAAATACTAAATGTAGGGCCTCTATAAAAAAGAGCGCAAATATTTTAGAAGTCGCAATATCTTTTTTCTTAATAGGTAATACTGATAACAAATGATAATCGCCATGTTGTAAATATCCACCATATATTTGTGGCACAGCAATCCAAAAGAAATAATAAAATACAAGAAGATATATCCAGTTAGGTATAAAAAATAAAGCTCCTAAAATAAATGGTAAAAAATAAAAAAATTTATTAGTGGATAAACCTATTTCTTTATAAACTAAATTTTTCATAGCATAACTCCTTTATGTGATGAATAAAATATCATAATATCATCCAGTGTTGGTTGCCCTATCTTAGCTAAGTCTGTTTTTTTAACATCTTCTGTTCTTATCAATCCATTAAAACCAAATGCATGATTTTTATAGGAAATCAGTCTGTCTTTCATTTGTTCTAGATCTTTATCTGAACCACTTACAAATCTATAAGCATCTAGCAAATCATCTTTAGAGCAAGATTCCATAATTTTACCTTCTTTAATAAATGTGATATAATCTGCACATTTTTCTAAGTCACTTGTAATGTGAGTGGAAAAGAATATTGTCGTTTCTTCATGTTCGATGATTGTTTGAAAAAGTTCCAATAAATTATCTCTAGCAACAGGATCTAAGCCGCTAGTTGGCTCATCTAAAACTAATAACTCAGCATGATGAGATAATGCTAAGGTAATTAAATATTTTAGCTGCATACCTTTTGATAATTCATCAATTCTCTTATTAGAATCTAATTTAAATCTATTTAAATAAGATTGATATAAATCCTCATCCCATTCATTATAAAATCTCTTGAAATATTTAGTTATTTCCTTTAATGATTTTTTTGGATAAAACATATTACCCGATACATAACCAATCTTAGATTTAACTTCAATTTCTGCTTTATCAATATCTTGATTAAAGATTTTAACTTGACCTGATTCCTTTTGAGCAATGTTTAACATCGTTTTAATTGTGGTTGTTTTACCTGCTCCATTTTCACCTATAAAACCCATGATATAGCCCTTTGGAAGTGTTAAGTTGACATTATCCAAAGTAAAAGTCCTATACACTTTTGTTAAATTTCGTATCTCTATACTATTCATATTGTACCTCCTGTATATATTGTACATACACAGTATATACACAAAGATTCTGTTTGTCAACAAAAAAAGAACTTTTGAATTTTTTTATGTTTGTAAGTTTTTCAGATGTAGTGTGTGTTTTAGAAGAATATTCGTTACAAATGTATAGGATGAGATAAAGTTAAAAATGTCATCAAATTCCAAACCCAACACCTGAAATAAAATGATTGAGGCATAATTAGTCGTTTTCATAATAATGGCTATATAAAGGCTATATAACATACAGTTCTCATAATGACAGTCTTTACTAAAGGGTCAAGGGCCCTAATCATTAATATTGAAAACTTAGTGATAATTTTTAAAAAACCACTATAAATCATTGAAAATCATCAAGAAATAGAGTAAATATTTG
>CAYWUZ010000096.1:0-1602 GCA_964461565.1 uncultured Candidatus Izemoplasmatales bacterium | reverse complement strand
AAAAAAATATGGTTTTTAAAATGATTGAGACTTTCTTAACCAAGAAAAAATTCAAAGATTTCTTTAATAAAAATATTGCTGCCCTGTAATTGTTAATAACTTTTTGAGTATCGGTTAAGAGTATCGATATATCATATAAGACGTTTTTATATACAAAAAAAGGTTCAAGCTTTAACTTGAACCTTTTCATTAGTATATATTAGATTTAATATTCTGGAGCTTTATTTAATGCATCTTCAACCTTTTTCTTAATCGATTCATCACTTACATTTAATTCATGAATATTCTTCTTAATCTTTCTTATATCTATTAAATCATTAATTGGATTCGCTAATTCTTCTAAAATTATTTCTATATGTAAGTCTTTCTGTTCTTTTATCAGGACTTTAAAAAATAATTTAGCATTCGTTTCACATAACTTAAATAATACTTCATTACTAAATTCTCTAAACTCTGCTTTATCTTCACACAAAGGACTAAATGTACATAAGAATAATCTTACCTGTTCTTCATTTAATTTATTTATATTTCTTTCAATATCTAAAACCAAATTTCCATCACATTTTTCACAATCACCAATAGTATCTATCTCTTCAGGTATTTCTACTTTGTTAAAATTATTTGGTTCAATATTTTTTGAATCCTTTTTATCTTTTTCTATTAAATCAACTAATTTGGATGCTGAAGTATCAAGTTTAACTTCACTAATATTTTCTATTTCATTTTTGTTTTCTTGATTCTTATATTTGCAAGAGCCTAATAGAAACGACATAACAAAAAACCCTATAAAAATTAATAATTTCATAATATCAATAATTAATATTTATTTAACTAGTCTTGTATTATCTTGAACTGCAGTATATGGTTTTGGCCTAAAGTACCACATTTCAGACAAATCATTTTTTCCATTATTTTGCTCACTTTTATGAGGTGCTCCACGATATATTCCCACAGAACCTTTACTATTTCCTGTATTTCCTGTATATCCATTATATGAACCACTCCAATCAAATAAATTCATATATGAATTATCTATTGCTGGATCATGAGTAAGACAACCATGAGAACCCCTACTTGATGCATTTCCATTATTACTAGCACCTTCATGCATATTGCCACCGTCAAGAGTTGTTTGTTTTCCGTTTTTAGTAGCAGGAACAATCCTATCTTCTGGAGTATCTACTCCATCTACTCCTATATTCAACCCTTTTTTACTGCCTTTACTATGCCCAAACTTATTTGAATAATCAAATGTACCTTCATTAATAGTCTTCCATTTTGATTCATTATTTGAATTAGATTTGGAATTATCATATGTACTCCCACTACCCCAGAATATTTCAATTACACTTCCATCTTCATCATCTATTATTACAATATCAGCAGTATAACTTGTTCCTGCCGTTCCATTATCTTGAGGTCTATTTGCTTGATCGAAGTAATAGATAGCTGTATCTAGACCTAATGGATCAACAAATAAAATAGGATTATTAAAACAATAATGATATGGATTAGTTTCTGTATGAGCTTCTGCCATTGCATCAATAACATGCCACCTACCGATTGCAGGGTCATACATTCTCGCCCCGTAATCGTACCAAT
>CAYWUZ010000095.1:0-1611 GCA_964461565.1 uncultured Candidatus Izemoplasmatales bacterium | reverse complement strand
GTCTTTCTCTTCATCGAACAAATAAACAATTACAAAATTATCAACAATTGATTTTCTCAAACGATTATCATTCAAACCAGAAATTTCTAATAGTGAATATGCTTTTGGAAACTTACATATATCATTAAATTTTTCCTGAAATTTGTTTATTAGTTGAAATGCAGATTCAGGATTTACTAATTCTATAGATATATATCGAAATATATTCTCTAAATCCAATCTAGCTTTTGGTAAAAGCTTATAACTTCTTTCCATACTTTGATTTCATTTCGCTAATAAACATTGGCCCATCTGTTTTTAATTCATCTTTATCTATGTCTTTTAAAGAATCATTAATCAACTTGACAACTTGGTTTTTGGCTATTTCTCTCTCATAGACATCTATACTCATTAAGACCATAGATCCATAACCATTTTTTGTTACAAAAACCGGTTCATCGCTTTCTTCTACAAATTTTGATATATTTGCTGTATTCTTTAATTCATTAATTGGAATAATCTTTGGCATATTATGCCCTCCTTATTATGGTATAATTATACCATATATTAAAATTAGTAGCAATGTAATTAAAAAAACACAACAAATATTATAAGAAATATTTATTGCGCTTTTTTGTATATTTTACTTTTCTATATTCAACTGCTTGTCTTCTATCTTTGTTATAAAATTTTCTAAATCTAATATTACTCTTTTTGTTGCGTTTTGCCAAATATCACTCATTGCTTGTGATTGAAGATTAGCTTTTTCTATCTTAATTCTTTTATTGATATATTTAATCGTTTCCCTTGGAAATATTAAATCCTTATCACTATTAGAAAATAATGATTGTTTATCCTCTAAATCTAAACTATCTAATTTATAACCTTTTTGTTTTAACATTTTTGTCTCAACCAACATGTGAGTTGCACCAATAATTACTAATACTTTTTTGTGGTCTTTTGACTTATCGATAATATTTGTCGTAATCATTTGATCTCTTTTCTTATTAGTAGTGCCTGGTTTAGAATTTTCATAAGTGAACCAATCAATACCTTTGACTGGAATATTTAAGGCCAAAGCTGCCATATGAAGATAAAACATTTCTATGGGGCCATCAGCGTAGTTACCTTTTGCTAATTCTTCTTGTCTACTTTCAATAAGTAGAATATCTGGTTTCAAGTTAGTTAAGACAACTTTTAGGTGTTGAAATGAATAATCAGGCAAATTGTAATGCATATGATGTAAACTTCCTAAAATGTAAATTTCCTTATCTTCTTTAACTAATCTTCTTAACATTTTAAATTTTAAGTTTTTCTTATTAAACAAATACCAAAAAATCAACTGACTATCATCAAATATTATGAAGAACAGTATGATCATCAAACCTAGGAAAAGAACTATATAAAAAAAGATACTTAAAAATAAACTATTAAAAATCATTGCGTCCTCCAAATATTTTGAGCAAGGTAAAATCAGTATATCAAAACACAGTTTGAAATCAGTTCATTGCTGACATAAAAGCTTACAAAGAGCTTTGTTATACTGTACATACCATAAGTTGATATTATTTGTGATACGGCTCGGTGTAACAATTTTTAATGCAATATGCTATGATTATCTTATTGTATTGT
>CAYWUZ010000094.1:0-1614 GCA_964461565.1 uncultured Candidatus Izemoplasmatales bacterium | reverse complement strand
TTTAAATTATCGACTTGTAATAAACAAACAGCGGTTTTTTGGTCACCTTTAAATAATTTTTGATTAAGTTCCTTAGTAACAGCGGTTTTATTCTTTAATCCAGTAAGTGAATCAAAGGCAAAATTATCATAAATCAATTTTACTTGTCGATCTATTTCATCAGACATCAAATTAATAGCATCCGCAATTTCTTTAATCTCGTTATTTTCTTTAACTAAAGCTCTCACTTGATAATTACCATTTTTAATTTCGTCAATTGAATTAATCACATCATGAATTGGTTGAAGTGATCTCTTAATTCGAATGTTCAATACTAATCCCATAAGAACAGTTAACAAGCCTACAAAACCTAAGGCAATAACTAATAAAATTTCAAATGATAAAACCTGAGAATCGTAAACAAGAACAATAATTTGCCAATGAAAATCTTCTAAATTGTTGTATGTAATTAAGTATTTATTAGAAAAAACAGATTCTACAATAATACCTTCTTCTTCAACTCCAATGACTTTAGCGATTCCTTCATTAGAAAAACCATTTGATTCATCGATTGAGCTAAAGAGATTTTCTTCCACAAATAAATAATCTTCATAACTTGGGTCAGAGAAATAAACAAATGTTTTTTGATCATTAAAAATAGATAAAATAATAATATCGTTATCATCATTTTGAATAATTTCATCTACATATTGTTGAATATAGTTTAAATCGTAAGTAATTCCAACAAAACCCATACTTATTCCATCATTATCAAAAATTCTTTGAACATAAGACATCATCACAGCATCTTCATTATCTTGTAAATATGGATCTGTAAGCACGTACGTTTGATTTTCAATTTGTGCATACCAATCTATTTCAGTCAATTCCCAGCCATCATCAGTTGTTAACACATCACCATTGTTGATAATCATACAACCACCAACGACATCTTCGCACGGATTTTCCGTCGCGATGAAAACTGAATCATATGAGTTTTCACCCCTATATTGAATGGTGTTATTCATTAAAAGCATAACTTTTTCGTAAAGCGAATAGTTAATATCTTCTTCAGGAATGATTGGATCATTTCCATCATTGACATATTCAACATATTCTTTAATATCTAAAGCACTTGTCAAAGCATTTGCGTCTTGTTGAATACCTTCAAGCAAATGATCAATTGAGTTAACCACTGCCTCAGTTTCAGTAAGCGCATATTTTTCTTTTAATCTTTCTGAGTTAATAGAGAACAGAAACATTCCAACAATAACAATAACAATGAGAAAAAGTGCGTCTATAAATATCGTTAGACCCACTAATCTTCTTGTTAAACTGTATTTTTTTTGTCCCTTATTCTTCATTCGTTTGACTCCATGTTCTAAAGAAATCAAATAAACCAAAAGGTTTATCCGTTGAAGGATTCTCTATTGGATAAATGTAAATATTAAATCGTCTTGTTCTTAAGTTAACTGAGTCTTGGATATAGAAGTATTTCCCTTGCAATCCATTCACATAATCATCTGCGTTATCTAATAAATATGTCTCAGTGCCCACTTGAAACTCAATTTCATAATCAAATAAATCATTTAAGTATTCATCTTTTGGCAATTCTAATGAAAAATTATAAAAGAA
>CAYWUZ010000093.1:0-1642 GCA_964461565.1 uncultured Candidatus Izemoplasmatales bacterium | reverse complement strand
CAGCAAACCACCAAACCCCCGCATTTAGGCTGATGTGTTGTTACAAATTGTGCGCATAAGCCACCATATCTTTCAAGTGACAAGAAAACCTAACCATGAAATACCAAAACAAATTTGTTTTGAAAGGGCAAAGAATATTAATTAATCTTTAATACCATATTTCCTTTTCATTTCGATAATTGCTTTCTCTGCGCCATCAGAATATTTCATAAACATTGTCATACGATAATTATTAACAAACAAATAACTACAATAGCTATTAATTCTATCAAAATATTCGTAAATACTATCTTTAGGAATAGGCTTAAAAACATTTCCATTATTTTGTAATGAGTCAATAAAACGTGATTTACTATAATACTGCTCATATGTACTAACTCCTAAATAATTTCTCCAATAATTTATTGAATCTAATTCTCCCGTATTTCTTAACATATAGGGTTCCTTAACAAATATCAGACTGTCATATTGATTTACAACACTATACGGGAAAGAATATTTTGAAAATGATAAATTATGAGCCAACATATTTTTTGAATATTGTCCCTTTTCTACTTGCTTAATTAAGAATTCAACCAAACCTTTTTCTTCAAAATCTATTTCTGATAAACCTTTCATGTAACTATGAAATTGTGCAAATCTTTCATTTGACATGGCTTTTGAATTGCCCCACATTTGAAAATAATGAAGAATAGATATATGAAGTTTAGATGATTCCAACGTAAAAAACGGAATATTAAGACTGTCAACTTTATGTACGTAATCCATAATTTTAACAATATTCAATATCCAAGTATCTAACCACTCTTCGGGATTAATTCTTTTATTCATATTTACTCTTTGATCATCTTTCATAATCTTTTCAGTAAATACATTATGATTACTAGTAATTTTGATATATTCAGGAGTTATTAGATGTTGAAGTTTAAGTGTATCAAAACACTTTCCTATTTTATCTAAACTATACCCTTTATAAAATAGAATATGTACCATAGAATCCTGAAGTTCTTCATTTCCTGTTTGTTTTGCTAATAAAGCACGATTCCAAACATCACGCCCACTTGGATTAGGCGTTATATTGAATAAAGTATCATAATAAGACTCTGCTTTATCCAAGCTATTTTTGCATATTGCTGATTCTGCTTTAATGGAATAACTTGCCGCCTTATGAAAAGTTCTAGAATATAAATGATCTTGACTAAATGAATAGTTAATATTAATTAATAATACAATACAAATGGAAATGATACTTTTCTTCATAATTACAGATAGGTTAATAACATTCAGTTTAAACAAATATAAAATAATTATAAATTAGTCTAAAGCTTTTTGCGAAGCAAATAAGCTTTAGTAAAATACAAATGCAGCGGAAAGCTGCAAAAAAGCGGGCTGGAAAACAAATTTGTTTCTATCAAACCGATAAACCTTTCTCAAAAAATACACATTCAAGTTGTTAAGAATAGTAAATACTTAAATAGTCAGAACGTGAGACTATTTGCTACTTGCAAAGACTATCAAACCGTAAATTATAATTCTTGATTTTAGAACTTGTCAAAATGAAATGAATCATTATGAAATTTCTTTGGGCGCATTATTTGTAACGGTCCTGCGTTAACAATAGTGCGGGTTTGCCGCCTTGTTT
>CAYWUZ010000092.1:0-1701 GCA_964461565.1 uncultured Candidatus Izemoplasmatales bacterium | reverse complement strand
TATCTAGTTTTCCACTGTTCCAAATCATATGTATATCGTAAATGTGTCTTGAGTAACGATTATACTCTTTTTGTAAATGGTAATCACATATAGCAAAAAGTTTATCAATAAATGTTCTTTCCATTGTTTGTATTGGCATTACAAATGGAGCCAATTCATATTTCTCAATTAAGTCAGCTCTATTATTTTTCTTCAAATACTTGGTAATGTAATTACTTATTTCCATTTCTTTTATAGGATACGGTCTATATACTACAATTGTTTCAACAATAATGTGCGGTACTGTGTTTTCATCCGGTTGAAATATATGATCATATCCTACATTGTATTGATTATGGTCTCTTTTTGATCTTACTTCTTCAGGGTTGATGAAATTCATGCCTAATAATTCAATAATTTTAGTAATACTTGTTTTAAGTTTTCTTCTTTCTGATGTTGTGATTTTATCTGTGTTAAATTTTACCGACAAATCAATATCTTCTGAAAATCGATCAATTATATCATAACATTTTGAAAGAGATGTCCCACCTTTAAAAACAATTTGGATATCATTATCTATTTTTTGTAGTTCTTTTAAAAACAATGATACATAGTAGTCTTTTTCAACTTGAAAATTACCTAACCCCAAATCATCAGCAGTCGCTTGTACAATTTGTTCAAATTCTTCTTTATGTTGATGCAATAGCATTTGCTCCCCCTATTTTATAGAATTTCACTTGTGCCTCTAATGGATAATTAGATACAATTAATTCTACTTCTTCATTTTTTAATTTTATTTCTCGTAAAAACGCCAATATTTTGTTCGAGGCCGTTTTTAAATCCTGTTCACTATATTTTTCAAAGTCATTTAACAAGTCTAATATCTGAAGTAATTTATAGTTTTGATCAGTAACTTCAACTCTTGGTGCATTAATTATCAGTCTACTGTTTTTTAGTGTTGTCATTCTTTTCTTATTTGATACATTATTTGAATAGATTGTATTAACACTTGCGGTTTGTGATGTAAGTCCTATTTGATTCGAAAAGTTTATGCCACTGATGTATCCTATTCTCTGCCCTTTTTCATTTCGAATATATTTATTTTCAATAACATTTGAAACATAAACAGTAGCTTTGCCTAAAACGCTCTCCTTATTAGGTAAAGCGTATACACCATTATCCACTTTTTCTAAAACATCAGCATCACTAAAACGTTTAAATAAGGATCTAATCGTACCTTCACTAATTTCAGTGAATTCTTTATAGATATCATTTACAAATATAGGTGTTTTGTTATCATAGTTTTTTTTTATGTATTCTAGAATTATATCTTTTTTCTTTAGACTTTTCATATCATCACCACACTTCTTTTCATATATAGTATAGCATATAAAACACAAAATGCAACGACTTTTCTAATCAAAAAGGAAATTCCGTTGCATTTTAATTCCAGTTAAAATCCGATAGGGTTTATGCAAATTCACGAGTACAAATCCGATCCACAAAAAAACAGTGTTTTTTCCAATTTCAAGTATCAAAAAAGGGTAAAACTAATGAAAATCATTAATTTTACCCAATTATAATAAAAAAGTTGCTTTGATTTTAAACGGCTAAAACGTAGTAACTAAGCCATTAAAAAGGTATAAAGCAACTTGGTATATTTAACCTGTCTTGTCATTACGGAGTTTTACTCTAAAATCGCTCGCGTTCGACGGAGTTTTA
>CAYWUZ010000091.1:0-1723 GCA_964461565.1 uncultured Candidatus Izemoplasmatales bacterium | reverse complement strand
AGTTCAATTCGAATATATATTATAAAAGAAAAGGAAGTAGCGACGCTACTTCCTACAGACTGTTGACAAAGTATTTGAGAAATCAAATGCTTTGTTTTTAATTTGTCTAATAGATAGAAATAATTTTGAGTTTTCCACGTGGATAACTAGTTCTAGGGAAGATAGGTGATTTTTGGTATAATATAAGTAAGAAAAGAGGGATAATATGTTTAATGATGAAAGTAATGCAAATGAACAAATGGTCATGATGACGATGGAATCATTGGTTCCTGAAAATCACTTACTAAGAAAAATAGATAAACATATTGATTTCTCTTTTATTAGAGAGATTACTAAACCATATTATAGTGATCTTGGAAGACCAGGGATAGATCCAGTTAAACTATTTAAAATACCTTTTATAAAAAGTATCTTTGGAATTAGTTCTATGAGACAAACTATTAAAGAGATTGAAGTAAACGCAGCTTACAGATGGTTTATGCAAATACCCTTTGGAGAGAAGGTTCCTAGCCACTCAACTTATTCACAAAACTACATAAGAAGATATCAAAATACAGATGTTTATGAACAAATATTTGAAAATATTATTAATCAGCTTGTGGATAAAAACTTATTAGATTTAAAAACAGTTCATATAGATTCTACGCATGTAAAAGCGAGTGCCAATAAAAAAAGATATATCAAAGAAATTGTGAAAGAATCAAAAAGCGTCTATGAAGATGAAATATTAGAGGAAGTCAATCGGTTAAGGGAAAAAGAAGGCAAGAAAAAACTTAAAAAAAAACTAGAAAATAAAGAAAAAGAGATAAAAACAAGTAAAACAGATCCAGATTGTGGCTGGTATGTAAAAGGCGAAAAGGAAAGACAATTCGCTTATAGCGCCCATATAGGGACAGATGAACATGGTTATGTACTAGATGTGGTAACGACACCAGGTAATGTCCATGATTCACAGAGTTTCAAACCTTTGTATAAAAAAATAGTGAAACGATTTAAGAATCAAATAGATGGAATCGCAGTGGATTCAGCTTATAAAACCCCAGCCATAGTAAATATGATAACTGGAAATGAACAAATACCATTTATGCCATATAAAAGACCAATGACAAAAAAAGGTTTTTTTAAGACTTATGAATTTGTATATGATGAATATTTCGGAAATGTCATTTGTCCAAACAATAAAACATTGGATTATAAACGTATTAGTAGAGATGGGTTTTACGTATTTGAATCTAGAAAGTCTGATTGTAAGTACTGCCCAATGAAAGATAAATGTACAACGAGTGAAAAAAAAGAATTTAAATTAAGTATCTATTATGACCAAATGGACTATGTAGAAGATATAAGACACACTGAGTATGGTCGACAGTGTTATAAGAATCGATCCAAAACAGTTGAGAGAATCTTTGGAGATTTCAAAGAAAAACATAATGGTAGATACACTCATTATAGAGGTATCAAGAAGGTAAGTAACGAACAGTTACTTGTTTTCGCAGCAATGAACATGAAAAAAATGGCAATGTATTTAGACAAAATAGCTTAAAAGCTATTATTTTTTTTATTTTATGGACATTATTATGTTTTATTAACAAAAAAACCATAAAAAAAGTATAAACTAGAAAATTCTAGAATTATACTTTTTTAAATACTGCTTTTGTGAACAGTCTGAAGGAAGTAGCGACGCTACTTCCTATTTTTTATCATTTCTATAAAATATTGGTGA
>CAYWUZ010000090.1:0-1740 GCA_964461565.1 uncultured Candidatus Izemoplasmatales bacterium | reverse complement strand
AATGACACATATCACGCGAAAACTAATGGTTTTGCTATAATAGTACCTATTACTTCAGACAGAGCTATCAAATTTCCTCTACATGTGGATTTAGATTCTAGAACAAAGACTTATGGGCAAGTGATGTGTGAACAATTAAAAACAATGGACACAAAAGTTAGAAATTTAAAAACAGTTGAAAAAATGCCTAGGGATTTATTAGATAAAACACTAAAGATTATTAAATTGCTTTTTTAAGTCGAAATTTTTTTAAAAAACTTGATTGAGTCGAAGATTTGAAATTGTTTTTTTTATATTATATGGTTCAATCATTTTTGAAAAAAAGCAACACACAATATTTTAGGGTAAAACTCCGTAATGTATACACCAAAATCGGGTAAAACTCCATCATAAGGACACAATGCATAATTTATAGAGATGTCTTTTTATAGGCATCTTTTTTCATATTAACGGTATAGTTAGACATAAAATCTAATTCTTCGGAAAATAATACAACAAGGATAAAATATCGGAAAAACTATCCTCGTCGTCTTGACGTGACTAAATGCTTGTGATATGATATATTCAAGGATAAAAATTATAATAAATTAGTCACGAGGTGTTATAATGAATAAATTACCATTTAGTATCAATCTAAACAAAGTTGAAATACTAAAACAATTAAATACTGCAAATCATCATATTGGTGAGTTAAAAGGCATCTTGAAATTGTTACCCAATCCAGGTATTGTTTTAAGTTTGATTAATATAAGTGAATCTAAAGACTCATCTGCAATAGAAAACATCATCACAACTTATGATGAAATATTTAAAGAAATTGTTTCAAAGGCACCATTAGGGGGTAAACCAAAAGAAGTTATCAATTATAAAAAAGCAATAGATTATGGTTTAGAGTTAATTAGACAAAATGGATTTATAAGTACAAATATCCTTGTAGATATTCAGCAAATCATCGAGCCAAATAATGGTGGTATTAGAAAGCTTCCTGGAACTGTGATTATTAATGAAAAAAATAATGAAATAGTGCACACACCACCCCAGAATGAAACCGAGATTAGAGATTTAATGCAAAATTTAGAAGTGTTTATTAATGATAATAAAGAATATGATCCGCTTATTCAACTAGCACTAATTCATTTTCAATTTGAAAGCATACATCCATTTTATGATGGCAATGGAAGAACCGGAAGAATTCTAAACATACTTTATTTAGTATTAAAAGAGAAAATTCAAGAACCTATTTTGTATTTAAGCAAATATATCATTGATCATAAAGATGATTATTATAAACTTTTAAAAAAATGTAATGAAAATCTTATTTATATTGAAGAGTTTATTATGTACATATTGAAAGGTATATCTGAGACATCAAAAAACACTGTAAATCTCATACTGAGAATAAATCAGTCCATTGAACATACAAAAGAGGAAATGAGAAACAGACTTCCTGATATTTATAGCTATGAAATAGTAGAACATTTGTTTTCTCATATGTATACAAAGAATGAATTTTTTAGAAATGATATTGGTATTTCAAGAGCGACAGCAACAAAATATTTAAAACTTCTTGAGAAAAAAGGCTTTATAGTTTCCGAAAAAGTGGGAAAAGAAGTTATATATAAGAATACCCAATTAATGAATCTTGTAAAAGACTGATTTTTAGTTTAAAGATTAACTTATTAAATAACAAATAAAAACAGATACTCGAGTATCTGTTTTTTGTTTAGTTAGTTAATATAA
>CAYWUZ010000089.1:0-1779 GCA_964461565.1 uncultured Candidatus Izemoplasmatales bacterium | reverse complement strand
CGATCGATAAAAACAGCTTTCATTCCCGGTATGGCAGGCAGGTCCGGCAGGATCAACCATCAGTAGCAGGGTATCGCCGGCACAATCAGTAAAAATCTGCTTCACGGTAAGTATGTTCCCGGATGTCGCTCCTTTGCGCCATAAGGCTTCGCGGCTTCGACTCCAGAAATGCGCCTGTCCCGTAGACTGGGTTAATTGCAATGCTTCCTCGTTCATCCATGCCATCATCAGCACTTTTTTTGTGGCAGCGTTCTGAACGATCGCCGGCACAAGCCCCTGGGAATTATATGTGATTTTTGGGTTTTCCTGGTTGATTTGTTTCATTTTGTGATCCTGACAGGAATATTTCTTTTCGCTAAATAAGTTTTCAAATCGGGGATGGTGAGCTCCTTATCATGGAAAAGCGAAGCTGCCAGGGCGGCATCGGCTTTGCCAATCGTCAGAACATCCGCAAAATCCTTCATGCTGCCAGCGCCCCCACTGGCAATGATCGGAACCTTCACCGACTCCGCCACCCGGCGCGTGAGCTCAAGATCGTAACCTGAAAGGGTGCCGTCTGCATCCATGCTTGTCAGCAGCACTTCACCTGCTCCAAGGGAAACGGCTTTTCTGACCCAATCAATAGCATCCAGCCCGGTGGACTGCCTGCCGCCGTAAGTCACCACTTCCCAGCGGTCTTCCTCCGTTTTGCGTGCATCCACAGCAATGATGATGCATTGACTGCCAAAACGTTTAGCACCGCGTGTGATCAGAGACGGGTCATTTACAGCCGCAGTGTTGATGCTGATTTTATCCGCACCTGCCACAAGCAAACGATGCATATCTTCTACAGACTGGATCCCCCCGCCAACAGTGAGAGGCATAAAAACCTGGTCTGCAACGGCTGTGACCACTTCAGCCATTGTTTTTCGCCCTTCAAGACTGGCTGAAATATCCAGGAAGACCAGTTCATCAGCCCCGGCATCGTTGTAGATTTTTGCCTGCGCCACAGGGTCACCGGCATCCCTCAGATTGATGAAATTGATCCCCTTGACAACCCTGCCATCTTTTATGTCCAGGCAGGGGATAATTCGTTTTGCTAACATGCAATCGCCTCCGATAAAGTAAATTTCTTCTCATACAGGGCTTTTCCTACCACTACCCCGGGCAAGCCAGCGGCTTTCACCTGGCGGATATCCTCAAGGGTGCCCACACCCCCGCTGGCGATCACCGCCAAACCTGAGCCAGCCGCAAGCGCCATAGTGGCAGGGATATCCACACCGGACTGCATGCCATCGCGTTTGATATTTGTGAAAATGATGGTCTGTAATCCGTATTCAATATAACGGTTTGCTAAATCAATGGGCGTCATACTGGTCTTTTTCTCCCAGCCGCTTACACGAACCAATCCATCTCGAGCATCAATCCCGAGTACAATCCGGTTTGGTCCAAATGTCTCTAAAGCTTCAATCATCAAAGCCGGGTTTTCCACCCCTGCAGTCCCGATGATCACGCGTGCTGCACCCTTGGACAGGATTTCCCTGATCAAATCCATTGAACGCAGCCCGCCGCCGTATTGAACAGACGCCCTCCCCTTTGAAACCGCCAGGATTTCTTCTAATGCTGTGAGCCTGGATTGATGCGCGTCGCCAAAAGCACCATCCAGGTTGACCACATGCAGCCAATCGGCACCCTGCTCAATCCAATCTTCAGCTGCCTGCGCCGGCTGGATGTCAAAAATTTTTGATTTGTCTCGCTGACCTTGCACCAACCGGACAACACGACCTTCTTTAAGGTCAA
>CAYWUZ010000088.1:0-1803 GCA_964461565.1 uncultured Candidatus Izemoplasmatales bacterium | reverse complement strand
CTAACAGCTGCCATGCCTGCTGGGTTTCCATCCTTGAAAGCAACATAAAAATGTTGGAGGAGGAAAGGGGATTTGAACCCTATTAATCTATCATTATTTTAAGTAATCCCCCACCTGATTCTTTGTCTTTCTTTTCTATATTATAGCATAATCGAATCCCAATATGATAAAAATCCAATATTCCAATTCTTTTTGTCTAAATTCTTGACTTTGTTTTTCATCTAAAACTACATATTACTACCACATTAGATACATATATTTGCATTTTTTTTAAAAATATCGACCTCAAATTGGACATCTTTTTGTCAATGAAAGTTTTGCTTTTCTTTATTTACCTCTTAATAAAGCCCACATTATTGCTTCATAATTATGGACAATAATATCGGAAAATTGGAATTTAGTCTATTTTTTTTATTTTCCACTTATTTTATATATTTCATCGTATAATAACTCGAGGTGAAGAAAATGAAAAAAAGAAAATCAAGTACCCAAAAGGATAAAATCATATTATCTTATCACAATGGAGTTAAGGTAGATGTTCTCGCAAGTAGACATAAGATAAGTCGTAGTATTATCTATTTATGGATTAGTGAAACAGAAAGAGTGAAATCGCTCAAAAAAAGACACTCACTAGATTTCAAAAATGAAATTATCCAAAAAATCAAAAACGGATCAAAAGTAACAGAGATATGTGAGCTATATCACTTATCAAAATCAACCGTCTACAATTGGTTTGAAACAATAGATTCTATGTCAGTCAAAACAGCACAAATAAAAGTTATTGAAAAAGAGAAATATGATAGTTTATATCAATTATTTAAAACATACTCAATAACGAATCAAATGTCAGTTGAAGAAAGAATGTCATTAATTACATTGAACAGCAAAACATACTCGATTGATTTCATGTGCCGCTTATTTAATGTGACAAGATCTACATACTATAACTATATAAATCATCAAACAACTCCAGCAATTGAAAGAGACAAGTTACTCAAAGAGAAAATCATGCTCATATATAAAAAATACAACAAAATAGCTAGTGCTTCTAAATATAAAGTGATATTACAGGAACAACAAATTATTGCCAGTGAAAAAAAGATTAGGCAACTTATGCATGAGCTTGGTCTACATTTTAACAAAGGCAATAAATCAAAAAAATACATTAGACCTAAAACATCAATCAAATATAAAAATTTATTAAAACAAGATTTTAATCAATCCATGCCTAATCGCGTATGGGTAAGTGACATCACAGAGATTAAAATAAATTATAGACCCATCTATTTATGTGTGATTATTGATCTCTTTTCTAGAAAAGTAATTGCTTATGATATATCAAAAGTAAATAACACAAGATTATCACTAACCACGTATAAAAAAGCCGTAGACTATAGAAAGACACATCCCATGATGTTTCATAGTGATAGAGGTGTTCAATATACATCAAAAATCTTTAGAACACATCTTAAAAAATTTGACGTTCAACTATCCTATAGTGCTGTTGGTTATCCTTATGATAATGCAGCCATGGAATCATTTTTCTCTCATTTTAAAAGAGAGTCTGTTTATCCAAACTATCCTTTTTCTACAGATCAAGCTTACAAATCTAAAGTACATGAATATATGGACTATTACAATAAGAAAAGACTGCATTCGAGTATTGGTATGATTCCACCTAATTTAAAAGAGAGACTATATAAAAAAGCTGAAACACAAAAGATTGTGTATCAGCTTTGATTTCAAAATATGTCTTGTCTTTATGGACTTTATCACTGTTTTCGATAACCTCTAGACTAACTT
>CAYWUZ010000087.1:0-1818 GCA_964461565.1 uncultured Candidatus Izemoplasmatales bacterium | reverse complement strand
TGCGATTTTAAGGCGTTTTTATTATAAGGTAGGGGTTATTGTCTATGTTTGTATCTATAACCTGTGGCATATCGGTTATATTCGCTTAGGCTTTGATATTTGGTTTTATAATAAGGTTGCTGTACATCAATAACACCATCTTCGGTTAATCTTTGGCCATTTAATACTAATTCATGTTGGTATTGTTTATGATCCTTAAGAGTTTGAAACCTAACATAAGATCTACTATAAGATACATTGGTGATGATGGGTAATTGTTTAGAACGTTGTCTAGATTTAAAACGTGCTAATCGTTCAGCATGGGTTTTCTTTTTTGAAGTGGTAGGAACATTATGTTGTTTGACCACATCAGAAGTAGGAAATCGAGAATTTCTAGTTTTAGATTTAGATGATCCAGAAAATAGATTTTTTAGTTTGTTTAACATTTTTAAAACTCCTTTAATTAGATTTTTTAGCATTTTTAAGCTCCTTTACTTTTAATTTATAGTTTAATTTGTTTGATCGATACTCATATTTGAGTTTATAATAATCTAGCTCTAATCCTTTTAGATTCTCTTTTAAATTCATATAACCATCTAGTTTATGAAGTTCATGTTCTAACTTCACATATAAAATTATAAAAGTTAGAATCCATATAGTTAGAGTAATCAGTGTAATGATTTGATCAATCAATAAGTATAAGTCATTTTCATACATTATTCAAATACCTCCTTTCGTCTAATTTCAGTAGCAGTGATTTCTAAACCTTTGCTTTGATATTGACCGTTATTATCTTTATAATTATTCTCACTAGCATAACCATTAAAAACAATTTCAGTATTTATAGGATAAGGTTCCATCTCAATCTCTACATACTGTTTGACAGTAAAATGTGATTTTTTACCTCTATCACTAACATGTTGCACTAGATAAATGATTAAATAATTACCATCACTAGTGGTCATCACCCTACTGAATTTAATACAACCTTCCCAATTTACACTTAATGGGTTCATATATTAGTCTCCTTTTACATTTAAATCTAACTGGGCGTAATTATAAACAGTGTTTATCGATAAACCAGTAAGATTAGCAATTTTTTTATAAGGCACATTATTACGTTTTAATTCAATTACATGCAAAGCTCTTTTGCTTACATAAAGTTTAGGATCCTTATAAGTCCCTTTTACAATTTGAAAATACTTATATAATTTATAAGGTGTTAAATGGTGAAAACACGGCATCAATAATAACCTACGAACAATAATAGATTTACGAAAGTATAATTTATTTAAAAGGTTAACTTCTTCAGAGTTTAGTTGCAAATAGGCACAATGATCCATTACGTTTTTATTTACTTCGTTTTCAATCATTAAGTTCACCCTCCAATTTATCTAATATTTTTATATCTTCATCAGATAATTCATCTATCACTTTTATAAAGGGCAACTTTTTATATATACTTAACAACTCATTAACCTTTTCTTGTTGTGTGATGTATCTCATAATAAAATCATAATCAAAACCATCTTTAAATGGTAAATATTTTTTTCTTGCTACAAATCTATCAGCATAACCATCAAACCTTTTTCTTGCCTCTTCACTTGTTATCATTTAGTTCACTCCATTTCCATAACTCTTTTACTATTTTTACAAACTCATTTCGATATAATTGATTATTCGATACTTTATCTTCATTTAATAACTCAAAATATCTTTTAATTTTTTTCTTAATATTTTCTTGTTGTGTAATATATTGTTTAATCACTGAGAAATTGTAATGCTTATCATATACGGTTAAATATTCATCTAAATCATTTTCAATGTAATTAACTTCTT
>CAYWUZ010000086.1:0-1838 GCA_964461565.1 uncultured Candidatus Izemoplasmatales bacterium | reverse complement strand
CGTTATGGGCAACCTAAAAGAACCTACCAAACATTATGGAACAGAACAAAAAAGTAAATGTAGGACAGAGGTTGGGATCTATGATCCTCGACCATTTTATAATGACGGCAGTCGCAACAGTTTTTTTTCTACCAGGCTTTATATCATCATTTGATTTCTCATTTGATATAAGTCATGAACAAGTAGACACATCGGACGCCCTATTTGGTTTCAACTATCTACTAATCTACTTTATTGGTTTTGCACTCTATTTCTGCAAAGATTGTTTCAATGGCAGAAGTTTAGCTAAAAGAGCTGTAAGAATTCAAGTTGTTGATTTCGCAACAAAATTGCCTGCTTCTCCCTTAAAAACATTGGTTAGAAATATTCTAATAATTATCTGGCCAGTGGAAGTAATTGTTACTTTATTTAGCCCGTCAAGAAGAATTGGCGATTTTATTGCTGGCACTGAAGTGGTCCCCTACTCTAACGAACCCAGAAGTGATAAAAGAAATACTGCTCAGATTTTAATTTCGTTTGTTCTTGCCTACTTTATTATGGTCCTACTATGGTTACCTTTCAGGGACATAGAAGGTAAGACCGATAATAAATCAATTAAATATATTGAAAGCTCATATGACATTGACGCAACAGCCAAACTAATTAGCATTTATAATGATAGCCTTGAGGTATACCTAAAACCCGATATTAAAATCTACAACCACATTAAAGGAGATGAATCACTCAAATATATTTCAGTGATTTTAGTTTTAAAGAATAACCTGTTCGATAATGAGACAGAATATGACAAAATTAAAAACAAGGCTATCAATATTCTAGTTTCTGAATATCAAATAGGGTCATTTGTCGGGCGTATGCAATTTGTATATAAGCAGCCTGGAAGTATGACGACGAGAACAATACCTTTTGACTGGAGAGAAAAGTAAAAAATAGGCAGCCCATAACATGCGGTATAATCAATTGTTTTGTCACGGTATTTGCACAGCTGCTCCAACGATAGGAAGATCGCCAAAGAATCAATATCTTAGTAAGAATTAAGCAATTATTACTGCACTAAATATAAAACAGCAAATAACGGTCGGAAGATCGTAGTATGACAAGGCCAGGCAAATACACGCGCCACAGCGGTGGGAACACCGCTGCCAACAACTGAGTCATACCGCTGACCGTTAGGCTTAATTATAAGAAGCTTAAGAAAATGTAAGTAAAACAATGTTCCAGCAATTATCTTCTCGTCAATATGCCCTGAATCTAATTTACCTTGGTTCTTTAACAGTATTTCTTTTTGTTTTTGCTGCTTTTTTAGGTTTTACGGGTGCACGTTCTATATTCTATGATTTTTGGGTAAGTTTTCTAGTTCTTCTAATAAGCGGTGTGCTTGGTTTACTAGCATTTTATAATCTTAAGACTCTAACTAAACTTGTTGAAGTTAGAATAACAGAAAATAATATCATCCTCGAACAATTTGCAAAAAAAGAAAGGTTCCCTTTTGAATTAATAAAGAATGTTAGCTATAGATACTTCCCTTTATTATATGGAGAAGCAATAATTAAAATAACTTTCAAAGAAAAGACTGCATTTGGAAATCATGTATGTTTTATGCCAACAAGACTAGACAAAAACAAAAAGTTTAAATTAGATAGGAACATAAAATCAATATTGGAAGAAAAAATAACTAAGCCTAACATGCGGTATAGTTAATTGCCTGTGGCACGGTATTTTGCATAACTGCTATAACGATTGGAAGATCGGCAAAGAATGAATATCTTAGTAATAATTAAGTACCTATAACTGCAATAAATAAAAGACATAATATAACGGTTGGAAGATCATAGTAT
>CAYWUZ010000085.1:0-1862 GCA_964461565.1 uncultured Candidatus Izemoplasmatales bacterium | reverse complement strand
TTATGCATGAATGAATGCATATTTATTAGCCGATTTGTTATTTTGAAATTGGCTCATTAATTATTGGTATTTTCTGTGATGTTAGTGTAAAATAATTTCATATGTGTAAATAATTCTGAGTTATAGATTGAGAGATCTAAATCAATCAATCAAGAATCTCAATATAATTAAAAATAAGTTTTAATAAGGGAACCTAAATGAAGAAATCAAGAATTAAAGTATTTGTGGTATGTTGTATTGTTTTTTTATTGGTTAATCTACTTGGTTGTAAGTCAACAATACATACAGTCAGTTTTTATACAAATAATGATATGGAAGCAGCTTCTCAGAGTATTGAAAACAATAATAAAATAACTAAACCAATTATGGATTTAGAAAAAAATGGTTATTCTTTTAAAGGATGGTATGTTGATCCTAATTTTGAAACTGAGTGGGATTTTAATAATACAGTAGAAAAGGATTTAACTCTACATGCTAAATGGATAGCAGAGGATCATAGACTTTTATTTGATTCGAATCATGGTAAAAACTCAATGAAACCAATTATTTTAAAAACAGATGAAGAAATATCATTGCCATCAAATCAATTTTCTAAAGATGATTATATATTTGTAGGTTGGGCAAACAAGAAAGATGGGGATGTACTTTTTAAAGAAAATACTACCTTTAAGATGGGAGTCAATGATGTAACTCTTTATGCAAAATGGGTTGCAAAACCTATAACTCGCCCTCAGTTAGAAGAAATGATATTGAATGGGGAAGACATAACTAATGTTAATACTTCAGAAATAACTGATATGAGTCATTTGTTTGAAGGAAAAGAAAAGATTAATGGGAACCTTGCAAATTGGGATGTAAGTAATGTTGTTGATATGAAGTTTATGTTTGCTAATTCAAATTCATTTAATGGAAATCTTTCATCTTGGGATGTTAGTAATGTTGTTGACATGGAATGTATGTTTTTTGGAGCATCAAATTTTAATAATGATATTTCTACTTGGGATGTCAGTAGCGTAAAAGATATGACTTGTATGTTTTGTGGAGCACAAGAATTCAATCAAGATCTTTCATCTTGGGATGTAAGCAATGTCACAATAACAAATGGAATGTTCTTTAATACAGCTTCTTTTAACGGAAATATTTCTACTTGGGATGTTAATAGTGTAAAAGATATGACGAATATGTTCTTTTTAACAAAATCATTTAACCAAGACCTTTTGGATTGGGATGTGAGCAATGTTACAACCATGAAAGGTATGTTTTCAGGTGCAATAAGCTTTAATGGTGATATTTCGTCCTGGGATGTTGGTAATGTTAAAAATATTGAAGAAATGTTTGCTGGAGCTCTAAGCTTCAATGGCGATATCTCAGAATGGGATGTAAGCAATGTTAATTTTATGGGTGGTTTATTTGTAAGCGCATCAAATTTCAATGGGGACCTTTCTCGATGGAATACCGAAAGTGTTGTGGATACTAGTGGAATGTTCTATAAAGCAAATAAATTTAATAGCGATTTATCTTCTTGGAATATGAGTAATGTTATATCAATGGATGGAATGTTTTATGAAGCTTCATCTTTTAATCAAGATCTTTCTTCTTGGAATGTAAGTAAGGTAGAAAGTCATGAAGGCTTTTCAATAAATTCTCTTTTAAAAGAAGAGCAGCTTCCTAAATGGAATGATTAAAAGAAAGTTAAAGAGCTAATTTCAAAATAGTCTTTGAAGAGACGACAATTGCATAAATATACAGATACACCTTCTCGGGCTCCGTCTTTTCCGTTCAGGTCTCAATTCTCGAGGAATTGACTGAAATATTGTATATAATTGCTTTCTATATATAGAAAAAAGAACCCTTTCCTGCTA
>CAYWUZ010000084.1:0-1880 GCA_964461565.1 uncultured Candidatus Izemoplasmatales bacterium | reverse complement strand
AGTAACTCACCAAAGTGATTATCTTTCTTAATAATTTGTCTTAATGTATGTATAGAGAAGTTGTGATGGATTTCAGTGTTTGAAGTGTTCGCGACAATGATTAAACCTTCTATTCCTTTTTGGAAGCCATATTCAATTGTGTTGGGATTGTTAACATCAAATTTAATTAATTTGTTTTCATCGATCATTGATTCAAGCCATTCTTTTCTTAAATCAACGATACCTTTTAAGTGACTAAATAATTCCCATCGGTAATGGTTCATATAATGAAGTGCAAACTTATCAAATAGTGCTAGCTTTTTATAAAATAAATCTTGGCTATCCAAGTGATATAAGTCTTGTTCAGTCGCATCTAAACCTAAATTCATTGGTTGAACTTCATAAAATTCTTGACCAGAATTAATAAAGGGCATCATTTTTGGTATAAACATATTCAGAACTGTTATCATTCTTGCGAATTCAACGCCGCCCTTACGGCTTGCGGCTCTTGGGGTATCATGGGTTTCTATTGAAGCAAACATAGGTAAGGTATATTTGTGAGAAGAGAAGATGTATTCTTTTAGTTTTTGTTCTTCATAGCGAGCTTCCATCCAGAAACCATTTCCTACAACTGCATTATAACCTTTTTTATTTGCTTGTTCGAAATGACTTGGGTCTAATTCTTCCGCAATAAAACCGAAATCTGGATCGATGATTCTTGCTTCATCCATAATCATTTTTAACAATTCATTAGGAAGTGCATGGCCCATATCGATACGTGCCCCATCAATACCGAAGTTATTTTGGAAATATGGAATGATATTTTTAATCATATCAAATAATTCTTTGTTGGGTTTTTTACCAGGGTAAAGATTTGTTTTGATACTGTCATATAAGATATATGGTGGTTGATTTGGATTAATGTATTTTTGTGATACTTTTGGATGGTCAAAATAAAATCTAAAGAATGTAACATCAGACCAAGGTGGTTGTGGATCATTAATCCAATCAGAAAATGCTGGTGCAACGACTAAGTTAAATTTTTCTTTTATAAGGTCTAAATAGTTTTCCTTATCTTTAATTTCATCATATAACTTAGGATTCTTTTCTTTAGGGTTGTAATCAAACATTTCTAAATGTTTTTGAACATTTTTAGATTTAAAAACATCTTCAAGATATTCTTCTTTAGGCGCAATTGTTGCGCCAATAGATTCTACATGAGGTGAATGGTAGTTTTTTAGTTCATTTGCTTTTATCCAGTAGAACCATTCAGGATGTTCTCTGATAAAATCACTGTTAACTGCATTAGTTCTAGGAATAACATCGATGATGACTCTCATATCTAGAATATGACACGCTTCAACAAAGGCTTTGAATTCTTCTTCAATGGTCATATCTTGACCAGTCATCTGTTCTTTTAAATTTTCATCGAGATCAAAGAAAGATTTGACTGCATAAGGAGAACCTAATTCACCTTTTTTATGTTCTGTAGAATATTTAGTAATGGGTAATAAATAAATTGAATTAATGCCCATGCGTTTTAATGTTGGTAAATATGCCAACATTTTGATGAATGTACCTGTTTCTTTCATACCATTAAAATTTGATATGTCTAATGAGAAAGATCGATCATGATCCCATGATGCAGATGTTCTAATATGTGTTGAATAAACTACTGATTCTAATAGCCAATGATGTTTTGATTTTTCTTTGTTTATATTTGATAATGATTTTAAGTAATTTCTTCGTTTATCAGCGAATTCTATGTAAACATCTTTGATGAGTCGTGAATAGAATTTATATGGGTTGACTAGAAATTCTTGACTCGGGAGTCTTCTGATTTCATCACCTTGATATTCCCAAGCGTTCCATAAATCTGGAACAACATAATTGATATGTCC
>CAYWUZ010000083.1:0-1911 GCA_964461565.1 uncultured Candidatus Izemoplasmatales bacterium | reverse complement strand
TAATATGTCGAGTAGACAATTCTCGACTTTCACCTCGCTCTATTTCAATTTATACTGATGAGGCTTAGTCTTATATGCCCCTCACAGAACCCATCGTGCCCAATTAAGGCAATAGGCTCTTCGTATATTCTTCGATTACCAAATATTAACATATAGTCTTGGCTTAACGATTGGATGTTTCTCCAATAGTTTAAAATATCTTTCCCAATTCAAATAACTTCTCTGACTTCTTCTAGTAAGCATATTATATAAGGCTGTTCTTATAAAGAAATAGAACTTGTTTAGCCCTTTAAAGTTACCTGAAATGCCATAATAGTTATAATGTCCTATGATTTTCTTGTTTAACCTCTTAATGATATCTAAGACGTTTTCACCTGTTTGGGTCTTAAGCCACTCTTTTACATTTTCCTTCTTTTGTTTTAACTTCTTTTTGCTTGTTTGTATGACTAGTCTGTATTTATTTGTTCTTGTTTCACCATTTATAAATGTAAAACCTAGAAAATCAAACGTTTCTTTACTGTTGTAATTCGCTTGTGCAAATCTGCCAAATGGTATTATTTTGCTTTTACCTTCAGCGAGTTCTAAATCAAATTTTGCTAATCTCTCTTTTAGTTCTCGATAAAATCTTCTTGCTTCCTTTTCATATTCAAACATACATACGAAATCATCCGCATATCTCACCATCTCTGCTTGACCTCTATAATTCTTCTTTATCCTTTTCTCAAACCATAAATCAAGCACATAGTGTAGGTATACATTTGCCAATATAGGCGATATAAGTCCACCCTGTGGCGTTCCTTTATCACTTTCTATGTATTGTCCATCTTTCATTACTCCCGCAATTAGAAATCTCTTGATATATCTTATAAATCTTTTATCTTCTATATCATTCTCTAGAAACTTAATCAGCCACTCATGATTAACATTGTCAAAGAATCCTTTGATATCCGCATCCACTACATAGTTTAATTTCTTTCTCATCATCAAATTGTTTATTCGACTTACTGCCTGATGGGCTCTTTTATTCCGTCTAAACCCATATGAGAAATCCATAAATCTACTCTCGTATACTTCATCTAGTACTCTTCTCATTACCCCTTGCACTAACTTATCTTCGTACGATGGTATTCCTAAAGCCCTTTCTTTACCATCTGTTTTTGGTATGTATGCTCTTCTGACTGGTTTTGGTTTGTAACTGAAACTTTTCATATCTCCCACCAATCTTTTAAGATTGTTTTCTAAGTCGTTTCCATATGTTTCTTTTGTTACTCCATCAACCCCAACTGCTTTTCTAAAGTCCTGTGCCTTGTGTTCTTCTTTTAGTCTTTCCATATTTACACAGTGCATACATCCTTCTACCGTTTTGAATCGCTTTGATTGTTCTCTTATGTTATTGAATTCTTTTGTCATTCCCTGTCTGCCTCTCGTGCTTTGTTTTGTTTCCTTCAATAACTCGAATATACGCTAATCCCTTCGCTCCACGGTCGTTACTCGCTTCTTCACTACTATGGATTAGTCCGACTTCTCATACCTCTTCCGATATACCTTTGGTTAAATGACCTTTGTCTATATTGTACCTTTCTTTCAAGGAAGATATGAGACCTCCCAGGTATCACACATATAACTCTCTAATACTCGCCACGCTCTCAGACCCCGATGGATTCTCCTTAATCTAGCTTTTCGATTAATTCTTTTTGTTTGCTGCTTAGGTGAAAGCATCAACTTCCATTCTTTCTAACTAACGAGGCTCTATCACTTCAAGGTTTCCCTTTGCGGCTCGAATTGTTGTTTGCCTACGCTTAAACCTCACCTCACGGCTTTGGCTCCAAGGCTAACTACTAGCGGTTTGCTAAACCTTACTAGGTTGGGTTCCCACCAACTATATATGTGCAACCGAACTGGCGCACCACC
>CAYWUZ010000082.1:0-2030 GCA_964461565.1 uncultured Candidatus Izemoplasmatales bacterium | reverse complement strand
TATTTAAAGGTGACCAAAAAACCGCTGTTTGTTTATTACAAGTCGATAATTTAAAAGATATCATTATCATTAAAGGTCAAATGATGGGCGATAGCTTAATTAAAGCCATTGCTGAAGAAATTGAGAATATAATTAAAAATGATGAATTGTTGTATTCTAATGGTGGGAATGAATTAATTTATATTATACCTAACTTTACAGGCTTAGCTGAGGTTAGAGACAAAGTTAACCGAATTGTTCAACGCTTTAAACAACCTATTATTGTTAATCATATTAAAACCGAGATTAGAATATTTGCAGGGATTTCAACTTATCCTAGTGATGATTATACGCTTGATGATTTAATTAAAAAATGTGATATATCGATCTTTAAAGATAAAAACAGTGAAAGAAAACAAGTTATTTTTTACAATGATAAAATTTCTCAAGAGATATCTTATCAGGCTGAAGTTTCTGAACAATTGGCTCAAGCATTAGATAAGAAAGAATTATTCTTAAAATATCAACCATTAATAGATAACAAATCTGAAATTTATGGTTTTGAGGCTTTAGCAAGATGGGCTTCACCAGTTCTAGGAAATATTTCTCCTGAAGTATTCATTGCGAATGCGGAAGAGAATTATTTAATTATTCCAATTGGTACTTGGATATTAAGAGAAGCTTGCAAAATGCAAGTAGCTTTACGTAAACGATTTGAAAAAGATTTTGTTATTTCTGTAAACGTATCATTGATTCAAATCTTACAAAATGATTATGTGGATATAGTAAAAAATATAGTCAAAGAAACTGATATCAATCCTAATTATTTAACCCTAGAATTGACTGAAAGTATTTTTATTAAATCTACAATCGCTTTAGATGATAAGATTGATGAATTACATGAGATGGGCATCAAGTTCTCACTTGATGATTTTGGGACTGGTTATGCATCGTTAACCTATTTAAGAAATATCAACTTTGATAACCTAAAAATTGACAAATCTTTTATCGATGGTATATTAGATACGAAGAAAGAAAACCGTATCGTTGGTACCATTGTGAACTTGGTTCATAATTTAGATATGAAAGTCATAGCTGAAGGTGTTGAACATAAGAGTCAATATGAATATTTAAAGCAAATATCAACTGATGTCTTCCAAGGATATTTAATGTCAAAACCTTTGACAGTAGAAGAAACTGTGGAATTCATAGAACAATTTTATAAGGTCGCTAGAAATAAACGTATTGATGTTTTAGCTAGCAAAAATGAGTAGGGGTGTCATATGATTAAATTTTGGACTTTAGAAGCAACAACCGTTGGTCAAGCAGAACCATATGAAATAGTGGTCGCGATTTTACTCGTGGTTATTTCTAGTCTTGCCTTATTCTTTTTATACCGCAATGTTGTTAGACATTTGCGAATGGAAAGAAGAGAAAAAGTTGCTTTAAATAAAGATAATAAAAAAGAAAAGAAAGATTTTAATATATTTAAGAAAAATAAAATTGTGCAATCTTCGGGAATAAAAGATAGAATTAATCAAGATATTTTACAAACAAAAGAAGGCGATTTAAGAATTTTATATAGTATTGATATTGATGATTTTAGACAATATGTTGAAAAATACGATCAAAAAACAGTTGATAAAATGACTGTTGAAATTGATAAACGTATCAATAAACTTAATGAGAAATTTAATATATCTGGTCATTTAGGGAAAGATAAGTTTATCTATTATTATCTAGGTGAAGTCAATAATGAAGTGATTTCTGAAATTGGTGATGCCTTATTGGCCCTAGTTAACGAACCTCTAAAAGTAGATGATATAAGCTTAACTGCTTCAATCGGTGTTTGTGTATTCCCTTATGATGGGATTGACGCAGATGGTTTGATTAAGAATGCTGAGTTAGCTGTTTACGTTGCTAAAAAAGAAGGTAAAGCAAAATATCATTTATATTCTCAAGATTTGATTGAAAAAGAACGCTTTAATATTTCATATTATGAAGAAATTAAAAATGCAATTGATAATGAAGAGTTCTTATTATATTATCAA
>CAYWUZ010000081.1:0-2066 GCA_964461565.1 uncultured Candidatus Izemoplasmatales bacterium | reverse complement strand
AGTTTAAATATTAAATACCTTTTAAGATATTGCTATGAAGTATAAGATAAAAAACAATTCAGACGATATCTATAAACCAATCATGTTTCAATGAACACTGCACACTCAAGGATCAATCTAAAAATAAATTACCCCATAACTAAAGTAAATATAAACTTACTCCCTTGATCTGGTTGACTTTTTACCCATATCTTTCCTTTGTTTTTTTCCACAAACTCCTTGCAAATTATTAAGCCTAAACCCGTTCCGGATTCTTCATGAGTGCCTTTTGTTGTTATACTTTTGTTTAAATTAAATAATTTTTCTTGCACATCATAAGGTATTCCAATGCCTTGATCTGTGACAGAGATTTCAATGATTTGAGATGGTTTAATTTCTTTTACCTGTGCACTGATCTCGATAATTCCTTCTTCATACGAAAATTTAACTGCATTTGATATTAAATTTCTGAAGACAACCTTTAACATTTCCTCATCAGCTAATACAATTGTATCTTCGGATATTATATTTGATATATGAATCTTCTTTTTATCAGCGCCTGATTTAAAGATTTCAATCGTTTGATTAACCAGTGATGACAAGTTCAGTTCAGAATAATTAATATTCATTACTTTTTGCTGCGATCTTGACCAGGTTAATAAATTATCCAGCAACTTATGGGTATTCTGAGATGTTTCATAAATCTTACTTATATAATCCTTTTGATTTTCGCTATTTAATTTTTCAAAATTAGTAAGTAATAAATTAGAGAAACCCAATAAAGTGGTAAAAGGACTCATTAAATCATGTGCAATGATAGAGAAAAGTTTATCCTTAGTAGCATTTGAGCGAGATAACTCGTTGTTTTTATACGTAAGCATTTCTTCCTTCTCTTTCAAGGCAATATTTGTAGCTTGCAGTTCATGTATTGCTTCATTTAACTCGCTCGTTTTTTCATTGATCAGATTCTCCAGATAACTGCTCTTTTGATATAGTATCAGTTTAGCTCTTTGTTGCAGAATAATTAATATAAAACTAATGGATATTACTAGCAAAATTATTAAATAGAGCTGTCGTTTTCTAAAGATGCCAAGCTCTTCAAACAAGTTGTCTTTTGATTTGGAAAAGTGATAGTAAACATCTGCAAATGCTGACTTAAAATAATAATTAACCTGATCTCCACTATAAATAATTGTATCATTACTATTATGGTTAAGATTTTTCTGAACATCTACCTTATCGATCATAAGACTGCGTTCAATGCCCTCCCGGCCTTTTAGAATTTCTTTGAGCACTTTTGAGCAGCTCGAACATAATAAGTCATAGCCTAAAACTACACGATCTTGAATTATTGGAGACATAACACATACATTTAATAAAGTGTCTTTCAAATCAATATGAACAGTTAATTCATGTTTTGCAGTGTCGCTAATATCATATACAAAGTGTTTATTAAGCGAATCTCCATATATAGCAACAGGAATATTATCAACAAATCGAACCGCAAAAAAACAATCTTCTAATGCTTTCATTCCATCGATATATTTTGGTTCGGTATAAGATCTTAGTTGTGAAAGATTTATTTTACCTGCTTTATACTCTATAATTTTTAACCGAATCATAGAACGGCTCGAGATACTTTTTGCTCCTTCAACAAATTTTGAAACAGCATTTTCAAGTAAATACGACTTCAGTATCATCTCATTTCTAAATTCGTTCTCAATTTTTTCTGTCAAAATATGTTGTGAAGGTTTAAAGAATAAAGTATAATATAAAAATATGACAATAATTATTATCAATAGATTTAACAGATAGGTATAAAATAATTTATTCATACTATTAAAATATAATTCCTGGAAAAATGAAAAATATTTCCAAATACAACCCCTTTCTTTTTACGAATATAGTCAATTGTTTTTTGATTATCTAAGACTTAAATAATATCTCAACACTACTAAGAAACACAATACTAATTATATTCATCCAAACTACTTGGTCATTACTAGCAACTATTTATTCTGACTTCTTAAGATTGCCCACATCAAGCTTACTGCACCAATAATAAATATGATCAATAAATGATTAAA
>CAYWUZ010000080.1:0-2072 GCA_964461565.1 uncultured Candidatus Izemoplasmatales bacterium | reverse complement strand
GGTGTTAAAATGTAGAAAATAATTGGAATGAAAATGCATAAAATTTTACATTTTTTTGTATACTTAAATTAACGACAAATAGGTATCACCCTGGACATAAAAATATCAATTTTCAACTTTCCTTTGTTATTCTGTTTATCATTTAATCGTGTTTAAGTAAATCCATTTATATTATCTAATTCAGTTTCAGTGTATTGGACATTTCATTTGAGTTTATTAAACTCTTCTTGACTCAAATCACCAACCTGAACTGCTAGTTTGCACGATAAAGTCCTGGTTTTTAGTTTCAAGTTTCTTTTTAATTTTAACTAAAATATTGTTCAATTTAGATCACTTCTGTTTCCATAATTCTGATTGAAACCATCATAACGAAGGTTGATTATGTGTATTTTTAAAATGTGTCAATGTTGACATATAATATTTGCCATGATATAATATTTTTGGTGGTGATAATCATATGCATGGAATTATTAAAGCAATGCTAATTAAAGAATTGCTAGAAAATGAGAAAGTTGTTGGGTACGATTTTAGGAAAATGCTAAAACGTTCGAACATTGAAGCATCAAATGGTGCAATCTATTACAATCTCAAGAAATTTGAAGAAAAAGGCTTTGTTAATACTGAAATGCAAGGAAAAAGAAAAATATACTTTCTTACAAAAATAGGTAAAAATGAGTTTAGCAAAAACCTTTCCTTGCTACCAAAAAACATTGAGATTACAATGCAAGAACTTGGAAGTCAAATTCCTTTTATCAATTGGACGAGTTATGAAGATGTTAAAAAATTCCATAACTCTATTGAAAAATTAAATCTAACACTAAAAAAATTATTGGAGGATAACTATAAAAAGTCAAGTGAAAAAGTAAATCATGACTAAAGGACCTATTTTTAAAGATATAGGTAAAAGAGTATGGAAATAGTCCTCGCCAGATGGACTATAGAAAACGATTTAATTAAACAACTTGATCAATAAATGGTTCATTATGTTTAAGTAAGTGATAAATGACACGAAGTAGTTTGCGGCTTACCCAAATAAGAGATAACCTATGGGATTTACCTTTTGATTTTTTATCAAAATAATAATCGTAAAAAACTTTTGAGTTATTGATAACGGTTAGTGAGACATTGTATAAAGCGGATCTCAAGTATTTAGAACCGGTTTTACTAATCTGTCCATAGTGAGATTGAATGCCAGATTGGTATACGGAGTTATTAAGTCCTGCGTAAGAAATAAGTGACTTAGAAGATGAAAATTTAAATATATCACCGATTTCTGAAAGGATGATAGCCCCACTAACAGTAGAGAGGCCAGGTATAGTTAAGATTGGCGTATTGATTTCGTTTATAAGGGTTTGAATTTGATCTACGATAGATGCTTTTTCAGATTGTAATAAGTGAATCCTCTTGATAGTTAAGTGAATCAAATGCCATAAATAGTCTTCTTTAAGACCGATAGATTGCTTAGCAGTTTGTTTAAGTTTCAAATAGGTTGAGTATTTGAATTTACCCATGGATAATTTCCTTAAAGAATCATAACGAGACTCAGACATATTGGCTATCGACTTAAGTGAATTGGAATAAAATAGGATACTTAATGATGTTTTTCCATAGATAGTAGAAAAATAGTTTGAAAACTCTGGAAAAGCTTTGTCAAGAAAATTAACTAATTCGACCTTAGTTTTAGTAATAAAGATATTTAAACGATAGTAATGTCTAGTTAGTGACTTTAGATGAGAGATATGATAAGATAAAGGCGTAAAGGATTTAGAATCTACAGTCATGAGAAACTTAACAATGGCCAAGCTATCAATCTTATCAGTCTTCGCTTTCTTAATAGAAAGACTGGAAGAAAACTTTTTAACTAAATGGGCATTTAGTTCGTAAAAAGTATAGCCATATTGATTAAGTAGCTGCTTGAGATTAGCGGAATAATGACCTGTAGATTCAAATCCTATTTTTATTTGATTTGAGTCATAAGGTTTTAATTTTTCTAAAAACAGCTTAAAACCTAATTGATTATTATCAAAATCAAGTGGTTTTTGTATAATCTCACCTAAGTGACTGGCGATCAC
>CAYWUZ010000079.1:0-2134 GCA_964461565.1 uncultured Candidatus Izemoplasmatales bacterium | reverse complement strand
GTATTTTTAATATATATAAATTGAGTGTAAAAAATACTTGACATATTGTATAAATAATTGTACTATATGTATATATTATTTAACAAAGGAGACAATTATGAATTTTCAAGAAAAAAAGACAATTGTTACAACTGTGGTAGGACTTCTAGTATCATTATCATATGTGTTCTATGCAATCATTAAATATACAGAAGGAACTGCTGAATCGCTAACACTTAAGTTTTGGGCCTATAGGATTCTAATCTTTATTGGCATTGGTGTGGTATCAATCATCATTGCGCTTATACTTCTCCATATCTTCTATTCAATTTATCTAGCGATAAAACTTAAAAGAGAAGATGAATCAATAACGGATAAAGAAATAGAAAAACAAATAGCACTTATCATTAAAACTGATTCAGTAGAAGATGAAATGGCTAAATTGATTCAACTAAAATCTATGCGTATAGGTTTTGCTTTTGCTGGTATTGGGTTTGGCTTATCTTTAGGCGCCGTGCTATTAAACTATTCACCGATCATTATGGTAAACATCATCTTTTTATCTTTTAGTTTAGGATCTGTTTTAGAAGGTTTTGTTCAATTATATTATTATCGAAGAGGCATTAACCATGCCTAAAGAATATGAGATAACGAATAATATTAGAACATTACGTTTTTTCGCTGAGGAGATGTCCCAACAAAAACTCGCAGAAAAAACAGGGGTTTCAAGACAAACGATTAATGCAATTGAATTAGGTAAATACACACCATCATTAGATTTAGCATATAAAATTGCTTTAGTTTTCAATGTAACCATTGATGAAGTATTTGAATATAAAACAATTGAAAAAAAGAAAAAAGAAGATTAATGTATGGATAATCAAAGTATAAGTAAAACCCTCATCATATGTTATTCATATCACCATAACAATACATTAAAAATAGCTAAGACTATTGCTCATGTATTAAATGCTAAGGTGATAACCCCTAGTGAGATTAACGATGTTGATTTAAACGATTTTGATATTATAGGTTTCGGTTCAGGTATTGATAGTGGGAAACATTATAAGCCATTATTATCATTGGCAGAGAACTTAGTTGTAGAAAATAATAAGTTAAGTTTTATATTCTCAACAAGTGCCATTCAAGGAACAAATAAGGTGAATAAAGATCATCTAAAGCTTAGAACCATTCTAACTTCTAAAGGCTATATTGTATTAGATGAATTCTCATGCAAAGGATTTAATACAAATAGTTTTCTAAAATACTTTGGAGGCATGAATAAAGGTAAACCAGATGCAACTGATTTAAAGAATGCAGAAAAGTTTTCTGAAAAGATAAAAGAAAGAATTTAATAAAAATTGTATAACTAAATATAAAAAAGGGCTATCAGAAAACAATTTCTGATAGTCCCTTTTAAATTATTAAGTTATTTTAATAAATCAATCAATGCTTTAGCAAAAACAGGTAAGTCTTTAGGTGCTCTTGAAGTCACAAAGTTTTTATCAACAACAACATCCTCATTGACGTAAATAGCGCCAGAGTTTTCAATATCTCTTTGCAAGGTATGGAATCCTGTTAATTTTCTGCCTTTTAAATCACAAGCAGTAATCATTAACCAAGGACCATGACATATGGCTGCGATTGGTTTGTTTTGTTTATTCATAGATTTAATGAAATGGACAGTTGCTTGGTTGCGTCTCATATAATCTGGTGAAAAACCACCAGGAATAATGACTGCGTCATAATCGTCAGCTAATATATCTTGGCTTGCAAAGTCACTTTCAAGTGGAACGCCAGTTTTACTGGTATATGTTGTTTTAGCTAATGTACCAATTAAATCAACTTCAAAACCTTCCTCTTGCATCCTATAATAAGGATATAAAACCTCTTTTGCTTCATATTGATTTTCTAATAATAATGCGATTTTTTTCACTATGATTCCCTCCTTTTATACAAATTTTCTTTTCTTTTATATGTTTATTATAAAGCAAAAAAAATATAATTGCAAAAATATGTTATGATAGATTTATAAAAATTATTGAATATGAGGTAATAAAATGCGAACAATTACTATAGAAGCATATGACCCAAGTTGGGAAAAAGCATTTTTAGATATTAAAGCTTTTCTAGAAGAAGAATTAAAAGATAATAT
>CAYWUZ010000078.1:0-2138 GCA_964461565.1 uncultured Candidatus Izemoplasmatales bacterium | reverse complement strand
CTGATTTAATCCTTAAAGCTGATCAACATATGTACTTAGATAAAACAAAAAATAAGGGGTTGTCGGAAAATAGATTTATCTGATAAAACCAAATAACAAATAAAAAAACTAGACTTTCGTAGTAATATACGATAAATTGTCTAGTTTTTTATTGTATTTAAAGATAAGTAAAAGGATTAGAATGTCCTAATCAAGTTAATATTTAATTAAATGCACATTTTTGAATGATTATTGAAGAATCATTGATTAATGAGTGTATTCGTTCAATAATTCGTGTTCGAATCTGTGATACTTATTAATGTTTCTTCCAATCGCGTATAAAGCAAATTCTTTATAAACCTTGTCTATTGAACGATGATTTACTCTTGTAAAATCATCATTGTATTTCATATCTCCAAAAGTACCTTCAGTTTGAATAGATCGAATCATTCGCTTAATGATTCCCTCTTCACTTTGAATATTCTTATCTGTTTCACTTTTAAGTGCTTCCCAGTGATGATTTACTTTAAATTGTTTATCTCTATCTTTATGTTTTTCTTCATTATAGTTGTAAAAACATTTAGCTTTTAGATGGCAATCAAGACATGATTCACTTCGATAAGTTTTAAATGTTTGTTTAAATCCATGATTAAATGAATGTGTTGTTTCAATATATTTTAATAACTGACCATTATGACATGTATATTGAAATTCACCGTCCACTATTTCTTTCTTCATATTAAAATGTTTTCCGATATTATTTTTATACTTTCTTGTTTTCTGTGTTTCATGGGTTTGAAGTTTGATGAATGGTTTAATTTGATTGTCTTTACAATAACTTAAGTTCTTTTCACTACAATAACCACTATCAGCCGTTACTGATAATAAAGAAGTGTTTGTCATTAAATCATGTTTTTTTAGAACAGGAATCAGTGTATTATAATCTGTTCGGTCATTTGAAACATACACATCAACGATGAAATAATTTTCTATGGCATACTGTAGATTATAAGCTGGTTTTAATTGTCCATTTAACATATGATCATCCTTCATTCTCATAAAGGTCGCATCAATATCTGTTTTTGAATATGAGTTTCTATCTGAACCCATTGTTTCAAAGTTATCTTTATATTTAATAAGACGCTTACCATAACGATAAAAGTCTTCATATAGTCTTTGTATTTCGCTCTTTTTAGCACCTTTACCTGATGAGGACTGAATCTTTTCACCTTCAATAATCATTGATAAATTATCTAATATTCTGACAAAAGTTTCAGGGCCCACATTACCAATCTCTAATATTTCATTATTGGATAATTTTTGAATACCCTTTTTCTTTCTAATTATATTTTCTTCAATGACACGTTTAACTTTATCAGCACCTTTTATCACAAACATTGATTCATTGATAAGTTTATATTTTTTCTTATAGTCGTTTTCAACGATATAATGATTGTATTCATCCATTAAATTTGAGATGTTAGATAATAAATTAATTAAATGATAATTAATGGTTCCTCGCCAGACAAAAGTATAGCGATTGGCATTGGCTTCAATCTTAGTCCCATCAATAAATAACTCCTCTAAATTAAGATAGCCTTTATTTTTAAAAATGCCTAATAATTGATAATGTAAGTTATCAATTATTAAAGCATCTAATTTATTATTTCTAAAATTATAAAATGCATCGCGTTTAGGTTTTAAACCTCTAGCGATTGTAATAAATCCTAAGTCTCGTTCGCATCTAGAAACTATCTCATCAACAGATCTGATGCCTAACATATTGGCATAGGTTATTAAAGTAAACATCATGATTGGGTTAAACGCTTTACGTCCTCTATCGTTATACATGCTTATGAGTTCAGTAAAATCTAATCCCTCCATTAGATTTATAAGTGTATAAACAGGATCGTCTTTGTCTAATTGCAATTCTAAGTAATCGAATGATGAAAACAGTTGATTTTTTTCGAAATATTCGGTAAAATAGTTATGGGTTTTCATACTTATATTATACAATATAAGTTGAAAAGAAAAAAGGCATTTCACATTCGTTTGTGAGTGCCTTTTTTTTGTCTTTCTTAGCTATCTATTTTCCGACAGCCCCTTTACACGATTAGCTATGCAATTTGCATTAAAAAAGTGCTAAAATATGGCCGATT
>CAYWUZ010000077.1:0-2183 GCA_964461565.1 uncultured Candidatus Izemoplasmatales bacterium | reverse complement strand
AATTTTTAAAAAAGTGTTTTTCATTTCTCTGAATTTAATTAATTACCCGTAACGGCACGCGCTTTCTAAAAGTGCGGGTTTCCCCGCCCTACTTATCAGTCCCCCGTTAATAAAGTTTAAAAGTAGTAAAAAGCTTGCAAACCACCAAGCCCCCGCATTTTTTGAGAAGCGCTGTTAGGCATTGTTTGTTCTATGGACAATCGCATTCTAATGAATATCCAATATAACTGAATAAACTATCAGTTTGTAAATTAGATAAATAAACTAATTGATATACACACAAATCACTTTGCAATGATAAAACTATATCTTTTCTACTATCACTATTTATATCAGCCAGTAAAATGCTTTTGATTCTATAAATATGCATATGAGGAATTTTCAATATAGTTTGAGACTTACCTGATTCTTTATCCACAATTTCTAACTTCAAATTATAATAAGTAGATTGAGTTGTCCCAAGTCCTTTAAAACTGAAATGTCCTGTACATAGTGATCCACTATATTTTAATTTGTAATTATCAATTACGAATTCCTTATTTAGGTCTAAATGCCACTTAGTTTCATCCTTAATTTCAATATATTTTTCAGAACATTCTGCGTTAATGATTTCTGAAGAAAATGTTCCAATTACATTTTCACTTTTGTTACAATAAAGATTTTTAATAACAACTGTTCTTTCAAGCCCGCAACCTTCATTATAGACATACTCAATGTTTGTTGGAAATTCCTTTGTTATAACTTGTTCATTTTCTTTGTAAATAACATAGCGATTTATATTAGTATAATCATTTTGCACATTACTCTCTCTCATTTTTCTTTTAGTTGCTTCTATGTAATATTCAGGTAGATTATTAGACCTTTTTGATTCCAACAAAGAATGCTGAAATATACTATTTGAAATGTTTTTTATATCAGGAAGTATTTCATTTGAGATTATAGTATCATTTTGCTTGTCAATTTTCGATACACTATCAAAAGAAAGATCAAATATCTCAATATTTTGAGCTAAAACCTGATTAAAAGAAAATATAGCTAATATTAATACAAAATGCTTCTTCATTACAACATATTTATCCAATTAATAATATTTTCAACTTAGGCACAGCGCAATAGACAAATTATGCCTAACGGTCCACACATAGCCTGAGTGCGGGTTTCCGACGCCGTGGCTACCGGTCACCCGCTAAAACCACCACTAATATAGTAAATGTCAGTCAAACCGCCAAAACCCCCGCATTTAGGCTGATGTGTTGTTATAGCCAGTAGCTTTACATCCATTTTTTTAACCTATTAATATTCAACCAAATCAATGATATAGCAGCTAATAATCCAGTTATCAACACCATTGTCAAGTTGCCAAATATTATATTAAATCCTTCTGGCTCGCCTGCAATCTTTTCAGTCGAATGATTGATAAAGAATCCATTAAAAAAAATTATATTAAAACTTAAATGTATCGCCCATGAGTAAGCTATCTTACGAGTTTTTAGAATAAGCACATTTCTTAAAATTCCAACAAAGAAAAGTGACATAATGGTCTGGGTTGTCAATATTACTCCTGATTGAACGGGACTCCATATATACATTGCTTGATGCATTAAACTAAATATTAAAGCAATCACAATAGCAACAATATTTGAATCAAGTTTCCTTTCCAATCCAAAAAGTAAAAATGCTCCAATAAGAATCTCTTCGTTAAATGTCTCTGGAATGTAATATAAATAATACCCAAGTATCGGGAAAAATCTTGAATCGGGTGGAAAATAATCCTTGTAATGTAAAATCATTGGCTTGAATTCGAATCCGCTTGCATCTGATATATAATCAACAAGATAGAATGACACTATCAATATAGCTGTTGTAGTAATAAAAAATCCAATCCAATCTTTGTAATTAAAATCAATCCCAAGTTTTTGTTTCCAATCGTTAAGGTCTCGAAATCGAAAGATTAATAAAATCAATATTGTTGCAAGTAGAGACAAATTCCATCCCCAATGTCGATAGCTTGTCTCAAAATTCATTTGTGGATTATAATTTAGACAAACCATAATCAAGAATGCTAAAATTATCAGTACGTACTTTTTTCTCATCTATTTATGTTAAGTAGTGTGTCTCATGCTATTGGCTATAACGGTCCTGCCATACTGGCCTGTACGGGATTTTCCCTGCTTGCATATCAG
>CAYWUZ010000076.1:0-2273 GCA_964461565.1 uncultured Candidatus Izemoplasmatales bacterium | reverse complement strand
AAAAATTACTATTACAACTGAAAAAGGTAAAAGAAAATGCCAATATATAAAGTATTCTAAATAAAGCTATTCTTATTCTCAGATGGAGATATCTGTAAAACACTTGGACCAAAAATAAAATATATATCAACACACCTGTGAGACCTCCTGCAGAAGATTATGTAAAAGACCTATCACACCAAAGAATTAAAGAAATATCTGATGCATTAAATGGTATATCAATAGATTTACTAACAAGTGAAGGTTTCTATAGTGATATAGAAGATCATATAGAAGCCATTAAAAGTATTATAAAAAGACATCCAATGAATCAATATGAAATCAATGGGTTTTTAAAGTCAAGAAATTGTAATGATATTAAAAACGTTTTTAATCAACTTAAAATAGATCATTCTATTGAGGTTATAACTTATCAAACATATGATACGTATAGATTAAAATAAATATTATAGACAGAGAGAGGAAATACTTATGCCGTTTCAAATTATTAGACAAGATATTACAAAGATGGAAGTAGATGTTATCGTTAATTCCGCTGATCCTAAACCAAGAATAGGTTCTGGAGTTGATTATGCTATACATAAAGCAGGTGGAGAAGAATTGGTTAAAGCAAGAATTGCTTTAGGACCGATTAGAACCACCGAAGTTAAATATACTGAAGCTTATTTATTAAATGCTAAGTATGTATTCCATACTGTTGGACCAGTATGGAATCAAGAGAATCAAGAAACATTAACAGAAGAACTATATACTTGTTACAAAGAATCATTAATATTAGCTGAATATTTATCATGCGAATCAATTGCTTTCCCATTGATATCAGCTGGAGCTTTTGGTTTTCCAATAGATCTAGCAATAGATATCGCAACGAAAGCAATTAAAGAATTTTTAGAAAAATTTGATATCATGGTTTATTTAGTTGTATATGATAAAAAATCATTTATCATTTCAAAATCAAAATATATACATATTCAATCTTATATTGAAGAAAATTTCATCCGAGACAGTTATGGTATCATAGGCGCAGAACTTCAAAGAAGAGGCATGAGATATGATAGACATTCTTCAGTTGAAAGTTTTGATGTTAATGCAGATACTTGGCAAGAGTCTTTATTAAAACACATTATTGAATCAGGTCAAACAAACGCTGAAATTTATAAAAAAGCAAATATTACTAAACAAACTTTTTCTGAGATTTTAAAGTTTAAAGAATATCATCCAAGCAAAGCAACAGCTATCGCTTTTTGCATTGCTTTGGAATTAGATTTAGATGAAATGAATGAACTTATTAAAAAAGCAGGATATCAATTATCATTATCGATTAAAAGTGATATTATCGTAAAATATTACGTTGAACGAAAGATTTATGATATCTTTGAGATTAATGAAACATTATTTGAATTTGACCAAGACTTACTTGGTTCAACTATATTAGATTAGATTAAAGGTCGCCTTCGAGGCGACCTTTTTTCTTGTTAAACATGTCATAATAAAAGTATCTTAAAAAAAGGAGATGGTTTATTATGAAAGAAACATTAACAGAAATGATATTTATTTTAGACAGAAGTGGGTCAATGTCAGGTTTAGAATCAGATACGATTGGTGGATTCAACTCGATGATTGAAAAACAAAAAGCAGTAGAGGGTGATGCAATTGTTTCAACTGTATTGTTTAATCAAAGTACTAATGTATTACATGATAGAATTGACATCCGTGAAATAAAACAAATGACACGTTATGACTATCAACCAAGCGGTATGACCGCTTTGTTAGATAGTGTCGGTGGATCTATAAGACATATTAGAAGAATATACTCAGAGACTTTAAAAGAAGATAGACCAAAAAAAGTCATCTTTGTTATCACAACAGATGGATTAGAAAATTGTTCTAAACATTATCGTTATGATGATATTAAAAAGTTAATTAGTGATACACAAGAAAAATATGAATGGGAATATATCTTTTTAGGAGCGAATATAGACGCAATCAATGAAGCAAGTAAATTTGGTATAAGACCTGATAGAGCAGCAAGATACCATTCAGATAAAAGAGGTACTGAAATTAATTATCATTCACTCAATGAAGCAATTACTTCATTTAGAAAAGAATCTAAATTAAACTCACATTGGAAAAAAGATATTGATAAAGATTATCAAGGTAGGAAGTAAAGATAATATAATTATTATTCAACTAAATAAAAAGAATAAAGATGGACTAACAATCCATCTTTATTAATATATGACATATAAGCCGTTACATTTTATCAAATGATG
>CAYWUZ010000075.1:0-2352 GCA_964461565.1 uncultured Candidatus Izemoplasmatales bacterium | reverse complement strand
TAGCTATGTATAATTTTATCCAAAAGCCTAAGGAATATATGTATGTTGATACTGACGGAGAAATGAACCTTTTTTACTATATTCTTAATCATCCTAAGCATGAAGAAATTTATCTTACTAAGGATATCGCTATAGTAAAGAATACTTACTATAATAATATCTATACTGAAACTAACAAGAAAGCAATTGATACTCTCTTTAAAAAATTTGTATTTTGGTTAAATTTTGATAATATTTCAGATTATAAAATCAAACAAAAAACTAATAACACTATTCTTAAAATAAAAGAAAAGAGTAATAGTTTTGTAACTTTGTTAAAGACGTATCGTTTTAGCAATGAAGTAAATGTCGTTCCTGAAAAGGTTACTGAGACAATTAATATAAGAGCTGGAGGAAATTATCGTACACAAAGTATGTATACTTTCTATTTTGATAACATGAATCGTGCTCAACATTTTGAAATTGACCCAGAAATAAAAAGAACTCTATCCAGTAATTACTAAGACAGAGTATCTATTTCGCTTAATAAAGAAGCCCCACCTTCAAATATTTCAACTACTTGATGGTTTACAACTTTAACTAGGGATGGTGTATGAGTTACAGCAATCTCAGAATTTACATCAGCAGGTATCGATGCTTCAACAAAAAATATCATTGTGTCACTAAGAAGTTCTATTTTTGATAGAACTTCATTTTTTATATACTCACAAGATAAACAGGTTGGGCCATAAAAATACAAGTAATATTCATCATATTCTTGATTTAACTGATCCTCCGGATTACTAATAAAATTCTCTGCAAATTGTGAATAGTCTTTGTTAGGATAGGTTATAGTTGTTGAAGTTGTGGTATTTTCGCACCCAATTAATCCAAAAAATATTACAAATAATACAAATATCTTTTTAAGTTTTCTCAATATCTTTTGATTTGATAATCATTGATATTCTCTTGTAGATTAAAGCTACTACAAAGCTTACCAATAAACCTTTCAATATATTGAATGGTACAATTGAAAATACGACTAATGTAAATACACTGTCTACCCATGGATTAATTTCAGAAAACCAACTTACAACTACTGGTAATGTTGTCCCATATAGTCTTGCGTATGTAGGTAATGCAACAAAAGCGTTAAAAAGTCCCGCAGTGATAGCCATAGTAAAAGTTCCTAGTAACATGCCTTGAATTGCGTGTTTTTTGGTTTTTTTCTTAAAATACACTAGGCTAGCTGGCACTACAAAAGCTACTCCTAATATGAAATTGGTAAGTTCACCAATTCCTAAGGATGGCAACCCAAATCCTGTACTAGGTGTCATCGCAAAAAGAATAACTTTAACCGCTTCAATTAATATTCCAGCTACAGGTCCAAAAGTGAAAGCTCCGATTAAAGCTGGAATTTCTGAAAAATCTAGTTTGATGAATCCCGGCACTAAAAATCCTAATGGTATCTCTAGCTTCATCAATACTAGTGCGATACCACTTAGTAAGCTGATAATAATCAGCTGTCTTGTACTTCTTTTTTTCATTCTTCCTCCAATAAAAATACCTGAAAAACAGGTATCCATCAGAACATTTACTTCTTTCATCCAGACTGTACTGTCGGTATAGGAATTACACCTATTCATGCCTAAGCTCGCGGACTATACCGCCGGTTGGGAATTTAACCCTGCCCTGAAGTTTTGTTTTTTATTTTATTATAAATAAAAAATTGACTAAAGTCAATCTTTTAAATATTTTTAGCAACACATCGAGTCATCGAACCATCTAAACCTTTAATTCTTAATGGCAAAGCAATAAAATCGACTAAATTATTTAGCTTTGATAAATTAGTAAGATTTTCTATAATTACTATATCATATTCGAGTAAATCTCTATGCATATCCAAAAAATCTCCCGCTTCATATTCTGGAGAAGGCATATCAAAAGCTATAACCTTAATCTGATATTTTAATAAATATTTTATAATATCTCTAGAGAATTTTGGGTAGTTATAGTATTCTTCAGTATTTAATTTAGAACTGTGCTTTAAATCAAGTATCAAAATCTTTTCTTTTTTTAAATCACTAGAAAAGATTGATTCAGTCTTGATAACCCCATTGATTATTTCCGGTCTTACTACTCTTGCCTTACCGATCAAATCATTTATATTCAAACTTTCAATTCCATCACTAGAATCAGTCACATGATTCTTACTATCAATATGAGTGCCCATATGCATACCTGTAGTTATCATGTGCATATTATAGCCATCATTCTCAATAGTTTTAACTTTTGTGAACTCGATCTTTTTATCACCAGGATAAGGTATAAAATCATCGTCAATTAATACAGTTAAATCAATCCATTTTTCCA
>CAYWUZ010000074.1:0-2355 GCA_964461565.1 uncultured Candidatus Izemoplasmatales bacterium | reverse complement strand
TGGAAAAATGGATTGATTTAACTGTATTAATTGACGATGATTTTATACCTTATCCAGGTGATAAAAAGATCGAGTTTACAAAAGTTAAAACTATTGAGAATGATGGCTATAATATGCACATGATTACTACTGGCATGCATATGGGAACTCATATTGATAGTAAGAATCATGTGACTGATTCTAGTGATGGAATTGAAGGTTTGAATATAAATGATTTGATCGGTAAGGCAAGAGTAGTAAGACCGGAAATAATCAACGGGGTTATCAAGACTGAATCAATCTTTTCTAGTGATTTAATAAAAGAAAAGATTTTGATACTTGATTTAAAGCATAGTTCTAAATTAAATACGGAAGAATACTATAAATACCCAAAATTTTCTAGAGATATTATAAAATATTTATTGAAATATCAGATTAAGGTAATAGCTTTTGATATGCCTTCACCTGAATATGAAAATGGAGATTTTTTGGACATGCATAGAGATTTACTCAAATATGATATCGTAATTGTAGAAAATCTTACTAATTTATCAAAGCTAAATAATCTAGTCGATTTTATTGCTTTGCCACTAAAAATTAAAGGGTTAGATGGTTCAATGACTCGATGTGTTGCTAAAAATATTTAAAAGATTGACTTTAGTCAAATTTTTATTTATAATAAAATAAAAAACAAAACTTCAGGACAGGGTTAAACTCCCAACCGGCGGTAAAGTCCGCGAGCTTAGGCATGAATAGGTGTAATTCCTATACCGACAGTACAGTCTGGATGAAAGAAGTAAATGTTCTGATGGATACCTGTTTTTCAGGTATTTTTATTGGAGGAAGAATGAAAAAAAGAAGTACAAGACAGCTGATTATTATCAGCTTGCTAAGTGGTATCGCACTAGTATTGATGAAGCTAGAGATACCATTAGGAGGATTTTTAGTGCCGGGATTCATCAAATTAGATTTTTCAGAAATTCCAGTTTTAATCGGAGCCTTCACTTTTGGGCCTGTAGCTGGAATCTTAATTGAAGCGGTTAAAGTTATTCTTTTTGCGATGACACCTAGTACAGGATTGGGGTTGCCATCTTTAGGGATTGGCGAACTTACCAATTTCATATTAGGAGTAGCTTTTGTAGTACCAGCTAGCCTTGTGTATTTTAAGAAAAAAACCAAAAAACATGCAATTCAAGGCATGTTACTAGGAACTTTTACAATGGCTATTATTGCTGGACTTTTTAACGCTTTTGTTGCATTGCCTACATATGCTAGACTATATGGGACAACATTGCCAGTAGTTGTAAGTTGGTTTTCTGAAATTAATCCATGGGTAGACAGCGTATTTACATTAGTCGTATTTTCAATTGTACCATTCAATATATTGAAAGGATTATTGGTAAGCTTTGTAGTGGCGTTAATCTACAAGAGAATATCAGTGATTATCAAAGCAAAAGATATTGAGAAATCTTAAAAAGATATTTATAGTATTTGTAATATTTTTTGGATTAATTGGGTGCGAAAATACAACAACTACAACAACTATTACCTATCCTAACAAAGACTATTCACAATTTGCAGAGAATTTTATTAGTAATCCGGAGGATCAGTTAAATCAAGAATATGATGAATATTACTTGTATTTTTATGGCCCAACCTGTTTATCTTGTGAGTATATAAAAAATGAAGTTCTATCAAAAATAGAACTTCTTAGTGACACAATGATATTTTTTGTTGAAGCATCAAGAACAACTGATGTAAATTCTGAAATTGCTGTAACTCATACGCCATCCCTAGTTAAAGTTGTAGACCATCAAGTAGTAGAAATATTTGAAGGTGGAGCTTCTTTATTAAGTGAAATAGATACTCTATCTTAGTAATTACTAGATAGAGTTCTTTTTATTTCTGGGTCAATTTCAAAATGCTGAGCACGATTCATGTTATCAAAATAGAAAGTATACATGCTCTGTGTACGATAATTTCCCCCAGATCTTATATTAATTATCTCAGTAACCTTTGCAGGAACTACATTCACTTCATTGCTAAAACGATACGTTTTTAATAAAGTTACATAAGTATTACTCTTTTCTTTTATTTTAAGAATAGTGGTGTTTGTTTTTTGTTTAATTTTATAATCTGAAATATTATCAAAATTTAACCAAAATACAAATTTTTTAAATAGGTTATCAATTGCTTTCTTGTTAGTTTCAGTATAGATATTATTAAAGTAAGTATTCTTTACTATAGCTATATCCTTAGTAAGATAAATTTCTTCATGCTTACGATGATTAAGAATATAGTAAAAAAGGTTCATTTCTCCATCAGTATCAACATACATATATTCCTTAGGCTTTTGGATAAAATTATACATAGCTA
>CAYWUZ010000073.1:0-2414 GCA_964461565.1 uncultured Candidatus Izemoplasmatales bacterium | reverse complement strand
ATTCAGAGGATTGGCAATTCACAACAGATATAAAATATGATACAATTAGTGTCAATGGTGGATTCTTAGGTATAGTTGTTCCAAAAGGAACACTAAACATAAATATAAATATGAAATTTATGCCTAAATATTTAGACCTTGGCTTATACGCTAGTTTAGGTGGAATAAGTATTTACTGCTTAATTTTCTTTGTGCCATTGTTAATTGAAAGAAAAAAGAGGATTAAATTATGAAAAAAGCAAGATTGATAGTTCCTGCTTATAATGAAGAAAAAAATATTGCATTATTCTATGATGAAGCAATAAAATACCTAAAGTATGATGATATTGAGTTTGATGTATTGTTTGTTAATGACGGGTCAAAAGATAATACTTTAAGTGAGATTTTGAAATTGACCAAACTTGATAAATCTGTAAAATATATTTCTTTGTCTAGAAATTTTGGGAAAGAATCAGCTATGCATGCTGGTTTAGAAAGTTCAAGAGATAAAGACTTTATCATTATAATTGATTGCGATTTACAACAACCACCACATATAATTGCAGAAATGATTCAATATTATCGAGAAGGATACAAAATCGTTTATACTAAAAGTAAGTCTAGAAAAGGAGAGCCTAAATTAAGAACTTTTTTTGCGAATATGTTTTATAGGATTTATAATGCATATACAGAAAGGCCGTTAGATAATGGGGCTAAGGATTTTCAATTGATGGATAAGATCGTCGTTGATGCTTTTCTTAAAATCAAAGACAACTATAGATTTATTAAGGGTATATTTTCTTGGGTTGGTTATCCAAGAAAATGTATTGAGTATGATTTTATTCCCAGAAAATATGGGAAAAGTTCATGGAGTTTTAAGTCTTTAGTAAAATATGCTTTTAATGGAATGAATCAGTTTTCAACAATTTTGTTGGTTTTACCTGTTTTCTTTCTTTTTGTAGGATTAGGTTTAATAGTATTAGATTTAGTTTTATATTTTACAAATATATTTTCTTTAGCTAATATGATACTATCGTTACATTTATCATTTTTGATTTTAGTAATTAGTTTATTTGCGTATGTAGTAATATATTTATTGTACTCAAATAGAAAGCAAGTTATGAACCGTCCAATTTACTTGGTTGAAGAGACATCGGAGGACATTAGTTTTGATTAAATTATGGAATTTTGTTAAAAGAAATTTTTTAACAAAAAAGTTTTTGACTTTTGGAATAATAGGAGTTTTAAATACATTACTACATTTATTGGTGTACAATCTTGTGTATAAGGACTCATCTGTTAGTTTTTTCACTGGAGCTTTTTTCGCAAATGCTATAGCGTTTATAGTAGCTTCGATATTTTCGTATTTTGCAAACGCTTATTATACTTTTAAACCTAAAAATAAGAACGCAAGACAATTCTACATTGTTATACTTGTTTTTTTAGTTAGGCTAATTATTAGTAGTTCTTTAGCAGAGTTATTTGATTACATTGTAATTAATGTAATTGGTGTAGATTATTCTGTATATCCAATTGCTAAATCAATTGCACCATTCTTTGCATCCGCTTTGTTAATTCCGATAGCATATTTTGCTTTAGATGTTGTTTTTAAGAAAACAGATGTTGAAAATTAAAATAATTGTTTTATAATTTATATATAGGGGTAAATATATGGGTAATTTTGAATCATTGATTGTAATAACTTATTCTTTTGGGCTTTTTGTCTTGCTTTTTGAAACAAAATCTAAAGTGTTAAAAGAAGGTATTAGCAAATTAATACTTTTGGCATTGGTTTTATTGAGTCTTTACTTTTTGATTGCAGACAAGTCTTCATCGGTAGTTTTAGGTGTTAGAATAGCCATATTTATTCCTCTGTTATATTTTTTATTAGTGATTTTCACTGAGGATATCGACAAATTTACAAAAAAAACACTTACTAAAGGGGGAAAAGAAAAACTTAAAACTGTTGATAACGATTTAGCTGAACACTTATATGATGCTGTAGAGTATTTAGCTAGAAATAAAATTGGTGCTTTGATTACAATAGAAAGAACTGTAGATTTGTCGAAAATCATCAACAAATCCTTATTATTGAACGCTGATGTTTCTAAGGAACTATTAACTTCAATTTTTATTCCAAACACACCTCTTCATGATGGTGCTGTAATCATAAGAGGAAATAAAATAGTATGCGCCAAGGCATATTATCCTTCAACAAAAAGGACTGATTTGCCTATGCATTATGGAACTAGACATAGGGCAGCTATTGGGATTAGCGAACAAAGTGATGCGTTTACAATTGTGGTATCTGAAGAGACAGGTAATGTTAGTGTTACTGTGAACAAAGATATTGAATACAATATAAGTCGTGAGACTTTAAATTTGTATTTCGAAAAATTTTTAAAAGTTAAATAAAGCGCTGATGCGCTTTATTT
>CAYWUZ010000072.1:0-2476 GCA_964461565.1 uncultured Candidatus Izemoplasmatales bacterium | reverse complement strand
ATTCTACTTTAATGGTAATAATGGTATTTATGTGTATTGGTGCATCTCCTAACTCAACTGGTGGGGGGATCAAAACCACTACATTCTATATCATGTTTAGATCTATTGTGAGTTTCTTAAAAGGAAAACCTACAATAATAAATAATCGTCGAATTGGTAGCGAATCAAGAACAAAAGCTTTTACTTTAGCTGGTTTAGCATTATCTTCAATTGTTGTAGTATTTGTAATACTTACTAGTGTTGAAGCTAATAATCCTCATTATGATATGCCATTCATTGATATGCTATTCGAGACATTTAGTGCCTTTGGCACTGTTGGATTAAGTATGGGGATTACATCACACTTAATGCCAGCTTCTAAAGTGTTATTATCATTATTAATGTTTCTCGGTAGGTTAGGTCCAATTACAATATTTGGTCTAATGAATAAAAATTGGGGACATCCAGTTTCTTCATCTATTGAATACGCTAGAGAACAGGTTATCATTGGATAAAAAAAATATAACCTCTACAATTGTAGAGGTTTTTTTTATGCATGGAATCTTTTTCGAATTTCTTCCTTAATTGATTTTGGAAAGAAAAATATAATAAATAATAATATGAATATCGCAACTCCGAAAGCTGCAACAGCTGGCCAAGTTTCAGTAACAACTTTGAAAAAAGCTAATATTATTGGAACAAGTGAGAAAATTATTATTACTAATAAATAGAAAAAATAATCTCTATAGTTAAGTCTTTTAACCCAAATAACTGCTGAAATAGCAAAATTACATGAAACAAGTAAGAAAGGCATTAAATAATCCAAAGACCAACCATTATTATCTGGGAAGCTTCTAAAATCAATAACAATTAATAACAAGATTAACAATATCGTTAGCAACGCAAATCTAAAGGCAATATTTCTTCTAGATAGAATACCAACTCTAACTAAAAACCAAAAATATATAATTGCACCAATAGGTATTAACGACCAGTATTGGCCTTCAAAATCTAAAAAATTAATAGCTCCTAATATAAAAACAGATAATACCGTAAGAAATAACAATACCTTTTTTGTTGTTGGTAAAACCATTCTTCTTATTGATACATGTTCTGGATATATTTCTTTGAAATCCATATCTGTTTCACCAATTAATACTTGGTGGCATAGTGGACAGTATTTTTGTTTAGTTTCTATAACTATGTTACATTTATTACATTTTTTCATACGAATTCCTCCACATAATTACTTTCAATTTCTACATCTAGCCCTAACTCCGTAAAATGTCTGAAAAACTCTCTTTCAATATTTGTCTCAAGAATAGAGCGAGTAAAAGTAATTTTTAATGTATCTTGATAAGATAGTACTGAACAGTTCACTGTATTGTATTTTCCAGAAAATACTGCAGCAGTAACATCTTTAATGTATGGTTGCATTGATTCTGGAAAAACAATTTTTCCAATATTTGTTAAGCTCATTGTATTCAATTTCATACCAAGCATATTATATCCTATTTTAAGTGCATATCTCTTTATTATATATGGAGTAAAGCGTAAGAAAACATTTTTTTCAAAAGCTACATTTTCACTCATTTTTCTAATCAGTTCTTCTTTTGTCATACCCTTTTGAAATTGTTCATGTACTAGTTCAAAAAGTTCATCTAACGTTATATCATTTCTTGTCATTACTAAATCAGTTTTCACAAAGTTAGAAAAATTTCTTAATGTACTAGATGGAAAATGTTTTCTTAAGTTCACAGGGACAAAAATCTTAACTGGAGCTTGGTTACTCTTTAAATGAGTGCGATAACGAATTTGAGCATTATATATTGTATACATCATTAGCGCTGAAAAATATTCAGTCATCGTTAGACCTTTTGATCTAGCTAAGTCCAATACTGCTTTTGTGCTTAATACACCTGATATCAATCCCGTATTATTGCCAGGAAGGTAAGTGCCTTTAATTCTATAAGCTCGCTTTTCTGGTACATGTTTACGATTTTTACTGTTGTAATATTTTTCGTTTGCATCTTCGTATTCTTCTTGTATTTGTTTCTGATCTTTAGTCTTAATTATATTATCAGGAGTCACTTTGTACTCTTTTAATTTTAGATACTCATATACTAAGGATTGAATCAAACTAACTACTCCACCGCCATCTGAAAGAGTATGAAACATTTCAATAGCGATTAAATTATTTCTATATAAAACTTTAAATAAATAATTATTGTTTTCTCTTGGGTTTATAGCTGAACAAACTGTGTGAGACATTTTTTCAATATGAAAAGGATTATTGTTAAGATCTAAATAATTCCAAAAAAACCCATGTTTAAGCCTTACTTTAAACATTGGATATCTTTGTAAAACTCCTATTGCTGCCATTTGCAAAATTTCTGCATCTACCTCTTCTGTCAAGGCAACTTGAACTCTAAATGTGTTAGTATCCCTTTGGTTTGATACTTCTGGGAAAATCTTCCCAGAATTATCCAGTTTGAAC
>CAYWUZ010000071.1:0-2478 GCA_964461565.1 uncultured Candidatus Izemoplasmatales bacterium | reverse complement strand
ATGGCACATGCTTCGCTTTCTATTGGTGGACTTGGAGGAGGGTCATCTTACACAAATATCATTTGTTGTGATAATGCAGGTCTAGTAGATGCTACTTACTATGCATCTAATAAATTTGGGCAATTTCTTAATCTAGGTGGTATTATCGGTTATATTGGTAACCATGATATAGCTTCAATGATTAATCATACATATAATATTGGTGATTTGGAAGCTGCATCAGGAACGACTTATGATAATGGAAGTGTTACTATGTATATTGGTGGTTTAGTGGGTATAACTTCAACGATGACACCGGCAATCATCAAAAATAGTTATGTAGCCTTTACCAATTTCAAAAAAGAAGGTGGACGGTCAGTGACATTTATTGTTGGTGGAATCATTGGTAATAATAATTATTCAGCAGGATCAAACCTTCATTGGGAGGTGCCTGCAGGTACGATTGCTACTAACACAGCCAGTTCAATAACACTTTACTCTAGCATTTTTGATATGAGGTTAATTGCTAGTAAACTAAACCAAGAAGACCAACTAGGCTATTGGACTACCGGAAGTAATCAAACCACCCCAACTTTAACTATGGTCAATTAAATATAAGTAAAAACAAAGTTGTTAAATGTCTTTTTAATGCCATTTACAACTTTGTTATATTTTTTTTAAAATTAATAAGTGATGTTTAAACTATACCCTATAAAACGGACACTTTGAAAAAAGACCCTCCGAATTATAGGGTATTTATTTTCTAATAGAGTCAAGAGAAAGAAGGTAACTTGTCTAAGAAATAATAATATTTCTGTAAGAGTAATTTTTTTTACTGACATCTTTTATTATGGTAAATTCTAGTTTATAATGAAGATACATATAATAACAAAGAATGGTGGGTGAAATAATGATAAACATAAATCAATTAAAAGAATTAATGCATCAAAAGTTATTACATAATGATCAAGTGATATCAGTATGGGAAGGTGGTTCTAAAGCCACTGGTTTTGATGATGAATATTCAGATTTAGATTTAATGGTTATAGTAAGAGATGATTTTGTAGAATCAGCTTTTACCTTAATTGAAGATACCATTAAATCTATGACTAAGATTATACAAAAGTATCGAGTACCTGAACCATCATGGCATGGCTTTTCTCAAGCATTTTATCTATTAGAAGATGTCGGACCTTATTTTTATATTGATTTAGCGATTGTAAAATCATCTGTACCAGATAAATTCACTGTTAAGAAAAGACATGGAGAAAGGTTCATATGGTTTGAAAAAGAACTTATTCAATCTTTAGATGTAGAAGATGATTTAACTGTTTATAAGAGAGCACAAAAAGTATTTAAACAAGCGACACAAATTGATTTTATTTTTCAAAAAGAAATTATTAAGAATATAGATCGGAATCGATTCACTGAAGCATTTCCTTTTTTCTTTCGTTTCTTAAGTAATCAATTTGCAGTTATGCTTAATTTAAAATATCGAATAGATAAAGTTGACTTCTCTTTAAGATATAGTTATCGTGATTATCCAAAGGATGTTCAAAAGCTTATTGAACAAGCAATGAAGGTATCTTCAATTGAAGAGTTAAAGAGTGTTTATCTAGAAATCAATCAAATGTATGAATTATTAAAACAAGAAATGGATAATCGATTTAATAATTAATTATTGTTTATATAGTATTGTTTAAAAAAAACTAAGTTGAAGAGGTGATAGTTATGTTGTACTTAATATTAGGAATTCTTCTTGTATCATGGTCATTATTTATATATCTAATCATTAAAGATAGAAGACTAGATGGTTTTTATATAAAAGGATTTACAAGTTTTGTGTTTATTTTTCTTTATGCATTTAGTGTTTATAATATATTTATAAATTCACAAAGTTTAATAAGTGAATCTAAGATGATATTGATTATAGGTATTGGTTTAGGTCTTGTATTAGGATTAATTGGGGATTTGTTTTTAGAGGTCCAATATTTTTATCCTAAGTTAAAGATCAAACAAATAAAATATGGAATGATTGTATTTGGATTTAGTCATATATTTTATTTAATAGCTATAACAGAATTAGTTGCTTTTAATTATTTCTCTTTATTAATTGGTTTATTGATGACTTTAGTTACATATATTGGTGCTAAAGGTTTAAAATTAGATTTTGGTAAATTAAAGTTATTTTCTTATGGTTATAGTTTTGTGATATTCACTATGGTAGGTCAAAGTATTTTTCAAGCCATTGAATTAAACGGAAGTTCTTATAGTGTTATATATATGATAGGTGCTCTCTTATTTGGAATATCAGATTTACTATTAGCACCAATCTATTTTAAAAAAGAAAGCAATAACTTTTTTGTTATTGCTAATTTAGGAACTTATTATCTAGGACAAACTTTGATCGCTTTATCTATTTATTTTCTTGTGTAAATTTACAAGTGGTTTAAAGATTTAGTTTTATTAAGTTTTAGGACGATAAAATAGTATTTGAAT
>CAYWUZ010000070.1:0-2483 GCA_964461565.1 uncultured Candidatus Izemoplasmatales bacterium | reverse complement strand
AGAGCTGTTATATTTTTTTAAATATAACGGCTTTTTTTTATTTTAAAAACGGAGGTTAAAGATGAATCAATTTACAATTCAACAAATTCAAGTTGGAGATCAGGCTTCAACAAAAAAGTCTTTTTCAGAAAAAGATGTATTAAATTTCGCAGAAGTTTCTACTGATTTTAACCCTGCACATGTTGATAAAGAATATCCGAAAAATACAATGTTTAAGAAACAAATTGTTCATGGTATGTTGGTCGGTTCTTTATTTAGTGCTATTTTCGGAGTGAAATTACCAGGTTTAGGTAGCATCTATACGAAACAATCTCTTAAATTCACGAAACCTGTTTACTTTGGAGATGAAATTGAGGCGGTTGTGACTGTTAAAGAAGTGATATTAGAAAGAAATAGAGTTATCTTTGATTGTTTAGCGAAAAATCAAAATGGTGATGTTGTGATTATCGGCGAAGCTGAAATTATGCCACCTAAGGAGGAAAATCATGCGTGATTTTATTGACGGATTATTTTTTAAGTCTTTATTAAAAGATGGAATGACCATTCATGTTGGTGGTTTTTTAACGAATGGTTCTCCTGAAAAATTAATTGATCTAGTTGTGGAGTCTGGCGTTAAAGACTTAACGATTATTTGTAATGATGGTGGTTACGAAGGTAATGGTGTTGGGAAAATGATTAACCATCACCAAGTTAAAAAACTCATTGCCTCTCATATTGGAACAAATCCTGATGTGGGTAAGTTAATGAACGCTCAAGAATTAGAAGTTGAACTTGTTCCTCAAGGAACGCTTGTTGAAAGAATTAGAGCCTATGGTGCTGGATTAGGTGGTGTGTTAACACCTACTGGATTAAACACGATTGTTGAAGAAGGTAAGCAAGTCATTGAGGTTCAAGGTAAAAAATATATCTTAGAAGAAGCTTTAGGTGCTGATATGGCTTTAATTGGTGGTGCTGTTTCTGATCATTATGGAAACTTAAAGTATAAAGAAACAATGAGAAACTTTAATCCGATGATGGCGACTGCAGCGGAAATTGTTGTTGTTGAACCAGTCAAACAAGTAGATGAAATTAATCCTGAAGATGTGGTTACGCCGCATCCCTTTGTTGATTATATTTTAGGTGGTGAAAATAATGGATGATAAACAAATTATTGCTTCTCGTATAGCATTAGAATTAAATAATGGTGATTTAGTAAATCTAGGAATAGGTATTCCAACATTGGTTGCGAATTATGTTCCTGAAGAAAAGAAAGTTATTTTTCAATCTGAAAACGGTATTATTGGTTTAGGTGCTGATAAAGGTGAAGATAATGATATCGTTAACGCTGGTGGAATGAAGGCTTCAATTTTAAAGGGTGGTGCTTTTATTGATTCAGCGACTTCCTTTACTTTTATTCGAGGTGGTCATATAGATATGACTGTTTTAGGCGCTTTAGAAGTTGATCAAGAAGGATCAATAGCTTCTTGGATTATTCCAGGAAAACTTGTTCCTGGTATGGGTGGCGCTATGGATTTAGTCACTGGAGCGAAAAAAGTAATTATAGCTATGCGACATACCAATAGAGGTGAAGTTAAGATATTGAAGAAATGTCGTTTACCTTTGACAGCTTATAAACAAGCGAATTTAATAGTGACTGAAATGGCTGTGATGGAAGTTAAAGAAGATGGTCTTCATTTATTAGAAGTCAATCCACAATATTCGATTGAAGATGTTATAAAGGCGACAGACGCAGAATTGATTATTGGTGAAGTATTGCCGATGAAAGGAATTGAATTATGAAAACTACATTAAAAATTAGAATGTCAAATCATGATGCTCATTATGGAGGTAATCTTGTTGATGGCGCAAGAATTTTAGGTTTGTTCGGTGATGCTGCTACAGAGTTATTAATCAGAAATGATGGGGATGAAGGTTTATTTAGAGCGTATGAGAAAGTTGATTTTTTAGCGCCAGTTTTTGCTGGTGATTTTCTTGAGGTTGAAGCTGTTATTATGGAACAAGGAAATACGTCAAGAAAAATGGAGTTTAAATGTTTTAAAATTATTACACCTAGACCTGATATATCAGAAAGTGCGTGTGATGTTTTAACAGATAAAATCTTAACTACTTATGCTATTGGTACATGTATTGTTCCTAAGGAGAAGCAACGACATGGAAAATAAATTAATAATAACTTGTGCTATTTCAGGCGCAGAAGTCATGAAAGAACATAATGAGGCTGTGCCTTATACAGTTGAAGAAATGGTGGAACAAGCAAAGGGCGTATATGAAGCAGGGGCTTCAATCGTTCATTTACATGCAAGGTATGATGATGGATCACCTACTCAAAATAAGGAAAGATATGCTGAAATCATTGAAGCTATCCAAAAAGCATGTCCAGATTTAATTATTCAAGTCTCTACTGGTGGTGCAGTTGGAATGACAAGAGTAGAACGTTCTGATGTTTTAGAATTAAAACCTGAGATGGCGACTTTAGATTGTGG
>CAYWUZ010000069.1:0-2499 GCA_964461565.1 uncultured Candidatus Izemoplasmatales bacterium | reverse complement strand
ATAACGAAGAAATAAAAATTGGTATAAGCAAAACAAAGTCTGTCTTCATGATACTTTATGCTTTAGTGATAGTTTCAGGCTCAATTTGGTTTTGGATTAAAGCTATTCACCTTACTGGATTCAATCGCACCTTTTTGATTGTTATGACATCTTTGTTGATAATTGTTTTTGGAATGTTTTTATTTATTGGTTTGGCTCGACTTTTTGATACCAAATCTGGTTTGATACTTAAAAAAAATGGAATTTTTATCAATTTTGGACCTGCAAGTGGATTCTTTATAAACTGGAATGAAATTAAAGACCTGAAAATAAATTCTACACCGCAAGGACCAAATTTTATTTCAATTTTTGTGAATAATCCTCATGACTATTTAGCAAAATCATTTGGGTTTAAAAAGCTCACTATGAAAATGAATAATAAATCTTACGGGACACCACTTAACATTACAACTAATTGGTTGAAATGTAATTTTCATGAACTTTTTGCAGAAATGATAGAAAGAATAGAAAAAACATTGGATAACACGCGTAAATAAACATTTTGGAAGAACGAAATTACCAAAAGTTATTAATAAAATAGAAAATGAAATTTTTACCATTTAGGAAATACAAGTTTGAGATACGTTATTCACCGTCTGAATTTGAAGATATTTTAAAAAAAGAACTGGCGAAGAATGAGCGCAATTTGAAAGGGTTTTTTAAGACAAGTGGAACACTTTTTAGGGGAATTATAAGCAATCGTATTTTTGAATTGTATAGACGGGGTTTTGGAAATACAAGTCTTATTCCTCGCATTGACGGAAAAATTATAAATAGTGAAAATGAAAAAAGCGCAATTGTTGAAATGAAAATAAGGTATCATATTGTAGCTAATGTATTTCTTTCGATTTGGTTTGGCATCATTTTGACAGTTTTTTTCGCTACGATCATTTCTTCAATTATTAATGGAAAATTCAATGTTGGAATTTTAATCTCATTAGGAATGTTTTTGATACCTTATGCAATTATTATGCTGACATTTTCTGAAGAATTAAAGACAATTAAAAAATACTTTTACAAGAATTGGTGGATAAGGATAGAATGAAAAACAGTGGCTAACACGCCACCACAAGCCATACGGGGGTTTGGTGGTTTGCTGACTTTGTTTTATCTTAGTAAATATTTTAACGGGGGACTGATAAGTAGTGCGGGGGAAACCCGTACAGGCTAGTGTGGCGGGACCGTTATAAATAAGCCGCTAAAAATTCTGTAAATCAAATAATTCTGTTTTTTTGTAAGTATAAAATTCAAGAGTTTTTTTTTGCATTCTGACAGCTTTTGTAATTTAGAAAGGTAATTTGCTTTCTGACAATGAAAGTGTAATTTATTCGTGCTGTTTGACAATGAATTTATCGAGATTGGCTCAGTAAGTATGATAGAAAATTGTTTTAGTTTTTTTCTGACGCGCTTTTGCGCTTCGCGCAATTTGGAATTCAATTTAAACAAATTTTTTTCATATAAAATCATTTTTTGTTTAATATAATTTGTACTTTCATAAACTAAATACTTTTAAAGTAATATGATATGGAAGAAACAATAATTGATATTTATAAACAGCTTTTAGAAAATGAAGTTTCTAATCATAATATCTTTATTACAATTTTATTAGGAATTGTAGTTATTTTACTTGGTGCAACATGGTGGTGGAATAAAACAGGTGCTATTAAAGCGATTAAACAAGAAGTTGAAGATAGAATAGAAACAGAAAAAGCTGAAATTATCAATAATCTTTCTGAGAGTCTGAAGAAAGATTTTGATGAAAAAGTTAGTAATTATGAAGAAAAGCTATTAGAGCTTGAAGCAAACATTTCAAGGGCTATGGCTATTTCTGCAAATAGCCAGGCAGTTTACACTCATTCAATTGGTTGGTGGGCTAAGTATTTGGAGATGCACCTGAAGCTTAAAAATGATGAACGAATAAGACATGCTGCAGATACTATATTAAGGGAAGTTGAAGCTTTTGAAGAAGATGAAAAAAAGTTAAAGGCAAAGGCAAAATCTTCAGGTAAAGAATATAAAGTTTCAGAAATTTATAAATGTTCTGAAATAATCGAAATTGTTAATGGTTTACCAAATATTTTAGAAAAAGAGAGAACAGCAATAATTAAAAAATTGAAAAAGAATATTTGTGACTGTAACGGAGAAAAGTTGTTAGGTTTAGAAAAAAAATGATTATAAAAAAGTATAATTCCAGGCTAAAACTAAAACAATTTTGTACTTCGTTGATATTTACTACTAAACTGACAAGGTTTGTGTTGGCGGCCAATTTATAACACGTGTTCAACAAAAATGCGGGGTTTTGGTGGTTTGCTGACAAAATATTATCTTCGTTAAGTTGTTCAACGGGGGACAATGAAACAAGGCGGAAACCCGCACTATTGTTAACACGGGACCGTTACGAATAATGCCGCTTTTTCGGCAGGCACTCCCAGACGAAGCAACATTTTTTAGAAAATTGAA
>CAYWUZ010000068.1:0-2522 GCA_964461565.1 uncultured Candidatus Izemoplasmatales bacterium | reverse complement strand
TATTAGTAGATTATCATAGAAAACATTCTAATCAAGAAATGATTATTCACGATTCACTTGATAAACTATTAAAGCATCTTGAATCTAATAGTGAAACTTTTTGGATGAGTTACAAGAAAACAAATGTTGGATTTTTAACAGGTCGTATAGTTGAGTGTATAGGAGATAGAGTTGTAATCCAAGAATCTTACCTTGGCGAAAATACTAATTTGAGAGAGGTTCAAAAAAAATCTATAGTTTTTCTTCTTACTGGTGATGAATACAGTATTAGAGAAGATTTACTTAAAATGCTCTTGAAGAAAATCATTGATCAGGAGATATGTAATGATAAAAAAAATTCCAAAAAATATTCAATTTGGTAAGGACAGTATGACATTAATTAGAAAAGAGAAACAGATTACTATAAATTATATGGATATTGAAAAAATAATTTACATCAAAAATAGTTTATGGAATTGGTTAACTGGCAGGACTCATGCAGTTGTTCCTGGAAGAATACATGTTTTCTTAAAAAATGATAACGGTAAGGATAGATATTCTTTAAAAATTCCGAACAGCGTTTTTGATCATTTACCAGCACAGTTATTAAGAAAACTTCCTAATAAGTATAAGAATTACTAATTATTCATTGATAAGAGAATCACCTTATAACTAAGGCGATCCTCTTTCTATATTATTTAGTAATTTGCGATTTGTCTTATATACTACTTACAAATGGACTATAAGTTTTTAACACTCATTTTTGATTTTTAACAGAACAAGATTTTAATGCTTAGTTAAGATGTGAATCTGGACATGATATTTCTTACTTAAGCTGCGCAATTGTATTAATATAAATCACTAAGCCAAATTTCTAATTTGGAATAAGAGAATGACAGTTTTCAAAGGTCACCATATTATATAAGTATCAAAATATGTTTCTATGGTTATTCTATGTGTGAGTGAACATTAAAATGGCTTTTTAATGTTACTTGTGTACAGATAAACCTCTATTTTCGATCCATGTGGTGCAATCAACACAAATAGTTAGTAGGGAAATTGATTATATTTATGAAGATTCAGACAACTCTATTCTACTCAATGTTGGATCTGTATAATGGTGACTGAAAATTGGAGGATGTTCAATGAATAAATTATTTGATATCAATGTATTCGGTAAGAAGAAATACTATAAAACACTGATGATTATACCTTTTTATGGAGCATTGTTTGCATTAGCAGTTCTAATAATTAACAAAAAAAGAAACGATCCTATTTTTCATTATTTAGAAAAGTTTTTTGGTGCTGCATTCTACATGGCTTTATTTATTTTGCTCATTATAATACCAGCTTAAATCATTAGTGCATTAAATCTAGACTACTCTATTTACTTTTTTATTGGTGCCATAATCTTGGCATGAGTTCCTGCTGATATTGTATTTATAAAAATATATAAGAAAATGGAAAAGAGCTCTCCCAATTGATTGCATTAGATATTTATGATAATGATAAAATTTAATCAACAGGAGATGTTAAACTGAACATTGAGATTCAAGGTATTCTTTAAGAATCAAATCAATTTTCCACAAAAATAATAGGAGCATAATCATATGAAAAACACACAAAAAAAGTTTCCCCAACATTTGAAATTACATTTATTAATTTTAGTAGGATATATTGTTTTATTTCTGGGTAGTTGGGCTACATTTATGATAGGAATATTTTTCCTAGCACCTATATTAATTGGTATAGAATACGCAGTATTTTCTTTATATAGAGAAAAACGCATAAAAATTAAAGATGCATTTAGTTTCATGGATAAAAATAGTAGATCAGCTGCATTGTCACACTATACTCTCTTAAGTCTTATTTATGGTATATTTTTAGCACTAGTGCCCGCTATACATAACATTTTATTGAATGTTTTTCCTGGAGATGTGTCAGAAAATATACTGATAGGATTATTGATCACTTTTATAACAATTTTAGTATATATGATATTTCAAACTATTTTCTCTTTTACTACAATAATTAAAATTGACAGCAATGTATCCACTCAACAGGCAATCTTACTAAGCAAAAAATTAGTTTTTAGTAGACCATTTTACTTTATTGGGATGAGACTAATATTCTTTTTTAGAAATATTGCTATTTTTATCTTATTAGGATTACAACTTATGTATGAATTTGGAATCAGTGAATCTCCAACCAATGTCTCAGGAAGACCTGCTATGATCCTCTTTATAGGTTGGTTTATTCTTCTGTTGTTAAGTACACCATTTTATGAGAAAATGATGGTGAAGATATATTTAAGGAACAAAATCGAATTATATAATTGAAATGCTAAAAGGAATCTTGACTATATTTTGAATAATGAATATTCTTCCGAAAATAAGTAAAATACTATTGCGACAAAACAATTTGCTTAGAGCATCAGCATCATTATACTATTAGAGTTAAAAGAAAATAAGAAAAACTGATTTATCATATTGATGATGCTGTATATAATTTTTGGAACATTGTATACAAATAAGAGGAGACGA
>CAYWUZ010000067.1:0-2636 GCA_964461565.1 uncultured Candidatus Izemoplasmatales bacterium | reverse complement strand
TAAGTATTTTCAAAATAAAATCCGCTTTCTTCAAATAGTTTTTGACTATAAGAATCTTCATTAAAGAATGTCGTTGAAAAGATTTCAATATCATATTTATCTTTAACAAAACCCATGACTTTTTCTAAAATCATTTTAACTTCATCTTCTTTAATCAAATCTTTCTCATAGATTTCAAGATGAATTATTGCCTCACCATAAATAGCTTGATAAGCAACTAATCCAACTTTAGAGTGTTGGTTTTCAATAATAAAGATTTGTGAGTTTTTAGTTAATGAATGAACGATATATTCAATAATATCATCTATTGTATAACCTGCATCATTGATGCTATAATCTGTTTTTTTGTTAAACCACTCGAGTATTGTATCTTGATCATTAAGTTCAATTCTTCGCAAGTTCCAAAGGTGAGATTTTAAGTTTAAGTTCAATGGTTTTAAATCTTTTTTCTTCCGTAAATAACGGATTAATTCTTTGTCATTAGTGCTAGTGACTAAATTAAAGTCACTATCAGTATAAACATCGGTAAATAATCCGTTTTCAAGCACAACTAACACCTCACCAGAATACTCAGGGTGAGGTAAGTAATGTTCAATCAATAACCTTGGTACAATAATTTTAATACATTTCATTTCTTTTCCTCCAGGGCTTTTAAGCCAATAAATTGCAAGCATTTTAGCTCGCTTTACCCTTTGTACCAAGGAAAAAATTACTCTTATATTATACCATAAAACAGTAAAATTTGATAGTTTAAAATTCAATAAAAGCTCTTATTTATTCATCTATATTTTTTGTTTTTTTGTAGGATTTATTAAACTATTATCGAATAATTCATTTCTTTCATATTACGTTTAACTTTTTCATAAAAAGCATCTTCATAATATTTAGCGCCTCGTTTTCTTGAAAGTATAAACATTTCTAAAGCTTTATTGAAATCCTTCTGGACACCAGTTCCATTAACATAACATATCCCTAATTCTCCAGGAGCTTCACAATCTCCTAAAACAGTTGCGTATTCTAAATATTCAGCGCCTTTTTTAAAGTCTTCAGCAATTCCATACCCATATACATAACATCTACCTAAATGCATGCATGCTTCTGGGTCATTATAGCGATTGAAGATATGTTCTAAAATATTAAATGCTAAAGGATAAAGTTCTATTTCTTTTTCCCGCAAGATGTTTCTTGCTCGCTTTACATTTTCGTAAATGATATGTTTATCCATCATATTCTGTTCTTTACGATATTCAGCCAAAATAAAATTATATAACTTTTCATATTCATGATACATCGGTTTGTTTTGAAGACGATAACTATATTCTAAGATTCTTTTATAGTAATATAATATATCCTCAATATCCGCATTAAACTTATCCCAAATATCAAAACCTTGAGCTTCAATATCTCTAAATATCGATCTAAGGTTAGCTAATTTGTCAGAGAACAAAACTGGTGAAGCAAGTGTATCCCATTCATCCAGCATTTGTTTTAAAGTATGCTGTTTTCTTTCCCACCAACTTAAACTTTTATCTTCAGTATTATAGAACACTATATCAGCTATTTTTCCGCTGAACTCATCAGCTATTTCAGAATAAGTTGTATCGGTATCTTCAATTGTATCATGCAATAATCCGGCGATAATCTGATTATTAGTATATCCATTTTCCAAAAGAATATTCATTACCTCGATTGGATGTGTAATATAAGGGATTTTACTTCCTTTCCTAAATTGGTTTTTGTGCTTTTTATTAGCGAATGCCAATGCTTTCAATAACATATTATCCCTCCTATTAATTTTTTTATTTATTGAAACAATATGAGACATAAGCCAATGCACTTATATAGAGTTTGGCTCCATGATATATTAAATCTGCTTTTGCCAAGGACAACGAGATATAACCAATAGTTCTATCTTTATCAAACGGAAAAGCAATAGTAAAAAAACCGTCGCCATCATAAAGACTTTGTGACATTAGTGTATAACCATTATTAACTGCCCAATCCAATAGTTTTTTCTTTTCTCTTTTAGAACTTACCATTACCAAATCGCACCAAACTTTTGTGTGGTCTTTCTCTGGTGTTTTATTACCATATGGACACATAATATTCCTCCTTTTATATTTATCAAAACTCAAATATTTCTTTATCTCTATATTTGCTATAGATATCATTAATAATGAAAAACTCTTCTAAAGTAACAGCGTGTTCACCTACAGTGCTTGTGACTTTTACACAAGCTATACCATGCGCAAATACCTTGGTCATAATATTGATATAATACCAAGGGCAACCATAATGTGCATAAATCTCCCATAATTGAACATATCCGTTTTTAGCAAAGAATTCCTTTAGTATGTTGCGATTTTCTTCTGTGCCATAATAGACCAAAATCACAGAACCGTATTTACTTATAAGGCTTTTATCTTTGTCTTCTCTTCTTGCATAATCAGGCCACAAATATTTGTCTCTAAAATTATTCATTATCTTCTCTCCTTTTTAAAATATATAAAAATGCCCATCAAAATGATGGGCATAATTATTTTCCCATCATTCAAGCTTTAGCACCTTCTCCTAATTTACAGGAGGGTTGCTGAAGGGTCACAGAGCTTGTCTCTTACCTTCTCTTTATGGTTAAT
>CAYWUZ010000066.1:0-2706 GCA_964461565.1 uncultured Candidatus Izemoplasmatales bacterium | reverse complement strand
TTTTTAAACATTATATTTTTAATCGGTTGTAATTCTAATGAAGAAGAATATATCGGAGTTTTAAAACAAGATATTGAAGTATGTGTTGATGACTGTAAGACGGATTATGATACATATTCTTTAAATGTGAATACTTATATGGATTACAATAATACTTGGTTAGAACAATTTAACGGTGATTTAGGTGAAAACCATAATATTATACCAAATGGTGTAAAAATTAATAAAGATGATATTGCTAGAGAAGATCCTATTTCATTTAGTTACCAATTAATGATAAGCATGCCGTATAAAAGAATAGAAGAAACAATTTCCTTTATAGGTGAAATTGTTAGAAGTTGTGAAGTTGATGGAGTTTGTGATGCGCCATTAGATAATTTATTTTCAAATCTAACAGAAATGGATTTTGGTTTTGATGAGAATAGCGGTTATTCTCGAATAACAAATTTTAAAGACGGTAAAAAAGAAATTAAATATTATACGTTCAATTTAGATGATAATGATATTCAATATGAAATATTTAGATATAATGAAGATTCCGGCTATTTATTTTATAGTTATTTTTATGATGGAGTTTTAAAAGAATATTGTTTTAAATCTAATACGGATTTTGATTATTACTATTATTTTAATTCAGATACCAGAGAATCTTTTGCACTATATAAAACAGGAGAGATATTGAGTTATCAAATGTTTGATCCTGATAAAAATGTATATTACGAGAATAATAAATCTGAAAAATATCAGGTAAATATTTATGATGGTTTTTATAATATGGCAGGATTATCTTTTGATGAAGATGTCTATACATATGATGTAAGTATGTTCTATATGAATGGTTGGGATTATTTAAGTAAAGATGTATTGGATGGTTACCCAAACAATAAAGTATATAATGGTGAAACAGAAGTATTCAGTAATTATGATATTGAAGTCAGAACTTATGATTTAAAATATGTTGAGGTATTTGGCAAGCTAGAAATGAGCGCTTCTGAATGGAATGATTTTGAGATTCCTACTGAATTTACGGGTTCAATAGTTAAATCAGATTTGACTGATAAATTAGATTATTTAATGGATTTAAAAAATCCATATGATTTAATTAAGGTTACAGATGAAGATATTTTAGAACAATATTCTAAAATTTTAAATCTATTGGATACTAAATATAAATAATCAATATTTCTCTAATATATAAAACAAATTATTTATAATTCTTTATCAATAAAATATCGCATACAAAACATATAAGTTTATGATATTTGGTATAATAACTAGTATAAGACATGGATTAGGAGAAAAGATATGCTTATATTAGAGATTTTCCTTTTTTTAGTAACAATAGTCACTCTTTACTTGGTTTTGAGTAATAAGATAAGCAATAAATCACTTTTTGTGACTCTTTTTGGTTTGATAGTTGTGGCATTTATAATGCATGCTTTCTTTGCTGGATTTATGTGGCAGTTATTGTTGCTATATATAGCTGTTGTTTTATTAATTATTTTTGGTTATTTTAAAAAGATAAAAGAAATAAATATCAAAAATAGAATTCTCAAGATAATAACAATTCTTTTCTTAACACTTTTTGTAATTTCCGGTTTGTTGATGTTTTCATTTCCTAAGTATAAATTACCTGAACCAAGTGGTGATTTTTTAATTGGAACGAAAACATTTATTGTTAATGAAGAAAGACCGGAAATTTATACAGACGATCCAAATGACACAAGAAGAATAAAGCTTCAAATATGGTATCCGGCCGAAACCATAGATGGATATGAACAGGTTCCTTGGCTAATAGACGGTGTAACCGTCTCAAGAGCTTTAAGTAAGGATTTTGGTTTTCCATCCTTTGCTTTAAATCAGACCGCTAATATTCTTTCTCATTCTTATCTTGATGCACCTATTAGTGATAGTCGAGACAAATACCCTATAGTAATCATATCTCATGGATGGAGCGGTTTTATGAATCTGCATACGGATTTTGCAGAAGAACTGGCGAGTTTAGGTTATATTGTGGTTTCGATAGATCATACTTACGGGTCTGTGGTTACTGTTTTTAATGAAGATGACGTTGCTTATAAAAATGAAGACGCTTTACCAAATAGGGAATCAACTACAGATTTTCTTGATTATGCTAATAGATTAGTATCGACTTATGGTAATGATGTTATAGCAACTATTGATTATCTCGAAATATTAAATAGTGATTCTGAATTATCGAATTTCACAGGAAAACTTGACCTTACAAAAATTGGAGTTTTGGGACATTCTACCGGTGGTGGAGGAGATGTTTACGCAGCCATTAAAGATGATAGAATTAAAGCGTTAATTGGACTGGATGCTTGGGTTGAATCAATTGATTCAAACGATATTGATTTGGGCTTAAAAATACCTTCATTATTTTTAAGAAGTGGAGATTGGGAAACAGGCGATAATAATGATAATTTATATAATCTTGTTGATAATAGTGAAGATTCATCTATACTTTATCAAATAGATGGAACCACCCACTTTGATTTTACAATGGTATATATGTTTTCACCTCTTATTAAATTAGTCGGCTTTTCAGGTTCTATTAACAGCAAAGATTTAAATATGATTTTAGAAGAAACTATCGTTAACTTTTTTGATGAAACTTTAAAAGCTGATATAAATAGTGATTTCAGTCCTGATGGTTTTGATGAGATAAGAATAATTAGATCTAAT
>CAYWUZ010000065.1:0-2842 GCA_964461565.1 uncultured Candidatus Izemoplasmatales bacterium | reverse complement strand
CTGAAGCACAAAGAAATATCATCTTAGATTCAATGATTATGAGAAATATTTTAACTCCAAAAGTAGAACAAGCTGATGCAATCGATCCATTCTTTACACTATTAGCTAGTGACTATGAAGATGGAGTGATCAGTAGTTTCTTAACTAAAGATGGAATCAATCGTTATATTGCTCATTTATCATAAAAATATTCTATAAAAATAAGCCGGTTCATTAAGAACTGGCTTTTTTTAATCAATATTATCTTGCTTTTTAAATAAATATAGTATAATGAAGATAATATAGGAGGGGAATATGTTTTTAAATATTTTTGCATCAATAGATTTAGTATTTTATTTTATCTTTGGTATAGCAGTATTGTTTGGTTTTTTAAGAGGATTTAAGAAATCAATCTATACATTTATTGTTATGGCTATTTTTTATATTGCATTCTTCTTGACTTTGAATGCTGCTGTAGAGATGCTATGGTCGATGGAATTAGGGTTTTTAGGGAGTGTTTTATCTAACATAGATCCTAGTTTATCTAATTTTACATCCTTTGAAAATGATTATCAATTAATTGTACAAGCATTATTTAATAACAGTTTTGATTTTTCTCAACCTGATATGGATGCTTTAGCAATTGGATTGATTCAATTTGTTGTTAAAATTGTTTGGGCCATTGCTTATTTCACTATTGTATTAATTATTTACAAAATTATTACGGGTATAATTAGAATTTTATTTATTCGTAATAAAAAGAATAAACATAGGTTATTTGGAGCCATTGTTGGTGGTATGAATGGTGCTATGGCTGTATTTGTTACTTTAATTGTATTAGGAGGTTCAATATCATTTATTGAAAGTCTATCCTTAATCATCCCTGAAGAAACAGCTGAGCAGACTGAAACATTATCCTTTGAGCCTAGAAACACTTTTTTAGATTTAAATCATTCTTTAATACCGCAAGAAGAGGTAAACCAATTAAATGCAGAGGAATCTGATCCTTTAATTCCAGCTGAAACTAGACAAATGATGACTGATTTAGTTGAGAATTATAATAATAACATCATTGTTATAACTGCAAATGTTATTCAAGTCCCTTCAACGTTTAATGAAGATGTTAAAGTTCCATTACATATTAATCTATTTGATCAAGTTTTATCCTTTGAATATAAAGATGAAAACATTGCTTTAAGACATGAAATATCAATGTTCTCAAAAGCCTTTAATGTGATTCAAAATTCTGATTATGGTCAAACAGATAAAATCACTGATATTAGTGGTGAAGATATAAGAAAAGCATTTGAATATTTAGAAGAATCTGTTTTATTACCAACTGCTTTACCAATACTCATCAAATATTATAGTGATGAAAATGAGATTGTTTTATCTATTTCAGATGAAGAACTCTATGACTATGATTACGCAGAAGAATTAGGTCGTTTATCAAATATTATCGCAGGTATGTTTGATATTCTTAATGAACGTGCTGTATCAGTAGATGAATTAGGAAATGAAGTGCCTGTAGACGAGGACTTAGTTAATGATATATTTAGTGATATATCAGAATCAAGAATTGTTTTGCTAGCAACTGAAGCGTTTTTAGTTCCTATGATTACTGATGAGGAAAGTGATTTATCAAAATTAATTGATATTCCAGCTAATTTTTCATGGGAAGATGAATATGTTGCTCTTGGAAATATTATCGCTAGCCTCATAGATAATAATATTTCTATTAAAGCTATTGAATCAGCTGATTTAACAACTTTATTAAGTTCTTTATCTAATGTAGAACCAACAGTTCTACTAGGTTCAGAAATATTAACAAGTGCATTAATCAATATACTTAGTGGTGAAGCTGAAACTGAAGGTGTTGAGTTCTTAACAGTGCCTATGAATATCCAATGGAGAAGTAGTGAAACTGAAACTGGTGAATTAGAATATCTATTGACTGCCATTCAAAAATTAATGATCGATGTTGTTGATTTTAATTTCGAAAGTCTTGATATGGATGTTTTCACGGAACTATCTGATTCAACAATCACGAGTTTATTAGATTCATATATTATGAGAGCAACTATTACAACTCAAATTGAATCACTAGATTTTGGTGATGTATTACTTGTTATTCCAAATGATGCTTTAGATAGTCAAGATTATTATACGAAATTAGCATTATCAAATTTAATTATTTCAATAAAAGTCATTTATGATCAATTAGAAACCTTTGATCTTGACACGTTATATACAATGACTACGTCTGAATTAAACACTTTATTTACCTCTAAGATTATTAGAGCTAGTATCACAGCTCAAATTGTTGATTTAGATTTAGGCACATTTGCTTTATTGATTCCTGATAATGTATTTGAAGCAACTGATTATATGTTTGCTTCTGAATTAGTGTCAATTGTGACTGCTATTCAAGTGATTTCAGATGATCTTGATGGATTTACTATATCTAGTCTATATCAATTAACTTCAGGTGAATTAGATGCCTTATTATCTTCAAGTATTATTCAAGCAACTATTTCTGATATTATTTTAGAAAATGCTGTTTTAACACCTTCAACAAGTCAATTATCTTTAGTCGTTCCACAGTTATTTAGAGAAACGATTATTGTTAATGCATTAAATACAGAACAAATTGAACTTGTTGAATTAAAAGCAATTGTTAATGCCTTAAATGCTTTAGGTATTATGAATTATGATGGTGGTTTAAGTCCTGATTTATTAACATCATCACTTGATTACCAATTGATTTTAGAAAGTGGTTCAATGCACGTCAGTATCGATAATATTATCGATAGTAATCCTAACTTAGATGTTCCTGCTTTAGCAGTTACTAGTCTATATGGAT
>CAYWUZ010000064.1:0-3107 GCA_964461565.1 uncultured Candidatus Izemoplasmatales bacterium | reverse complement strand
ATGCATTAAGTTCTAATAGACCATATCGTGAAGCTTTTACTAAAGAAGAAGTTATAAAGATTATGAAAAAAGAAGCTAAAGAACAATTTGATCCTGAAATAATTGATATATTCTTGAAGTATATTAATAACGAGTTATAGCATTTTTGAAAAGAAATTTTTAAATAAATCCCCATCTCTAGATGATGATATGACACCTTCAAAGCAGCCACTATAAATAAAGAAACTATTCTTTTTAAGAGAAAAAGGTTAGGCTTTAATTATAGTTAGCTTATTTTGAGGTTTTTAAATGTTATGGTTTTATTGCTTTTGATTTTATTGATTAAAAATATTATAATAATAAAAAAGATTAAAAATTTTTAATCTTTTTAATTTAAATACATATAATCATTGGGGGGGATTATGATGGAATTACAAGTAAACCATATAAAAAAATGGAGTATAGTCTTATTTATAACCGTATTGACTGCGGCTATCATAGGTGTGTTTTCAATTGGAGGGACACCAAGAGAAGTAGTGAGTATTCATGGAGAAACATTTTTCTTACATAATCATGGCCTTTATCGCTTTGATACTGTTAGTGTTGCTATTCAAGCAATATCACAAGATTTTGTAACAATATTTGTTTGGGGTAGTTTAATGATATTTGCTTTTATAAAACTTAAACAAGACAGTGAATTATCAAAATTATTAATGATTGGTGTTTTTTCTTATAGTTTATATGCTTATATGTCATATGCTTTTCTATCTCACTTTAATGAATTATTTTTACTCTATATATGGAATATGTCATTATCATTATATTTGTTAATCAAAACGATGATTTTATTAAGATTTGATAAGATTAATCAATTTTATGATCGTCCAATTCCAATCAAAAGAACAATTACTTTTATGATATTTGTTGCAATTATGTTAGTAATGATGTGGCTTTCAAGAATTATTCCTGGTCTATCTCCAAATAAACAACCTGTAGGATTAGAAACCTACCATACACTTATTATCCAGGCTATGGATTTAGGATTTATTGTACCCTTATCTTTGTTTTCTGCCTATTACTTATACAAAAGAAAAGCTATTGGATATGCATTAACTGCTATATTATTGTTTAAAGGTGCTTCTTTATTTACCGCAGTGGCGACGATGGCTGGTGTTCAGGGCATATTAGATGCATCAGTTAACTATGTTGAAGTGGGAATTTTTCTTATATTAACAGCTATAGCCATCTATATTACGATTATATTTTTTAAACAAAGTTTAAGTTCTAATGCTCAAGAGGTATAAGAATTAATTATATACATAGCACGTTAAATTAAACAAAGATGAATATAAAGTATGTATCATGAAAAGGATAAAACAATGAAAAATACTAGACAATTACCAAGTGATTATGTATTAAAAGAATCATATGATTTAAAAGATAGTAAACTAAACTTTAAGATTCAAATTATATTTATGGGCTTTGCAGGATTAAGCATTGCACTTATGCCTATTTTTAATATTCAGTTTGAATCAGAATACTCTACTTGGTTAAATATAAGTATTACTTTAGCTTTAGTATTAGTCTATATGTCAATCCATGAGTTAACTCATGGATTATTGATATCTTTATTATCAAAAACAAAATCAAAATATCGAATAAGATTTCCGTTTTTAACAACAGGTACTGATGCTTTTTTAAATAAAAAAAGTTTTATCATTGTTTGTTTAGGACCTTCAGTCATCTGGGGTATTATTATCATTGTTTCTTTGTTTTTAGTTCCACAAAATCTATTCTTATCATTTTACATATTATTAGTCTTAAACTTTGCAGGATCTGCAGGAGACTATTTACAAGTTCATCTTGTATCTAAATCATCACAATTATCTTTAATTAAAGATGATGGTACTAAGACCAATATATATGAACCTGTGAAAAAGGAATGGACTATATAAAATAAGATGATTGTGATTATATTTCAATTCAAGTGCATATTTTTGTACTTTTCTTTTATTTTAAAATAAGATATGTTAAAATAAAGCTCCCCCTTATAGGGGGGGTATAAGGAGGGTGTATGGAAAAAGTTAAATTAAATCTTATTGGTATGTCTTGTGCAAGTTGTGCCAACACGATAGATAAATCACTTAATAATAAAAAAGGTATTCTTGAAGCAAATGTTAATTTAGCATCTGAAGTTGCTTATATAACATTTGATGAATCATTGATTAAAGTAGAAGATATCATTGGTGTTGTTAAAGCTTCAGGCTATGACGCAAGCTTATCAAATCAAGAAAAAGGAAGTATATCTTTTTCAGTTGAAGGAATGACTTGTGCAAATTGTGCATTAACGATTGAAAAGAATGTATCAAAGATGACTGGAGTAGATTCAGTTCACGTGAATATAGCCACAGATAAACTTAAACTATCTTATGATCAATCACTTGTTAAGATATCTGATATTAAAAAGAGAGTCAGTGATTTAGGTTATCAATTAAAACTTGAATCGACTGTTTCTGAAGATGAACAAGCTGATGAAAAGAAAATGATGATGGCTAAAAAAAGAGTTTTATATTCAGGGATGATCACTTCAGTTATTATGACCTTGATGATTATTCATATGTTTATTGTAAACATACCGGGATACACCATCATCACTGCGTTATTAGCGTTTCCTGTTGTCTTTATTCTTGGTAGACATGTCCATGTGGCAGCCTTTAAATCATTAAAAATATTGAAGCCTAATATGGATGTATTAGTGTCTTTAGGTTCATTACCACCATATCTTATAGGTCTTATGGGTATATTCTTACCGATTACGACCTTTATCGAAATGGCTTCAACGATTATGACATTTCACTTAATCGGAAAATATTTAGAAACAAGAGCTAAAGGTAAAGCATCTCTTGCCATTAAAAAATTGGTTGAGATGGGTGCTAAACAAGCTAAAATAATCGTTGATGGTGAAGAAATAGAAGTATTAACCTCTGAATTATCAACAGGTGATATCATGGTGATTAGACCTGGAGAGAAAATACCAACAGATGGTCTTATTATTGAAGGTGAATCATTAATCGATGAATCACTGGCGACAGGTGAATCAATGCCAGTGAAAAGAAGTGTTGGTGATG
>CAYWUZ010000063.1:0-3226 GCA_964461565.1 uncultured Candidatus Izemoplasmatales bacterium | reverse complement strand
AAACTACGGGGTTATAGTAAAAAGCTAATGTAGAAGATAGAATAATAACTATGATTGATCCAATAATACTTGGAATATGATGTGCTACAACCCTAAAAACCTCCAAAACATCATAATATAAGGTGTGCTTAATAACGTTTGTTGACAGATGTTCTACTTCTGATATATATGTATCGTTTAGAGCGTTTTGACATTCTAAAGACAAATCTGTTATGTATTTACCTCCAAAATTATCAAGTGATAAATACCAGAAAGTATTTATAATAGTTTTAATTAGTAATAAACAGGTAAATCCACCAATACCTATTACAATCAACAAAAGTTGAGAGTCGTCATTTACAATCCATTCGAGGTAAAATTTGATAAGAATAGGTACAACTACTGATAGAATTGATAATAAAATTACGAATAAAAAGCTTAATAGAGAATCTTTTTTGTGTTCTATTATTGCTTTAAAAAAATTTGATAATATTTTATTCAAAATTCCACCTTCTCTTTTATCTCAAAACAAGTTATAGGATTGCTCCTTTTTTCATCATCATAATAAGCTTTTGCTTGAACTCTACAATCGGTTCTATAACATTTTTTACGATATTTACACCTTAAACAATCTATAGTGCTTTTAGATTTTTCTTCTCTGTAATGCAAGATATTCTCGCCAACATCAGACCACGCCTTTAGCAATCCAGCATCAAATGCATTGTGCTTGAAATAAAATATATCATCATTTGCTGCATTACAAATTTTAAGTCTGCCATCGGCCATGATGCAACACTGAGATATTGCAGCACTGCACCTGCTTTGCTTTTGCTTTGCATATCCTCTATCTTCTAAAACAAATGGTAATGATTCTCTAACGGATGTTAGCTCTTGCACTGAAAAAGAGCAATTATTACCATCACCCATAGGAAAGACTACATCATGAGTGTGTATGGCAGTCGGAAAGTTATCTTTAATATAGTCTTTAAATTCGCAAACCTGGAAAATATTATCTTTCATTATTGTTGTAGAAATATATAGTAAAATATTATCATACTCTGCTATTTTATTCAATGTGCTAATTACTCTTTTGAAGCTGTTGTTATTTCCTCTGATTATGTTATGAGTCTCCTCAAAACCATCTAGACTAACTTTTATACTATATCTGAATTCCTTTGTCAAAAAAAGCACTTTAGAGATAAGCTCTGTGTTAAATCCATTAGTAAACACTGTTACTTCAAAACCTTTACTAAGATAAAACACTAAAATCTCAAGGAAATCCGGATGCAAAGTACATTCTCCGCCAGTCAAAGATATGGATTTTGTATGAAGTCGTTCCAGATCATCCAATGAATTTTTTATCCACTCAAAGGGGATAAAATATCTTTGAGTTGGATGAGAAAAACTTCCATAACAGTGAATGCAGCTTAAGTTGCAGGTGTTAGTTAATTCTAAACTAAATGATGTTAAAGGATACCTAAATTCACAATAGTCGAAAATATAAGTTTTACACGGATGTTCAACCTCTTCAACTAAATACTTCGATTCGATAAGCTCATTTATAAACTTAGCTTCTTTTTTGCTTAATTTACTTTTTTTCCAAAACTCCATACTAATTTTATCTCTTGCTTTTTTTGTTATAACAAAAGAATAATCAACTGAAGTATTGAGTAACAAAAACTTACTGATTTTTTTCAATTCGAGAGTTTGAATAGTTTTTGTATTAGATTTCAAAAACATAATAATACCGTCCTATCTATAAAGAAATATCGCATATGCGATATTTCTTCTCACCTAGCAGCTTTCGTGTCCGCAAGCCCAATTTGTTTCTCCAGCCAATGAATTAATAGATTTTTTATCAATTTTTTTTGATATAAATCCCCGTTTAAAAAAACTCAAAATTGTTTTCATCCTCTTTCCTCCTTTCATAAAAATTATTGTAATGTTTTTAACTAACATAATACTTGGTTGACTTAATCACGCATACTAAATTAACATCAAATTTATGTGTATATCAAAGTATATTAGGTATGAATCTTATTAGGAACACTTTTCCAATCAATCTATCGATTTGATGAAACGTCTTTAATGCTATAAACATAATATCCTTAAGTCTAAATACTTCATATCTTTTCTTTTTTAATATGAAATATCGGAAAATAGTTTGATTTTCCAGACTATTTTTTCTATACATCAGTACATAATTGTTGAGAAATTCACTATCTGATTACTCTCTAAAATCCGATTTAGGGTTGATATAATCCATATTCAAACTATAATAATAAGATTTCTGAGTAACAAGGTCTTGTCAAAACTACTTCTTCATCACTACATGTATTTTTGTTCATCCAAGTTCCAAAGCAATCTTTAGCACACATTTCATTACCAAAAAAATATCTTTCCACAACCTCAAAGAAATCGCTTTAGCGATCAACTTCTAATCCTCCCAAATTTAATTAAAATTTGGTAAGATAGATATTTTAACAACAAAAAAACTTAAATATTTATCTAAGCAGAAATGTCTATGTCATATATGGTAAATTCATGATTATAATACATATTATACACTATTCAAACATTTAAATGTACGGCGTATATGTCATATATTTTGCGTATTTCATATATTATAAATCTCTTAAAATAAATTTGATGAATTTATTCGAACTGATTTGATGTTATTAGAAAAAAATAATTAAATCTATGTGAATAAAGCATACGAACTTCATGCAAGAAAAATACAAACACCTAAAACTGAAGGTTCAATTAGAAAGGTTCCATTTGTGCCAAAGGCCAAAAAAATATTAGATGAATTAGATAAAGATGGTGGAAATATCTTTTCAAAACTCTATAAAGATGCCGTCTCTCATAGACTAAACATATATAATAAAAGATTAGGCACTAACATTACATTGCATACATTTAGACATTACTTTACTACTGAATGCCAAGAGGCTGGAGTCAGCATAAAAACTATAAATGAATGGACAGGACACACAAGTTCTAAGGTAACAATTGGCTCATATACACATACAAATCCCGACTTTGAAACTAAGGAACTTGAAAAGTTGTCTAAATATAGGCATAATCAAGGAAATAATTGACCCCACTTTTGAGCCCACTTTTGATACTAAAAGCTGATTTTTCATAAAAAATAGCGAAATCGGTAAAAACCAACTTCGCTAAATTTAGCCATTATGGTGGAACCAGAGGGATTTGAACCCCCGACCCCCTGCACGTCAAGCAGATG
>CAYWUZ010000062.1:0-3454 GCA_964461565.1 uncultured Candidatus Izemoplasmatales bacterium | reverse complement strand
TGGAAGTGCAAAAGAACTACCGAAGACATTTGATATGTTGGTAGGACAGATTGCACTAACGAATGGAGCAGAAGAAAATGTATCCTAACTCACCAAATATATCTTTAAAACTACTAACTATGGATTTGGTTCAAAATTCTATTGGATCTTCCGCATATCATCTTCAAAACTCAAAAGAAGTAATAGGCATAAATTTCAGTATTACATCAAACGAATACTATGAAAGTAAACGATCAGACATACGAATTGATGTAGCCCTTAAAATCCAGAGTTTCTTATACGATGGTAGTATGTTCGCTGACATCGCAGACGATATATACAAGATTGAACGAACGTATCAGATAGGACAGTTTATTGAACTTTATTTGAGTAGAACTAAGATTAGAAAGAGTGACATCATTGATTACGCTTGATGAACTCGGGGTTGCTATTTCAAATATGGTAGAAGAATATGCTGAAGAGATTATTGGGAAACTTGAAAAGAGGCTAGATGAAACGGCTCAGGAAATCGTGAAGTATATCAGTACTCATGCACCAAGAAGTGGTGGTTCAAAACCATTTGCTAATTCATTCATTGCTGAACCTCAAGGTAGTGGAATCAACAAGACGATTGTTATCTTCTCCAATGAAAAGGGAAAACTAACACATTTACTTGAGTTTGGATTTACACATCGCAGTGGTAAGTATGTCGGACCACGACCATTTATGCGTCCAGCGTTTGATTTGCTTACACCGAAGATGTTAGAAGATATTAAAACGATTATTGAAAAAGGTGATGTCTAATGCAGGAAAAACTGGAAGCATTATATGATACTTTGAACTCTGTATTACCTGGAAAGGTATCATATGGAACGAGAGTAGGATTGGAATCTGATCCAAACTATATCATCTTTCAAGAAATCAGTAATCGTTCAATTGTGTATGCTGATGATAGAGCAGTCGCAAAAGTAGCAACCTTTCAAGTAAGTTTGATCACTGAAAAGAAGAACTTAGGATTAGAAGAACAATTAGAAGCATCCCTTTATTTTATGGGATATGAATTTGAATTATTATCTGAATTTGTCAATGAAGACAGTTCAGTCAACAGAGTATATGAAATCAAACAGGAGGTATTTTAAATGAGTAATAAAGTCACATTTGGTTTAACAAACGTACATTATGCACTTGCAACTCAAGCAGAAGATGGTAGTTGGACTTTTACTACACCTAAACGCTTAGAAGGTGCACAAGAGATTACAACTGAAGCCATCGGTGGAAGCACACAAGTATATGCAGATGATAAGGTAATCGCAACATTAGTATCCAACTCAGGATCTAACGTCACACTTAAATTTACAGAGATTGATGACGTGTTCAAAAAGGACATCTTTGGTGTATTAGAAGACACTAACGGAAATCTTGTAGAAGTTGTAAATGGCGAAACAAAGACATTTGCTTTAGGTTATGAAATTCAAGGAGATATCAAAGCGAGACGTATTTGGTACTTCTTATGTACTGCAACTCCATCAGGTGATGCTAGTAAATCAAAAGCCGATTCCATTGAAGCGAACTCAATCACATTGAACATTACGGCTAGACCGATTGAATCAGGAGACAACCTTATTCTTAGAGTGATTGCAGGTGTGGGAGACACAAACTATGCAGCATTCCTTACAACAGCACCAGCATTACCAACATTTATTTAAGGAGATAAGCTAATATGGAAAAAATACTAAAACTTGGTGAAAAGGAGTATCGTCTTCATTCATCTCTATTTACGATTATTGATTACCGTAATGTGTTTTCAACAGAGCTATTTAGTGATATTAAAAAGCTAGATAACTCTAAAACAAAAAAAGAAGAAGATCTATCAACAGTCATTGACACAATCTTCCGAATTATATATGTTTTACAACGACCATTCAGCAAACAATCTTATAATGATTTTCTGATGTCACTTGATTTCTCTATTTTAAGCAATCAAGATGAGCTTGAAAATCTAACGAATACGATAGGTGATATGCTTGGGACGTTTCAAAAAGGATCAGTACCCAAACCACCCACAAAATAATGACGATGTAAACATAACAGCCAATATCATATTTAATCTTGCTCATTTAGGCATCTCGATTGAAGATACAAAAACTTTTGATTTAGATACTTATTTTGAGATTGTAGAGCTTGAAATGAATGTAATAAATGGGAAACAATCATCAAAAAGAGCTACACAAAAAGATATTGATAAATTCTTATTATAGGAGGTGAGCATTAATGGCAGAGACTGTTAAAGGATTAAATATTAAATTAACTCTTGATGGTAAGGATTTAGAGAACGAACTAAATGGAATCAAGAAAGATTTAAAAGAGCAAAATAAAGATTTACGTGCGATTAATACAAACCTTCGTTATGATAGTACAAATCTGGATTTATGGAAACAAAAACAATCAAAGCTAAATGATATATTAGTGCAAACAAAAAAGAAACTTGAAACACAGAACAAAGAACTTGAGCATGCTAAAAAGGCTGTTCAAGTTGGTGATATGAGTCAAGAGGAATTTAATAAGTTAAAACGAAATGTCCAATACACTGAAGCTGAAATAGCTAAGATGAATGGACAGTTAGAAAAAACATCAGATAAAATCAAGCAACTTAGCAATGCTAACTTCGAGAAGATTGGTAAACTTGGTTCAACATTAACAAAAAGTGTAACGGTACCTATTTTAGGTGCCGTTTCTGCTTTAACAGCGTTTTCGATAAAGACTGCTTATACTGCAGATGAGATTGGAGATACTGCCCAAAAACTAGGATTATCAGCTGAACAGTTCCAGGAATGGAACCATGTCGCAACCATTATGGGAACTTCAACAGAATCCATGTCTAAAGCGTTTATGAAAGTAAATGGAATTCTTGGAGATATTGCTACCGGAAATGGCGATAAGGTTGCTGATAGTTTAGCACTTATTGGTCTGACAGTTGATGACTTGAAAGGGAAAAATGCTGATGAAGCATTCGAACTTATTAGAAATGCTTTAGGAAATGTAGCGGATGAATCAGTACGTGTTGGTGTTGCTAATGAGTTCTTCGGTGAGAAAATAGGTACTGAAGTATTACCTATTCTATCAAGTGAAACAGAAGCTATAAATGGACTTCGAGAAGAAGCAAGAGAACTTGGAATTGTAACGAATGAACAAGCAGCAAAAGCAGGAGAGTTTACAGATGCACTAGATCGTACAAAACAAGCAGTATCTAGTTTAGGTGTTGATTTAGCAAGTACCCTTTTACCAGTTATACAGGAGCTTATCATCAAAGTAAGAGATAATGTAATTCCTACATTGAAAGATTGGATTGATAAGTGGAATAACATGGATTCAGGAACCAAGAAAATTTTTGCAACCTTAACTGGACTCGTAGCTGCGATAGGACCAGTGTTATCTGTTGTAGGAAAAGTCGGACCACTACTAAATGCTGGATCCA
>CAYWUZ010000061.1:0-3777 GCA_964461565.1 uncultured Candidatus Izemoplasmatales bacterium | reverse complement strand
TGCCAAGTCAACAACTGAAAAAAACATTTAGTTTAACTAAGGTTTAAAATATCTTGTGGCTTCTACAGCCATCTTCCATCCACGAATCATCTGTTTTCTTTTTGAGTCAGACATCTTCGGTTTAAAAATTTCATCATCATTTTTATGTTGGTTAATTTCTTCGATATTTGTCCAATATCCACTCTCTAATCCTGAAAGATAAGCAGCCCCTAAAGCCGTTGTTTCCATAATTTCAGGACGACCTACATCAATATTCATAATATCAGCTTGAAATTGCATTAAGTATTGATTAACTGTGGCACCTCCAGTTGCTTTAACTAAAGGAATTGGTTTCTTAGAATCAGCTTCCATAGCATGTAATACATCCATCACTTGATAAGCAATCGCTTCTAAAGTCGCTCGAGCAATTTGTCTTTCATCTGTTCCTCTTGTTAAACCAAAAATAGCACCTTTAGCATCTGAATCCCAGTATGGTGTTCCTAATCCTACAAAAGCAGGAACCACATAGACACCATCAGTCGATTGAACAGATTTTGCAAGACCTTCTGTTTCAGAAGCTGATTGAATAATTTTCAATCCATCTCTCAACCACTGTACACTTGATCCCCCAACGAACACACTTCCTTCTAAAGCATATACTATCTTATCTTTAATCTTCCAAGCTATCGTTGAAAGCATTCCATTGTTTGATTTCACAATTTGATTGCCTGTATTCATTAAAACAAAACAACCAGTGCCATAAGTTGAGTTTACCATACCTTCTTCACAACATAACTGACCAAATAATGAGGCTTGTTGATCCCCTGCAACACCTGTAATCTTTATCTTTTCACCATAAAAACTTCTTGGTGATGTTTCACCAAAAAACCCTGATGAATCAGTGACTTCGGGTAAAATATTCTTTGGTATATCGAGAATTTCTAATAATTCATCATCCCACTTAAGTTCACGAATATTATAAATCATCGTTCTTGAAGCATTTGAGTAATCGGTTTTATGAACATGACCAGTCAGTTTATATATCAGCCAAGAATCGATCGTTCCAAAAGCCAACTTTCCTTGTTTGGCTTTTTCTCTTGAACCTTTCACATGGTCTAAAATCCATTTGATTTTTGTTCCAGAAAAATAAGGATCAATCAATAATCCTGTTTTATCTCTAACTAAGTCACCGTAGCCCTTTTCTTCTAGTTCATCACAAATATCTTGACTCTGTCTTGACTGCCATACAACTGCTTGATAAATAGGTTCACCGGTTTCTTTATCCCAAATCACGGTTGTTTCTCGTTGATTAGTGATACCAATAGATTCTATTTGATTTGGTAAAATATTTTTTAATACAAGTGCTTGAGTGATGGTTGAAATAACACTTAACCAAATTTCATTTGCATCTTGTTCCACCCAACCTGGTTTTGGATAAAATTGAGTGATTTCCTTGTTCGCAATTGAAATAATTTTTGATTTTTTATCAAATATAATCGCTCTTGTACTAGTCGTTCCTTGATCAATAGCTAAAATATACTTTTTCATTTGATTTCTCCCTTACAAGACTTGGTTAATACAATGTTTGATCCCGTATTTAAAATATTCTCGATAACAATATCGCCAATATTCATTGGTTTATCTATTGTCATAGTATTGATTACTTTCATTGCTTCAAATATTAATTCTTTAGGAATAGGATTATCAGTTTTACAACTCACTCTTGGAACATCATTAAATATTGTTTTAATGGTTGTTGTTAATATTCTTGTCGGTGCAGTTAATTCATTTTTAACATAAGTTATTCCTCTTGGACATTGATTACCAGTGATGTTCATATCGTCATCAACAGAAATATGGCAACCTCTAGGACACACAATACAAATAAACTCTTTTTTCATGATAACACCTCTAAATCAATGGACACATCTTTATCAGAAGATAACTCTTCGATATTAAACTTTAAAGTTTCCATTTCAGCTGGAACTACAAACATTAGTTTTTTTTGAAATACTGTTTCTTCATTTTGATTTACTTTTAATACCGCTTTTTCTATTTTCCTTCTTGATCTAAATGAAATGATAATATCTTTTACCTCACTGTTCATATCTATCAATTGTGGTGTTACATAGCCTATATTTTGTCCAGGTATAAGATTAATATTAGTTTTTTCTTTATCTTTATTTTCTAAATAATAATTAACTGCTTCCCCTGTTCGAATACTTTCTTTGGTTACATTATCAACCAAATCATGAATTTGTAGGGCATTCCCACAAACAAAAAGACCTTTAACACTCGTTTCATTTAATTGATTTACTTTAACACTTTTTGTTCTTGGGTCAACTTCAACACCTAATTTATCTAAAAGAATAATATCTGGAATCAAACCAATCGATAACAACAAGGTATCAACAGAGAAAATCATTTCAGTATTGGGAATAGGCTTAAGCAAATCATCTACTTTCATCACTTCTATTTGTGACAACCGATTATGTTCATCACCGATAATTCTAGTCACTGTGTGTGATAAGTATAATGGAATATCAAAATCGTTTAAGCACTGAACAATATTCCTTGTTAGACCATTGGAATATGGCATAATTTCAGCTACACCTAATACCTCAGCACCTTCCAAGGTCATGCGCCTTGCCATAATCAAACCAATATCACCCGAGCCTAATATAAACACTTTCTTTCCTGCCATATACCCATCGATATTCAAGTATCTTTGTGCAGAACCAGCTGTTAAGACCCCATATGGTCTATCGCCAGGAATAGATATTTGCCCTCTTGTTCTTTCATATGATCCAGTTGATAAAACGATGGCTTTTGCAATGTATTCTTTGATACCATCTTTTTGATTTGAAGTTTTTAAAATAAATATATCTGACTTTTTTTCTAAATCTATGACTGTCGTATCAATTAAATAATCTATTTTTTCATTTAAAAATTGCTTAATGAAAGCATCTGCGTACTCAGGACCAGTGAATTCTTCTTTAAAGACATCTAAGCCAAAACCATTATGAATACATTGATTTAAAATTCCACCCAATCTATCTTCTCTTTCGATTAAAAGAACATCATGTCCAGATTTCTTAATTTCAAGTGCTGCGGCCAATCCACCTGCACCACCACCAATAACAATCACATCTTTCATGAATTCACCTTCGTCTCTTCAATAAATATTTCTGAACCTTCATCATCATATTGAACATCTAAAGGATCTATATTTAATTCTCTCGCTATTATTTTCATAACTTTTTCCTCACAATAACCGCCTTGACATAGACCTGCCCCAGCACGCACTCTTTTTTTAATCCCTTTTATTGTGTGACTTCCTAATGGGCCATGAATCGCATCAATAATTTCTTTTTCTGTGATTTTTTCGCATTTACATATAATGTTTCCATATCTTGAATCTAAATCTAAAAGTTGTTTTTGTTTTTCCCAAGGCAAACGATGAAACTCAATATGTTTCTTCCTTTGAGGGTTAAAGTTTGGCTTCAAATTATAGTGTTCATCTATATGAATAACTTCTTTTAATAAATATTTAGCAATGGCAGGGGCCGCTGTTAAACCAGGTGATTCAATCCCACCCAAATAATAGAATCCTTTATTCTCAATTGATTCCTTTATATAAAAATCATCACATGTAGATGTAGATCTTATACCCGCAAATGATCGAATGATTTGGTCATAAGGAATATTTTCAGCTAACTCACGTGCATGTTCTTTGACATATTCTAACCCTTTTTTTGTAGTAGAAGCACGATGTTTGTTTTGAACATATTCAGAACT
>CAYWUZ010000060.1:0-3780 GCA_964461565.1 uncultured Candidatus Izemoplasmatales bacterium | reverse complement strand
AAGCAGTTAACCAACCAGCATGGCGTCCCATAATCTCAACAATGGTGACTTTGCAAACAGGATAGGCCAACATATCATAATATATTTCAGCAATGGTATTAGCGATATATTTAGCTGCTGAGCCAAAACCAGGCGTATGATCAGTATATGGCAAATCATTATCAATAGTTTTTGGAACACCAATCACTGAAACTTGATATTGTTCTCTTTCCATATACCTTGCTATTTTTGCACAAGTATCCATAGAATCGTTTCCACCATTATATAAAAAATAACGGATATTATATTTCTTAAATAATTTAAGTAGTGTTTTATAATCAGTATCATCATCTTCATAATCTTTAAGCTTATATCTTACTGAACCAAAAGCAGATCCTGGTGTATGTTTTAATAATTCAATGTCTTTTTTATATTGTTCATTGATTAAAAAAAGCTCCTCATTCAATGCACCTTGAATCCCATGATTCATTACATAGACTTTTTCAATTCTATCTGATTGTAAAAAAGCTTCTTGAATAACTCCATAAGCACTAGCGTTAATCACTGAAGTTGGCCCGCCAGATTGACCGTACAATAAATTTCCCTTAATTTTTGTCATATAAACACCTCGTATAATATCATACCATAATTTTTATAAAACATGTAAAAAAATATTCAAAAAAAGGATGCAATAAACATCCTTAACTTGATATATTAATAATAATTATCCATAGGTCAATAGCCAACAAAATAAAAGCTATAAGATACCATTTTGTATAATCACCTTTATTCTTTTCATCATACAATTGATAGCCAATAAAATAAGAAATAATTCCTATAAAAATAATAATAATGTACTTAGAAAAAACATAAGGCTGATCATCTGTTGAATTAAATCTTAAAACAATATCATGCCCTAGATACAAAAGACTCATTAACATGAATAAAGCTGTTAATGCAACAAATGCATAAAAAATCTTGCGATGGGCAGGCATCTTAAATAATTTTTAATTCTTTGCCCACTTTTTCCATTGTTTCTACTGCAAAATCCAAATCTTCTTTAGTATGAGCTGCACTAATCATACAACGTAACCGTCCTGTGTTTTTAGGTACAGTAGGAAAAACAATGGCTGAAACAAAGACACCTTCTTCTAATAATCTCTTAGAAAATTTCATGGTTAAATCTTCTTTGCCAACCATAACAGGTGTAATTGGAGTTTCACTATGGCCAATATCAAAACCTAATTTTTCTAACTTGTTCTTAAAGTATCTTGCATTATCCCATAACTGATCAGTATATTCAGTAGAATTCATCAGTAATTTAACGGATTGAATAATAGCGCCGATGGCTGCAGGTGGTAAAGCAGTTGAGAATAGTAAAGGACGTCCTCTATGTAAAAGCCATTCTTTAACCACTTTTTTACTAGCTACATAACCACCAATGACACCGATAGCTTTTGATAAAGTCCCAATGATAAAATCAACTTGACCATGCAAATGGAAATGATCAACTGTCCCACGGCCATTTTCGCCTAAAACACCAGATCCATGAGCATCATCAACATAAGTTAAACAATTATATTTCTTAGCTAATTCAACTATTTTCGGTAATTTTGCTAAGTCGCCATCCATTGAGAAAACACCATCAGTAATAATTAAAACATTATTGTAATCATCTCTTTTTTCTTTTAAGATACCTTCTAAATCTTCCATATCAGAGTGTTTATAAATAGCCTTATCCGCTCTCGATAAACGAACACCATCAATAATTGACGCATGATTTAATTCATCAGAAATAATTAAATCTCCCTTATTAACAATGGCTTGAATAGCACCAATATTACAGATGAAACCTGATTGAAAAACAGTAACTGCTTCTTCTCGCTTAAATTCAGCTAATAAAACTTCTAACTCTTCAAGCGGTGCTTGATTTCCAACAATAGTTCTTACAGAACCTGTTCCAGCACCATATTTTTTTACTGCTTCAATCGCAGCTTCTTCAACTAGAGGATGAGTCGCTAGTCCTAAATAATTGTTAGAAGATAGATTAACAACTTCTTTTCCGTTTAAAGAAATTCGGTTATCACAAGGACCTTCATTAATAGGTAGGGTTCTGTATACCCCATCCTCTTTTAGTTGTTCTACTTGTTTTTCTAAATACTTTAAATTATTCATCTATATCATCTCCTGGAATTAAAATTATTTTCCCACAATTTTTACCGTTCATCACTTCAGCTGCTTGACTGATTTGACTTCATGGGAATTGATGAGTCACAAACTTATCAAAGTGTAATAAATCATTGGATACTAGATACTTGACCTTATCCCAAGTTTCATAAATTCTTCTTCCAACAACACCATAAATATTCAAACCTTTAAAAACAACATCATTGGCTAAATCTATAGAAATATTTTCGTTTGGCAATCCAAGCAATGACATACCACCACCAGCTTTTATATATTTAAAAGCCAATTCAATGGCACCCTTATTACCAGAAAAATCACATACTACATCAACACCCTTACCATGAGTTGCTTCCATAACTTTTTGATACACATCTTCATTGATTGGATTTATCACTAAATCAGCATCTAATTCTTTAGCTAAATTTTGTCTAAACTCATTGACCTCGATAGCGATAACCTGTTTAGCCCCATAAGCCTTAGCAACATCAATACCCATTAAACCTATTGGACCACACCCTAATATAACTACAGACTTATCTTTGACGTCAAAATGCGTCACAGTATGTACAGCATTCCCTAAAGGTTCTTGAACCGATAAATACAAGTCATTTTTTGCATCATTATTAACTATACAATTCGCTGCTGGTATTTTAATATATCTAGAGAAACAACCATCTCTATCAACACCTATAATCTCGGTATTTTCACAAATATGGCCTTCTCCTCTTAAACAAAACTCACATTCATTACAAATGATATGGGTTTCTGCACTAACAACATCACCAATTTTTAAACCCTTGACATCATCAGCCATTTTAATAATTTCACCTGAAAATTCATGTCCTACAATTAAAGGTAAATTTAAATGTGTCTCAGCCCAATGATCATAATTATAAATATGGGAATCTGTTCCGCAAAAAGAAACAGACTTTATCTTAATTAATACTTCTTGATCCTTTAAATCAGTCGAAATCTTAACTTTTTTGAAAACAAAACCTTTTTCTGGCTTTTCTTTAACAACAGCCATCATTTCTAATTCTTTAATGTGTTCATCCAATGCTTTTTTCATATGTGTCTCCCTTTAATTTCATTAAATTATCCATTCGTATTATAACATAGATTTAAAGGCATTTTTCTTAAAAAAAAGAAAAAGCTGAAAGCCTTTTCTTTATTCCTCTAATTTAAATGATAAATACAATTTTTGATTATTAAAATGGCTACCACTTTCATCCTGATAATCTTCCACATGAAAGCCTAAATGAACATTTAAATCTTCATTTTCTACATACTTATAGACTTTCTTTATCTCATTCTTTAAATCTTTCTTATTAATTGGAAACATTATATATTTACCTTTAGGTAATTTTTTTGTGACTAAATTTTCTTCATCAACTTCCACTAGACCATCAGTTTGAACCATGGCATAATAATCAACTGTTTTAGATTCCATAAAGTCAAAACGATATATTTCTAAACCTATGAATCTTAAAGGTGTTATCTTATTGGGAATTTCACTCATGTATAAATTTTCTAATTCTTCCCATAAACCTGGTAATTTAAGATGATCATCAGATCCGATTTTAAAACCACCTATCATTTCAATACCAGCATAAT
>CAYWUZ010000059.1:0-3864 GCA_964461565.1 uncultured Candidatus Izemoplasmatales bacterium | reverse complement strand
AACAATTGCGAATGTTGCTAAAGCAAGCGGTGCAGATTGTAAAATACTGTTGATAATTAAGTCAATTACAAACATAATTTACCCCCACTGGATGATATTTGCTGCCCATACATAACCAATACCTGCAGCTATCATGCACACAACACTACCATCTTTCACTTTCTTTTCTTCTAAAGCTTTGTGTAAAGATAAAATTTGGTCGACTTGACCAATATGACCATAGTCTTCTAAATATATAGTTTGTTCTTCAGTTAATCCTAGTTCATCTAACATATATTGATGACCTGAACGTTTAATATGAAGAATTGCTAAATAATCAATATCTTTTCTTTCTTTATTTGATTTTTCTAATGCCTTATCAATACATTCCATCCAATTAGGCATTGAAACATCGTTTAATCGATTCTTCATTTTAATAGGATCCATCAGTTTTAATGATTTATAAGCTTCATCAACATTCTCTTTTGTAATTGGGTTTATAATTCCACCGATTTCTACACCAGCAGTTCTCGCTAAAGAACCATCCGCAATCACATGTGATCCTAATAATAAGTTTTTATTATAATTTTTCTTTAAGATAATAGCGCCACCACCTGCGCCAAGGTTATACATCATTGACATGTTCTTATCAGTGAAATCTACAAAATCACCGTTTCGATAACCACCAACGACCATAATTACAGAAATATCATCATCAGCAATCAACATGTCTTTCGCCATTTTCATTGCTGAAACAGTTGTACAACAACGGTTCGCGACATCAATACCCCAAGCATTTAATGCACCAATTCTATCTTGGATATATAAAGCAGATGTTGTTAAAGGATATTCTTTCCATTCTTCACCAACACCAATGATTACATCTATATCTAAAGGATCCATTCCAGTATTTTTTAAGGCATTTAACGCTGCCCTAACACCCATTTCCTGAGTGCCATCATTTTCTCCTGGAATAGATTTTTTCACAATACCTAATTTTTCAATGACAGCTTGTTCAGCCCAAACACCATTTGTTTTTTCTGCAATTTCTTTTGCTGTCATCCATTGATCAGGAATATATATCCCTGTACCAACAATGCCCACATTAGGTTTATTCATACTATCACGTCTTTCTATTTAAATTAAAGTCTCATACCGCCGTTAACATTAATGGTTTGGCCAGTGATGTATGAAGCATCATCACTCGCTAAGAATAAAGCAACTTTAGCAATTTCTTCTGGTTGACCTAAACGTTTTAACATCGTTAATCCAGCAAATTGATCTAATAAATCTTGAGGCACTGTTTTTAATATATCAGTCATTACATATCCTGGTGCTATTGCGTTTACTCTTACAGGAACACCTTTTCTAGCAAACTCTTTAGCCCAAGTCATTGTTAATCCTAATATACCAGCTTTAGTCGCTGAATAATTCGCTTGTCCAATGTTTCCAAAAACACCAACAACACTAGAAATATTAATAATTGAACCACCACCAATGGTTTCCATTTGTGGTCCGATATATCTTGTTAGATTAAAGACACCTTTTAAGTTGACATCAATCACTAAATCCCATTGTTCATCAGTCATTTTTCTTGTCATTGAATCTCTAGTAATCCCAGCATTATTAACTAAAATATCAATATGACCATATTTTTCAATCATATCATCATAAAACTTTTTACATCCAACAGTATCAGTGATATTTAATTTATAACCCTCTACGTTTTTATGTTCATATTTCATTTCGCCCATATCTACTGCGATGACTTTAGCGCCTTCATTTGCTAATGCTAAAGAAATTTCTTGACCAATACCTTGTGCGCCGCCTGTAACAACAGCGATTTTATCTATTAATTTCATTATAATTTCCTTTCTTTATCGTTTAATTAAGATAGCAGTACCCATACCGCCACCAATACATAGACTTGCTAAACCAGTTTTAGCATTTCTTTTGATCATTTCATGAATTAATGTAACAACGATTCTATTACCTGAAACCCCAACAGGATGTCCTAAAGCAATGGCCCCACCGTTAACATTAGTATATTTTAAGATATCTTCTCTTTTGACTCCATGTTCTACTTCTAATTCATGAAGAACACCTAATGATTGTGAAGCAAAGGCTTCATTTAATTCAATTAGATCAACATCTTTTAAAGTCATGTCTGCATTGTTTAATAAATGTCTTATAGCTGGAACAGGTCCCATACCCATGAAGTTAGGATCAACACCACCTTGACCAATATTAACGATTTCAGCTAATACTTCTAAATCATATTTTTTAACTGCTTCTTCACTTGCGATAATAGTGAATGAAGCCCCATCATTAATCCCTGAAGAAGTCCCAGCAGTTACAGAACCATCTTTTTTAAAAGCTGGTCTTAGTTTTCCTAAAATTTCTGGAGTTGTTGAACGATTTGGATATTCATCAGTATCAAAAACAATTTCGCCTTTTCTTGTTTGAATCTTTATTGGAACAATTTCATCTTTAAAACGACCATTATCAATCGCATTAATAGCTCTTTGTTGAGATTCATAAGCAAAAGCATCTTGTTCTTCTCTAGTTATACTATATTTTTCTACAATATTTTCAGCAGTGATTCCCATATGCATTTTTCCAAAAGCATCTGTTAAAGCATCTGATAACATATGATCAACCAATTCCATATTTCCCATCTTACGTCCTGACCTAATTGAACCATCAACCATAAAAGGTGCACCTGACATTGATTCAACCCCACCAGCAACAACGATATCTGAGAATCCAGCTTGAATTCCCATAAATGCATTCATAATTGTTTTCATACCAGATCCACAAACCATATTTAATGAATAAGCAGGAACAGTTTCAGGAATACCCGCTGTTAAAGAAATTTGTCTAGCAATACCTTGTCCTAAATTTGCTGGAAGAATATTCCCAACAATCACTTCTGATATTTTGTCAACTGGAACTTTTGTTTCTTCAAGCAATTGTTTTAACACTTGTGCACCCATGTCTCTTGGATGAACATCTTTCAATGACCCTAAGAAAGCACCAATCGGACTTCTTTTAGCACCAACAATAAAAACTTTTTTCTTCATTCAAAAACCTCCTCATATATTTTATAAAAACAAATATGAATAATTGTTCATATTTCATTTTAATTATAATCAAATTTACCCCAAAATGTCAAGCGCTTTCACTTAATTATCAAAAGATACTTTTAAGAAATAAAAAATATCTATTCCTTTTTGTCATTTTTAACAATCTATTCATGATTAACTTGTATTTTAAAAAGAATTGCTTTACAATAAAAGCGGTGATAGAATGAAGAACACTTTTAGACACGCTAAAACTAAAGTTGGCGAAAAATCTTTTAATAAAATTATCAAAGCAGGAAAACTGCTTTTTGCCAAGTCTGGATATCATTCAACTTCAATCAATGATATCATCGCAAAGGCAAATGTTGCGGTTGGGACTTATTATATTTACTTTAATTCAAAACTAGCACTCTATCATTATTTGTTAGATGAATATCAAGAAAAAATCAGACAAGCAGCGCGTGACGCAACTATGGGTTTAACATCAAGAAGAGATATTGAACGTGCTGGTTTAAAAGCATTTATAATGTATGTGATTAAAGAACCATTGGCTTATAAATTAATCTGGGAATCATTATTTGTTGATCAAAAACTATTTATCGATTATTACTCTACCTTCTCAGAATCATACATATTAAACTTAAAAAGATATAATGATGTACGAGATGATATCGATTTAGAAACAATGAGTTATATTTTAATGGGTATTGCAAACTTTGTCGGTTTACAAATTCTTTTCAAAGATAAACCGAAAGAAACAGATGTTGATTTTGTTGTTGAAGAAACAATGAAGCTATTAGAT
>CAYWUZ010000058.1:0-4045 GCA_964461565.1 uncultured Candidatus Izemoplasmatales bacterium | reverse complement strand
TTAGTTTACAAAGAAAACACAAACTATCATTCTCCAGATGAGTATTTCTACACTGGATATGAATTCCAAATCATTAATGATGCTGCAATCAGATTCCAAGAATTCGTTGCTGGTAAATTAGAAGCAGTAGCTTTACCAACAGCAAACTATGATGATTATAAAAATCATCCTGGATTAAAAAGAGTACCTGGTGCAACAACATTTAGAATGATGATTAATGGATTAGGAACTGTTGAAAATCAACAACAACAATTCCCTGGATCAACTTATGTTCCAGAACCATTATTAGCTAATGATGATTTCAAAATGGCATTATTCTTTGCTATTGACAGAAAATTCTTAGCTGAAACAGTATTAAAAACAAGCCAAACACAAATGTACTTATTCTCAGATGCATATTTAGTAGAAGCTGAAGAAGGTATTCCATACCGTCAAACACCACAAGGATTAACTGTTGGTGAAGGTTTAGCACCTGGACAAAATGGATACAATAAAGATGCTGCTATCGCTTATTGGGAATTAGCAATTGAAAAATTAGTAGCTGATGGCGTTTATGACGAAGGCGATACAATTGAATTAGATTTCTATGTATTCTCTGGTAGTGAAGCACAAACGTTATTAGGACAATATATTAAATCAACATTCGAAGCTACTTTCATTCATTATTCATTAAATGTTAAAGTGGTTGTAAACGTTGAACCTAAAGACTTCCCTGGTATTTATTATGAATACATGATGACTGGTAATTTTGACCTTTCAATCGGTGGTATTTCTGGTTCTACATTAGACGCTGCATCTTTCTTAGATGTATTCTGTGATGATAATCGTGGTGGATTTACATTGAACTGGGGTATCGACACTTCTGAAGCTGTTGTTCCTATTCAATATGTAACTCACAGTTATGATCAAAACGGTAATATAACTGAAACATTTGCTCATTATGAAATGTGGTCATTCAATGCAATAACTTCTGTATTAAATGGTCAAAAATATATTATTGATGGCGAAGAAGCATTAGCTCCAAGTCCACAGTTTACTGAAATTCTTCCAACAGAATTCACATTCACAATTGATGAATTCACGAATGCTGCATACACTAACATTACTTATACAATCGAAGAATACGGACAAAATGGTGAAGGATATTATGTATTTAATGAATTAGAAGATATTCCTGCAACTTCATCAACAATCACAATTACAGGCGTTAAACCATATCCATATGATTACCAAATCACTATTAGTTATGATTTAGCATCTGGTGAAAATGGTGATACACCGTTTACGACTTCAACATGGCAATATTCAGGTGAATTAGTAAGAACTGTAACAACTACAGATACAACTGGTACTGTTACATTAGATGTTCGTGACAATGCTGCTAGAGAATTCTTAGCTGGATCAGTTCAATTATTCTTAAATGCAGATGACACAGAAATTACAACAGCTACTATCACAATTGATGGCGCTACAGTAACAATAACTGGATTAACTGCAGAAACAGAATACTATATCACATTCAATACAAATGATGGATTTACAGACGAAGATGTACTATATTATATGTACGCTAATGTCGTAACAACGATTACCGAATAATAATTTTTTCATTTTTGTAAAACACCTCTTAAGATTAATTTCTTAGAGGTGTTTTTTTTATGATTCTTATAATAATTAACATTTAATAGGCAACTTTTGTTGCCTGTTATTTTTTGAAACTGGGTTGAAAATATAATCATGGATTGATAGAATTAAAATGGAGGTATTTATGAAGTTATATAGATATTTGATTTCATTTATGTTAATGTTAACAATTGTTTCTTGTTCTGGAATAGAAGAAGATACAACCGGAGAAACTAAATCTACCCAACAGGAAACTACTGATGTTCCTACATTACAAGAAAAAACAATTTACTTAAATTATTCAGAAAGTCATATTGAAGAAATTGAAACTTTTATAGGTGATGTTGTCTTTTTACCTGTATTGAGTCATGAATTAATCTATCATTATGTTTTTTCTGGATGGTCTGATGGTGAAGAAACATATCTAGGTTATACTGAAGTGACTGAGGATATGGAGAACTTAGAACCAGTTTTTAATACTGTTAGGAGTCAATTTGAATTTTATTCTATAGGTATAGAAGGCAAATATATTGGTGAATCAACGAATTTGGTTGTTCCAGGTTTTTATGGTGCTTGGAATCAGTTTAGTAATGGATTTATGTTAGAAGATAGAACTGATATTAAAAAATTATTTATTCCTGATACGATAACACAAATGCCTGATTTAAGTCATCTAGAAAATTTAGAACAAGTTATATTCTATCAAGTTGAAAGAAAAAATGTTCTTATTGGTTCAGCGCCATATATACAAAACGACTATACGGTGGAAATTGATGGGTTGAAATTACCTTTAGGATTCTTTCCACATCAAGTTATTGATGGTAGTTTAACAAATCAATGGGTGGATTGTGAAGATAGTAGTACATATTGTGTTGATGGTTTAGTTCAGTTCAACAAAGAAGATAAAGATAAAAGCATTGGTATTTACGCATCAAAATATGATGAAAATATAGAATCATTTATACCGATGAGTTTTAGCTATATATGGATGCCTGATGAAGTCATCTTAAATGTAAAAATTGATTCATCAAATTCTTGGAATAATTCTTTACTAGATAAAGATTCATCTCTAAAAGTTTATTTTGAAGAAATTATTGACGTAGAAGATAATAAAATGCATTTATTAATGGACTCATCAGATCCGACGACTTATGATTCTTATGCAGATGGTTTATTTACAGTTGATATAGCGAACCATCCTGATTTATTATATGACACTACTGAGTATCAATTATTAATAGTATATGAATCAAATGAATTAGATGCATTTGTCATGGAGTATATGTCTTTATCTGCTAAAACGGGTGATACATACTTTGGAGATTATCAAGTTGAAGGAGATACTTATTTATTATATGCAAGGGACTATGAACTTTTAAGTTTTGTAGAAGCTAGATATATATTAGATGAGTTTGGTGAACAATTATATTTTGTTGATTCTGAAATGATTGGAGGTCAACAATTCACTGCTTCATTTGTTTTAGATGGATACGAAGTCGCTTATGGGAAAAGATTAAGAGAAAACTATCCAAGGTCTGAATTACAAGAAAAATTACAAAATTGTACTTATGAAGATGGAAGTGAAATAAATTTCGAATATTTAAAGTCAGGTAAGTTCGACGATAACTGTCCGATTATTGAATTAATAAGAAAAGAGAATAATGGATATTATAGTAATGATATTTGGTACAATCAATTACTACATGATGATTTGGAAGTGATTGATTTTGATTCATTAGATTATCTAGAAAACGTTGAATATGTTATATTACCAGACTATGCAAATAAAGAAGATTAAAAAAAATTAAATAAAATTGAGAATTTCCTCCTTGTGTTTTGTATATATGTGCGAAACAAAAAAACAAGGAGGAATTTTAATATGAAAAAATTAATTGCATTAGCAGTATTAGTACTATCAGGAATAGGTTTTGCTAGCTGTACAGGAACAGAATTACCAACAAACAATGAAAGTGTTACAATGGATGAATTATCATCTAAAGATTCACTAGCTACATTATCATTTCTATCAAGTGGGTTTTTAAGTTTAGAAGCAGATTCAAACTTAGCTCAAACAACTAATTTGTCAGTTCAACAACAAAGTTTATTAACTGATGAAACATTAGATGAATTAAATGGGTATTTTAGTTTGTTAAAAACATTCATAGAAAATGGACCTGATTCATTCGCAAGTGTTAAAGACGAAACTTCAGACAGGCCAGAATATGATTATTTATTAACAATGGGTGTTCAAGATCAAGAATACTACTTATACTATAATGTGGATGTTGCTAATCAACAAATCACAGGTATCTTTATTCTTGATGGTGTTGAATATGAAATCGTTGCTCACTCTAATTTAGATGACTTTGGTGATTTTGAGTTAAACGAAGAAGAAATAACTACTGAAGAAGAAGTTACAACT
>CAYWUZ010000057.1:0-4244 GCA_964461565.1 uncultured Candidatus Izemoplasmatales bacterium | reverse complement strand
GAATTACCAGTCACAACACCTGTAATTGTTACATAAGAACCATCAGGTAAATCTAGATTAGTTCCATCAGTCATAGCTGTTAATTCTGTGAAATCTGTAACTTCAGCGTAAAGACTTACACCATCAGTTCCACCAGTATAAGCAAATACTGTTGAGTTATTATAATAAATAATATCTACAACTACCATTTTTCCATCAAGAGCTTCTAAAGCAGCTATTGATGCATCTGGTGATTTATAATAGATTTCAAATTTATCAGTTAGATTTACATAAATATAAACATTGTCATAGTCGCCTTCAATAGCTACTGTACCAATTACAGTATATAATTGTCCAGCTTCTAATGTTGTAGTTCCATGTTCATACATTTCAGCTTCCATAGTAACATCATTATCTGTTGATAAAGCAGCTGGAAGACCTATTAAATTAGATAATTGATATGAACTTTTATATTCAGCGACTTCTCCAAGTAATTCAACTTCATCGCCAACGTTATAACTTGCGTCATAAGTGAATACGAATAATTGTCCTGTTGCATCTTCAATGAAGAATCCATTTTGGATAACTGCATAAACAATACCTTTAACTGCTACAACTTCACCAATTGTTTGACTAGCAAAATCACCTAAGTCAACTTTTGTAATATTCATTAATGTATAAGTGAATACTGCTGTAGCTGTTTCATCACCAAGACCAAGTGTAGCGGTAACTTCAACTGTCGCATCAGCTGTTGGTTGGTTAATAGTTAAAACGCCTGTTGTTGCTTCATAACTAGCATTTGAACCAGCATCCGCTGTAATAGCCCAAGTAATAGTTGAACCGTTTGTTCCTGTTAATGGTAATGTTACTGTTGTTGCTTCATAAACATTTCCACCAAAGTTAAGTCCAGCTTTGTCAGCATTTAATTTATCAGCATCTGATAAAGTAACTTCTTCGATTTCTGCAGTTGTAACAACATATAGAATTGGAGTCTTATTCCAAGCTAATACAGTTGTAATATTGATTGCATCACCTTCAGAAACTGATTGGATAGCTGTATTAAGTTCAGTTGGTAATGTAACACGTGAATCCCATTTAACATCAATTGTAGTACCGTTTGTTAAATGTTTTAAAGTCATATAGATATTGCCATAAGAATCTGAACTAACTTCTACAACAATCATCTTAGTTAATTCTACAAGTTCACTTTCGTGATCTTCTAAGTTTGCGCTTGTTAATTCTATACTGTCTAAATTAGTAGGTGTTGGAACTGTTGATTCTTCTTTGAATTCAACTGTTTGAACACGAATTTGATCTAAACCATTATAAGCATCTCTTGTACCTGTGATTATTACTACATTTCCAATATTATCTTCTAATAATTTTTCAATTGTAGCATTTCCATCAGTATAAAGAGCGATATTATCTGTTGCATCTTGGAAGAAATAAGTATTTTGGTATTCACCAGAAATAACTATACCTTCAAGTTTAAACATTCCTTCAGTAGCTTCTAACATAGTTGCAACTGTTGATAATGGAAGTTCTCCAACTTTTATTGTAACAACTTTGCTGTCACTTACTGTTCCTCTTGTAGCGTTAATAGTTAAATTAACTGTAACTTGAGTTGTTTGACCGCTAGCATTTACAGCTCCTGTATCAACGTTAATTGCATTAGCGTCATCTACTGAGTATTCTAAAGAAACTCCATATAATGTTTCAGGTAATCTCAATGTAATGTCATCAGTAATAATTTCAGGATATTGTAAAGCTGTTAAAGCTGTACTTACTGCTGTAGCATCATCTGCTATATCAATATCAACATCTAGAGGAGTACCAAAGAAGTTAGCATACCAAACGCTTAAATCTGTTCTCCATCCTTGCATAACGATTTCAACTGTAACTACTTGACCATGGAACGCTTGTAATACTTCGTCATTTGATCTGTAATAAATCATAATTGAGTCGCCATTAGGTTGTTTCTTTCCATCAGGAATAGCTGCATCAAAATCGTAGTCAACTGGAACTAAGAATAGTGAGTAGTTACCCCATGCTTCATCATAATATACAGCTGCTTCAACTGAATATGCTGTATAAGAGAATGGATTTTCTTCTGTAGGTGTTGTTGTTGCTGTAATGATATCCATAACTGATGTAACTGTTGTTACTGGATGAGCTTTTGCTGCTTCGGTTGAAGGAACAGCTCTTAATGGATGTGTATCACTACCAGCAAGTTGTGGTGCATTATAATAGAAGTCTATCATACCAGAAACATCATAAACTTGTCCTACTTCTGCAGTAAATGGTGGAGTATAAATATAAAGTATATCTGTACCATCTGTAAAGAATACATCACCACTAGCGTACATTGCTATAACTGTTACTCCAGGAATCATTACATATGCATCTTGACCTTCAGCGATGGCTTCAGCAATTGATGCAACTGGTTTTCCTTCTTCAAGCTTAGCAACTACAAATTCTTTTGTCTTGCTATAATCTACACCATTGATTGTAACAGTTGCTGTAATTGTAACAGTAACGTCTTCATCTAATGGTTGAATAATATCAGCTGTTGCTGAAATATATTCAGGATGATTTGATGACCATACAACATCGTATTCTACGTTATCAAGGTCTGTTCCTTTTTCTGCGAAAGTTAATGAATCGCTATCAGCTGATGACCATTTTTCTTTATTAGGGAAAGCCATAACTTTAACGAATACTTCTTCTGCTCTTTCAGCATCAGTCTTAGCTAATTTTCCTACTGTTACGAAGAACATTACTGTATGTTCTTGTGAATCAATAGTAATTGTAGATGTTAAAATTACTGTTTGGTCTCCTGTTGAGAATGCAGGGCGATGAATTGTACCATCATTTTCAATTAACTCTGGTTTATTACTAGACCATGAAATTGTAGCATCTCCAACTTGAGTAATAAGATTCAAATCTGCTGTAGCAACAAAATCATCATCATCAAGACTTGCAGCGTACTGAGTTCTTAATGTTGATTCTAAAGTTGCCCAATCAATTGAAACTTGCGTTTCTGTGGTAGTAGTGGTTTCAGAAGTTGTTCCTGAACCGGAAGTTGTCGTTTCCGTTCCACCAGTACTTGATGATGTCCCATTACAGCCTATTAACAAAATCGCTAATAGAGCAATAACGAACACACTCAAAATCCTTTTGTTTAATTTCATATTATCCTCCTCTTTAGAATAATTATAATTATATGTTAAATTAATAACTTAACTGTATTAATTTAAAACCTATTTTTCAGCTTCGTCCTTAGCGTATGCAATTGCGTTTTCAATTATCGCTTCTTTAGTAGTTCCTTCTAAAGAACCTAGAATAACTCTTTCGAAAGCAACTTCTACACCTGCTCTGGCTACTGAAGAGCCAACATAAGCTTGATCATAGAATAAGAAATCAGCTTGTTCTGCTGCTGCATTAGCAGCTAAAGATTTCATTAAATCTTCTCCAGCTAAAAGTTTTCCTGTTTCATCAGTTCCACTTCTAAAATCATCATATTGTTCTGTATCATAAACTGAATATCTAACTGGTGAATATCCTGTTTTTAAAGCAAAATCTAATTGAACATCTTTGCTAGTTAAATATTTCAAGAATAACCATGAAGCTAATTTTTCTTGATCAGTTCCAGCAGTTGTGATTGACATATTAGTTCCTTGTTGAATTGCAGTTCTTTCTAATGGCATATCTTCATTATATGGCATTGGCATAACTCCAAAATCAAATACGAATTCTCCATCAACAGTTTCTGGTGTGTTATATCTAGCACCACCTGTAGAACCAAATGTAACTGCTGTTTGACCTAATTTAAAAGCATCAGATGCATATTCAGTTCCCCATTTTCCAGGTAATGTAAATGGATTATCTCTGTTATCAAAGAAATAACTTAACATATCTCTAGTTTCATCACTATCGAACAAAACAACTCCTTGTCTCGCAGAGTCAATTGTAGTATATTGTCCGCCCCATTGTCTAACTAATGTGATAAAAGCATTTGCAGGTGAATCATATGTAATTGGCACAAAGTTATCTTTTATAGCTTGAATTTCTTCTGCATTTTTATGTAATGATAATGTTTTTGAAGCGTTTAGTTTTGTAGTAATGCTATCAATAACTTCATCTTTAACTCCCATTAATTCATCAGCTACCGCAAATAATCCTTGCCATGTGTTAGGAACTTCATCAATAACTCCATCTTCAATTAACATATCAAACATTGTTTTGTTATAAATCATAACTTCTGT
>CAYWUZ010000056.1:0-4635 GCA_964461565.1 uncultured Candidatus Izemoplasmatales bacterium | reverse complement strand
ATATCCTTAACAAGATCTATTGGAATTGAAAAACCCATTCCTTCTATTTCTTCATGAGCATATTTTAACACATTAATACCGACAACTTCACCATTTAAATTAAAAATCGGTCCACCACTATTACCAGAATTAATAGCTGCATCATGTTGAATATAAGTAATGGTTTCACCCTCTACGACTCTATCTAAACCAGCAACAACTCCAAAAGTAATTGAATTAAAGAAATTAAAGCCTTGAGGATGTCCAGCTGCCAAGATAATTTCGCCTCTTTGTAATGTGCTTGATGACCCTAATACAGCGACACTTAACCCTTCGGTTCCTTCAGCTGAAAATGATAAAATTGCAATGTCGGCTTCTGCATCATACTTTAATAATTGAGCATCAGCTGTTTCTTCATTTTCAAATCGAACTTTAAAATTATTGCCTTCTTCCACAACATGATAATTAGATATTATATAATATAGATTTTCTACTTCATCATAACGGTAAATTACAGCTGATCCTACAGATAAGCCTTCATCATCCAAATACGTTTCGACACCAACAACTGATTGGTTTGCGATGGCAACCACCTCATATATCTGATTTTGAGTTTCATCATTAACTAGTGAAACTTCTGCAAATCTACCTAAAAGTGTTTGTTCTATATCACTATATATTTGAGCATATAATTCTTCATTTACTTGAGATAAAACATCTTGATAAATATCATCATAAACTTCTTGATAAATTTCAGCATAAACTTCTTCTTGAATTTGATTTACCAAATCTTGATAATCAGAATAATTGTAAATCTTATCATTTTCACTTGTTTGAATAGTTGTTGCTTCTTCTGTTGAAGTTTCTGCAACAATCGATACAACACTAAAACTAACTAAACTTAATAAAACTAAAATATATATTAAACTTTTTTTCATTTTATTCACGACCTTTCAATGTTATATCACTAAGCGTTAAATATTGTCCATTTCGATATACGACGATATCGATAACATCACCAACTAAATATTGTGAGAATTCTTCAACAAATTGAGCTGTATTTTCAATAACAATATTTCCGATTTGAACAACTATATCACCTGCAAGAACATATCCGAAAACTGATGAGTTTTCAACGACAGATTGAATGTAAAATCCTTCATTAATCTCATCTGGAACTAATTGTTCTTCAGCGTTTATAACAGCTTTATTTTGAGCAATATCTACAAAGGTAATTCCTAACATTGGTTTTCTTCGAGAAACGCCGTATAACTCAAGATCATTGGCGATTAATTCGACTAAATTAGATGGTATTGCAAAGCCCATGCCTTCTATTGAATAATCAACAATTTTCAAAGTGTTGATACCAATTATTTCACCTTCTAAATTAAATAATGCCCCACCACTGTTACCAGCATTAATCGCGGCGTCATGTTGAATATAATTTACAAACATATCTCTAGTGCCATCATTATCAATATCAAAATATCGATTGATTCCGGATACTATTCCAAAAGTCATCGTATTATAATAATCAAATCCTGATGGATTTCCTACTGCGGTAATAAACTCACCTTTTTGAATTGATGATGAATCACCAAAACTCGCTGTCGTCAATGTTTCTTCAGAAACGAATTTTAAAACTGCAAGATCAACAAGTTTTTCAACTCCCAACAATTCAGCTTGAATTGTTGTTTCGTTTGAAAATTGTATTTCAATTGAAGCCGCTCCATTAACAACATGTTCATTAGTGATAACGTAATATTGATTACCATCTTTTTTATAAATGACACCCGATCCTGTAGAGCTGACATCTCCATCAGCATCAATATTATTAATACCAACAACTGCATGAGCTGTTGTTAACCCTAAATATATCATACGATCAAATACTGTTATTGGTTCAACTAAAATTTCACCACTATCAATTCTTGTCATGACATCATCTTTAATACTTTGATAAATGACACCGATTTGCTCCTGGGAAATATCTGCTTGTATTTGATCTTTAATATTATTGTATAAATCGCTATAAATTCGATTATAGACGCTTTGATACACATCTGCTTGTAATTGGTCATAATCGATTGTAATCTCTTCTACAGTCGTTTGTTCAGCGTCTGTTGACAAACCAGTATCTTCTAAATCTAACAGATACGAACAGCTACTCAAAAACATAACTGTTATGAATGTTATTGTTAATAATATTTTCTTCTTCATCTTCCAGCTCCTTACCTCTGGTCTTCACTCATGATGACCAGTAGTTTTCCTTTAGTAAATGATACGTCTCCACTACCTTCATTCGATACAGACAATGAATCGCTTGTAGAGAGGTAATAATTATCTAAACTATATTTGAATCCTTTAAGTTGTAATCCATAGATATCTTCAATCGCAAAAAATGAAATGTACTTTTTGAAGTTATCAATATGGTGTCTACCCTTATCTAAAATATACATAAAATGATGATCATCTTTTAAACTGAAACGATATTTTTTCATTAAATTTAAATTGGCAATAAAATGATCAACTCGGCCACTAATACCACCATAAATTTCAATCTGTTTATAATCATAATTATTATATATATAATCTAAAGCATAAGCTAAGTCAGTTTTGCTTTTTCTTTTTTCTAATTCTATGATGTGCTTGCATTTTCCTTTAATTGACTCGTAAATATTCGGATCAATTGAATCAAAATCACCCACGGCTAAATCAATATCTTTATGAAAATCGACTAAATATTCTAACCCAGAATCGACACCAATAATAAACTCATTAACTTCTTCAAAATATAACCTTTTAAAATGGTAATTATTAGGACCGGTTATTATTTTAATTTTATCATACATTTTCAAATGCCTTAATTAATTCGTTTCTATTGGTTTGGTTAAAAATAAAAGATCCTACGACACAAACATCACAACCGACATCTTTAACTTTTTTAGCAGTTTCAAAATTGATACCACCATCTACTTCAATTAAATAGGTATAGTTAAATTCATTTCTTTTTTGATTTAAATAATCTATTTTATTTAAAGAATTTTCAATGAACTTTTGTCCACCTTTTCCTGGTTCAACACTCATAATTAAAATCAGATCTAAATCACTTAATAAATCATCAAGCACTTCAACTTTAGTATCTGGCTTAATAGAAATACCTGCTTTAACACCTTTTGATTTAATATAGTGAATCAATGATTTTGAGTCATTAGTAGCTTCATAATGAAAGGTTATATAGTCTGCGTGATTTTGAATATAATCATCAACATATTGTTCAGGATTTTCAATCATTAAGTGACAATCAAATACTTGGTTAGAATACTCATTAATTGTTTTAACCATGGTATGATCATAGGTTTTATTTGATACAAAATGTCCATCCATAACATCAAAATGTAACCATTTAGCTTCATTAATCGATAAAATTTCTTCTTTAAGTTTTGTAAAATCAGAACTTAAAAACGATGGCGCACAAATCATTATTTGTCCCTCCTATACTTCGGCTTAATTGCTTTAACTTCTTCATAAATAAATTTATAGTCATCATATCTTTCTTGTAAAATATGACCTAATTCAAGTTGCCGTTTCACTTCGCAACCTGGTTCATGAATATGAGTGCATTCATTAAACTTACATTGGTGTGACAGTTTAAAAAAATCGATAAAATAATATTTGATATTTTCTAAAGTGATGTCTTTAAACTCTAAATTTGAAAAACCTGGTGTGTCCGCAATGAATCCACCTCCAAACTCAATCAATTCAACGTGCCTAGTCGTGTGTTTCCCGCGTCCTAAGGCTTTTGAAATGATATTGGTTCTTATATCTAGCTCTGGATCAATTGCGTTTAAAATCGATGATTTTCCTGCGCCGGTTTGGCCTGCCAAAACATTGATTTTATCTTTCGTAATCGTTTTTAATGATTCAAGGTTTTCTTTTGTTAAAGAACTCACATAAATAATCGGATAATATTGTTCATAATAACTTAATTTAGACTTAATATGGTCTAATTCATAATCACCCATTAAATCGATTTTAGTAATGATTATGATTGGATCAATATGATTGGCTTCAATAAGTGTAATAAACTTATCAAGCAACAAGAAACTAAAATCTGGTTCTTTTACTGAATTAACCAATAATACTTGATCAACATTTGCGATAAAAGGACGATATAAATCGTTTTTTCTTTCATGTAGTTTTATGATAGAATCCTCATTAAAATCAACGACATCGCCAACTTTTAATTGAACATTTCTATGCCTAAAAATACCCAAAGGTTTTAATGTAAATCTTTGTCCATGTTCATCAAGAACTGTATATAGTCCACCAATTAATTTAATAATACGACCTTTATTCAATCAATAACCTCCAAATGTTATAAAGATATTATACCATACTAACTACTGACAATAAATCAAATAGATTGAAAAAAAAAGAAGGCTAAGCCTTCTTTAAAGTTTCTCAGTATAACGTTGGAAATAAGCTTGAGGATAATCACAAACCGGACAAATCTTTGGTGCTTTCGGTCCAAAGTGTAAATGACCACAATTTGAGCAAATCCAAACTTCTGAATCATTATCAGACATAAACTCTTTATTGTTTTTTAATCTATCAATTAAAGCTAAATATCTTTCTTCATGTCTTTTTTCTATT
>CAYWUZ010000055.1:1659-4830 GCA_964461565.1 uncultured Candidatus Izemoplasmatales bacterium | reverse complement strand
ATGTTTTCAGTAATAAATCTTGTTCAAGCCTAAATGTATAATCTAAATTCGCGCCACCAACACAAGTGATATATTCTTCAGTTTTTAAGAGGTAAGGTTTCCCAAGAATAAAGCCTTTGTCTTGTAAACCTGAAATTAGATTGGCTATAGCTGGCCTTGATAATGATAATTGATCCGCAATAAACTGTTGATTAACAAACGGATCATCTTTCAGTATTTGTAATATTTTTTCTTCGTTTTCATTTAACTTCATAACATCACCACACTTTTGTTTATTATCAAACATTTGTTTATATTTTTATTATAATATATTAATTTTAAAAAGTAAAGAAAAAAAGATTCTAAAAATAGAATCTTCTAAATTCATTACATAAGTTAAGCTTATTGCCCTTCATAAACATAATAAGGAATAGAAAAATACCCATCATATATTGATATCTCTATGGTATCTCCTAATGAAAGTCGGTAATATTGACTTTGACTTACATCAAGTTCTATTTCTTCGTCATTCATACTAAGCTTCAGCTCATAACTTGTTACTTGTCTATACCCTGTGTTTACATCCATATCAATGATAACTGCTTCCACTTTTTCAGATACACTAGCATCCAATATGTAATTTAATGAATTAAGTGTAAGGAATACCAAGGAAAAACCAGCCATTAAAGATAGTAAAGGTATTGCAAATCGGTTTTGTTTTTCTTTAAAGAGATCGGGCTTATACAAAGAGAAATACCCGGCGACAATAAGAAGTATCGATCCAACCATTAATGAAGGAAACCAAAAATGTGATGTAGATCCATCCACACTTGTTACATCTAGTGCTGGCAAAATAGAAATAATCAATGACAATATAGAAATGATTATTGTAAGTTTATTACTATAACCTGAGATAAAGTAAATAATTATTGATGAAAAAAGGACAAGATAACCATAAATCATTAGAATTAAAAGTATCAATTTGTAAGGGAAATCAAAGAAGGTTGCCCAAGTAAATAAAACCGCAAATAAAATAACGATGAGACTGAAATTATTTCTTATTTTCGTCTGAAAAAAGCCATAATACAACAAAATAATGGTAATAACTACTCTAAAAGCAATTTGATAAAACACTGATTCTCTTAAGTTTTGTAATTGCGGACTCAAATTAATATAAATAAGACTAAAGAATATACTTACGATTATAATTATCTTTATCAGCGGATTCTTAATAAATTTCATTAAATACATCACTCCATAACCCAGTAAATAATATAATAAACTTTTTCTTTATAAACATATCATTCAATAAAGACATTATTCTTGATGTCCTAAAGCTTTTTTCTGTTTATTCTTATACATTTGAACATCTAAATCCTTAAAGAAACTTTCTAAACTAGTAGACACATCTTTATAATAGATTCCTTCACCAGTGCTAATAGAAAGTTCGAAATCAAACATCTTCTTCTCATTTAAATCTCTTAGATTGGTCTTTAATTCAGATAACTTACTTAAAAAATCAAATTCATTATTAACCGGGAATAAAAAACCAAACTCATCTCCGCCTATTCTAGCAACAAAGTGATTATAGTGATTAAAAGTTTGTTCAAATACTTTGCTTAGTTCCTTTAATACTAAATCTCCAGTATAATGACCATATGTATCATTGATTTGTTTAAAACGATCAATATCACAGACCATACAACCCAATTCTTGATGTTTAAAATGATTATTTAGCATATGAATTCTACGATAAAATTCATGTTTATTGAAAAGCTGAGTTAAATAATCAACTCGAATTAATTTTAATTGGATAAAAATAAAGACAATAAATAATGATAAAGCAGTCATTGGCCATAATAATAAAACACCATAATTAAAGAACTGAATAACTCCCCCAATAGTTGGAAATACCGGTAAAGTCAAAAGTGGTACCCAATCCTGTCTTTTAGTTTTTTTAAGATTCATCACAATAAAAATCAATACAGAGATTACATACCCAATAAATAACAAAGTATAATAAGAAAATAAATCCCCTCTAGAATATATATTTTCTGAATCAACCATAAAAAACCAATCAAAGAATATACTTGAAAGAGCCATTAAAAACAGTAATATAGCTGGTATAAAATAGATAATTTTGATATATTTTTTAGGTTTAACCCCCATATAGTCAATTGTATATAGTATCCAAAATAAAACAGCTATCCCTGAAGAGGCAAATAAGAAAAATAGCGAAACAATATGTAGAATATAATAGAAGTCACCCTGTAACCCATTAAGTACTTCAGTTGCTGTATCAAAGAGTAAAATCCCCATCACAGAAAAAATCATTGCAAAAAAATAGCGTTCATTTCTTAATGCTATTGGTTTGTTTTGTCTCATCGCAACATAAATGATCAACAAAATTATTAAAGCAACCATATTAGTTTGTATAGGATATATCATTAATGATCACCTTATTTCAAATTTTTATATTATGATTTAATTATATCATATTCTTGTTTTTCAAAGTATCCAATTCATCAATATCTTATAATATATTTTTAATTCAACAATATTTATTTTCTATAGTAATAAGACATTAACAAGGCTAAAAATCAAAGTTATCTTATTGAACCATCAATATTTCCATTAATATGTGATACAATATTTAATAAGACAGAAACAAATTAAAGAAGGTATATTTATGATTTATGAAGTCATTATTATTGGCGGCGGTCCTGCAGGTTTAATGTCCGCAAACATCTTATCAAAACATCAAATAAATTTTCTATTATTAGAGAAAAATGAACGTTTAGGAAAAAAACTCTTAATCACTGGTGGTAGAAGATCAAATGTAACCAATGCTTTACCTGTAAGTGCTTTTATTGATGAACTTGATTTCAAACACAAAAAGTTCCTATACCCTACACTTACTTCCTTCGGGCCTACACAAATCATTTCTTTTTTCAAAGAAAAAGGTTTAACTTTAAAACTAGAACCACCAATCAAGTATTTTCCTGAAACTGAAAGATCTGAAAGTGTTTTAGATGCACTCTTAAGAGACATTAACAATAATCAAATTAAATTGAAACAAAGTGTTATAGATATAAAGAAGGAAGATGAAATTTTCTTTATTAAAACAAGAGATTTTATCTATCAATCAAAAAAAGTGATTATTGCTACTGGATCTAAAAGTTACCCTGAAAC
>CAYWUZ010000055.1:0-1559 GCA_964461565.1 uncultured Candidatus Izemoplasmatales bacterium | reverse complement strand
CTGAAATCTATGAACTTATCGATATTTTAACAGATTTCAAAGTTGAAATTAGCCGTGTGGAAAGCATCAAAAAAGCCTTTGTAAATGCAGGCGGCATTGATACAAAAGCTTTAAATCCTAGTTCATATGAAGTCAAAGAAATCAAACACTTGTATTTTGTAGGTGAAACCGTAGATATATTTGGACCAATTGGAGGATTCAATATTACAATGGCCTTATCTTCAGGCTATACAGCAGCAATGCATATAGTAAATAACATGATTTAATCATCTTAATATATTAAAAAAGAAAGTCTCAATTCGAGACTTTCTTTATAATAATATCGTAACAAAATATTGAATAATACCAATAAACGCTCCTAGAAATAAACCTATAATTTCAACAAAGCGTAATTCTTTATTCATTAAACCAAAAATTATTTTTTCAAATTCTATAAAATCTAATTCATCAATTCTTCTTTTAACCAAATCATGAATATCTAAGTTTTCGATTCCGATTGTTCTAAATTCATGAATCATTTGATCAAAGATTTCATCACCATTCTTATCAATGTATTTTTTGATAAAACCTCTAACATCACCACCAAGAAACATCGCTGCGACTGGGGGTATCGATTCGGCTAACTTATCAACAATAACATCTTTAAGCTTTGTCTTTATTTCATCAAGTTTCTCTTGATTCAATAATTGATCCATAATCACTTCTTTAGAGAGTAATTCTTGTTCGATGATATCAGCTAAAGATATGGCGATTTGATTCTTTCTTCTAGGAAATACACCTTGAAAAGTGATTCCCAATATTTTATGCGGATTGACTGGTCTAAATAGCATTTTAATCGCTACTTTATTCGTAATCCATCCGATAAAACCACCAATAATAACAAGTAATATAAATCGTAATATTTCCATAATCTACTCCATATAACTTTCTATTCGAATTTTTATTTTTTTATAACCATCCAAATACCTTCTATCCATGAAATCACAGCCACAAACAATATGATATTTGGTGATATATATAGCACTGGAATAATTTTGTAAAATAAATAAATTGCTAATACAATAGCCGCAAAACCCCATTCAAGGATTCCGCGCTTAAGATGACCTAAATAAAAATGGTGTAATCCAAAAGGTAATAAAAACGCTAAAAGAATTGCCTTCTTTTTATCTGGTATAGGAGGTTTATCTCGATTATATAAACGAAAACCATCGCCATCCTTAACATCATACCAAAGTAAATAAGTTAAACCTTCACTTGTTATCCAAGCAACATAAATAGGTAAAGCGAATACAGTTATAAATGGTGGTATAAAAAGAACAAAACTTAATACAACAGCTGATTGAACAATCCCCTTGATTGTATAACCTAAATAATAGTTGTGAAGACCCACTGGGGTAATAAATGACAATAAAACTACTATGATTCTAGAGCGACTTGAAGTTGCTAATTTATTAGTCTCTGAAATTCTCTCATACACACTTGAATGATCCTGCATTGATTCCCACCATTTTAAATATGCTAACACAAATATTTATCCAATTCAATACCCTTCAAAAAAA
>CAYWUZ010000054.1:0-4852 GCA_964461565.1 uncultured Candidatus Izemoplasmatales bacterium | reverse complement strand
GATGAATCACTGGCGACAGGTGAATCAATGCCAGTGAAAAGAAGTGTTGGTGATGATGTCATTGGTGCGACCATCAATAAAAACGGTTTATTGAAAGTCAAAGTCACTAAAACAGGTGATGAGACATTTCTAGCACAAATCATTGAACTTGTTGAAGCATGTCAAGGGTCTAAAGTACCTATTCAAGCATTTGCGGATAAGGTGACAGGTTATTTTGTTCCAGCGATTATGTTGATTACTGTATTAACCTTTATATCCTTTAATGTATTTACTGATTTTCATATCGGTATATTAAATTATTTTGAAAATATATTACCTTGGATCCAAACAGATCAATCAACATTAAGTCTAGCATTTGTGACTGCGACAGCCGTATTGGTTATTGCTTGTCCATGTGCTCTAGGTTTAGGAACACCAACAGCCTTAATGGTTGGTAGTGGAATTGGTGCTGAAAATGGTATCTTAATTAGAAATGGTGAAGCTGTACAAACCTTTAAAGATATTAAAGCCATTGCTTTTGATAAAACGGGAACCTTAACCTATGGTAAACCTATTGTAACTGATGTTATTGGTGATGATAGATTTAGAATCTTAGAATTAGCAGTGACTTTAGAAACAGGTTCTGAACATGTATTAGCTCAATCAATTATTGAAAAAGCTGAAGAAGAAAAGATTAAAGCTTTAAAAATGACAAATTTTAGTGCTTTGGTTGGTCAAGGTATTAAAGGCCAAATCGAAGAAGAACAATATTATCTAGGTAATAGAAAATTAATGGATGAACAAAGTATTGATTATCAAGCATTTGATCAACAAATGACTGATTTAGAAAATGATGCTAAAACAGTCATCATGTTAGCTAATAAAAAAACAGTCATTGGCTTCATCGCTATTAGAGATGAACTCAAAGACAATGTCACTCAAGTGATTAAAGCAATTGAAGCACTTGGTATTAAAACCGCTATGATTACAGGGGACAATCAAAGAACAGCCAATGCAATTGCAAAGAAAGCTGGAATTTCATTAGTCATATCTGATGTTTATCCTGAAGGTAAAGTGAATGAAATCAAAAAACTACAAGATGAGTTTGGACTTGTTGCCATGGTTGGTGATGGTATTAATGATGCACCAGCACTCAAACAAGCAAATGTCGGAATCGCAATTGGTACAGGCACTGATGTAGCGATAGAAGCAGCTGATGTAACCTTAGTTAATGGAAATATATCAAATGTCTTACAAGCCATTCGTTTATCAAAAGCTATATTTAAGAAGATTAAAGAAAACTTCTTTTGGGCATGGTTTTATAATGGTATAGCCATACCATTTGCTATCTTTGGATTATTACATCCAATGATTGGTGCCGCTGCGATGTCACTCAGTTCTTTAAATGTTATTTATAACTCATTAAGACTTAAGAAAATGAAATTTAATCAACCAGTGGAGGCAAAATTATGAAACATGATCATCAAGCAAGTCTAAACTTATTAAAAACAGCTAAAGGTCAAATAGACGCAATCATAAGAATGACTGAAGAAGATAGGTATTGTGTTGATATCGCAAATCAAATATTGGCTGTTGAATCTTTATTAAAGAAAGCGAATCTTCAAATACTTAAACAACATTTAGATTCTTGTGTACGCGATTCAATAGCCGATGGAACATATGAAAAAAAAACAGAAGAAATTATTAGTATCATAAACAAATATGTAAAATAAGCTGAAGAATGCAAACTCAAATCAACAATTGAGTTTGCATTTTTTTGTTTGGGTAATACAATCAAAAAATACTAAAGGATTTCCTTAGTGTGGTTGAACATAGTCGTCAAAAAATGTATAATGAAAACAAATGTCTATAAAAACTTCTTGGATTTTCATATTAATTTATGTATTTCAAGCTGTTTTATTTTTTTATGAAAGGATTTTATGATGAAGAAAAAAAGGTTTTTATTAGTTTTTTTATTACTGTTTTTATTAGGATGTCAAAATAATCCAGAAGAAAAGGACATGGGTGTGTTTTTATTAGAATACCCTGAAGAAGTCATTAAGATTGAAGGAGAAATTGGTAAGAATGTCATTATTCCTGAACTTATTAAGGATGATTATGTTTTTGTTGGTTGGACTGATGGAGAGAATTACTATGCCGGATTAACAGAAGTTATAGAAGAATCGATCACTCTAACACCAGAATATGTATCCGTTGAATCTGTGTTTGAAGAAGCTGAAATATCAATGGGACAAGTAACTTTGAAAAATTATTATGGTGATTCAACAATCGTAGGTATACCTACTTACTGGAGAGGATATTTAGTGATTGGCTTTACTAGTCAAGAAGACATAATTACCAAATTATATGTGCCATCTAGTATCAAATCAGATCACTATTATCAACATGTCACTGATTTTGTTGTGTACGGAGATTTTAATGGTAGTTTATATGAAAGATTATTATCTGAAGCAAATTTGACAAATCAAATTTCAGATTGTACTTATATTGATGAACCTACAACACCAATAGAAAATGTGAGAAGTGGTGTTTTAAATGAAGAATGTCACATTAAAGCTATATTAGAAAGAAATGATGATGAGGCGGTTACTGTCCCTGGTCACGGCACTTATTATACTTTTGATGTTGTATATGAGAGTTCATTAGACGATATTGCTTATAGATTTTATAGCAATCAATTGAGATATATTTCTCTATCACAAGCACCTATTGCTCAATTAATTATGCAACCAAATTTATATGGGAAAGAATTTCTAGAAATCTTAGAATTACCTAATGTAGAGAATGAAAGATATATTATAGAAGATAATAAATTTATTATAGAGGAAGAAGATGGCGATTATTTAGTATTTGTATTTTCTAACGAAACAAATTTAGAATTAGATCTAAAAGACTATTTGATTTACCCAGAATATTTTCATGTTATCGGTACTTTTGAAAGTATTGAAATTAAAAATAGTGAAGAATTATATTCATCTAATGGTATTGTCTATTTCTATAACTCAATTTATACAACAACAGAAGGTAGTCCAACAGAAGATGATTATATGACATTACATATTTATCCTTTTGCTAAAGAAGACACATCTTTTACATTTCCTGAAAATATGAAGGGAATTAGTGAGACTGTTTATAATCCCCACGTTGAAACGATTACTATTAATCAATATTTTACCAATATTGATTTACTAAAAAGATATTTTCCGAATTTAAAAAATATCTATGTTCCAAATAATCATCCATCTTTTATAGAGGAAGATGGTGTCATCTATGATGTAGATAAATTACATATCTATTTTGTTAATGAATCTGTTCAAGAGCTAGTTATAAAGGAAGGCACTGAAGATATTAGAACAAGGATTGATGAAATAGATTCGATTCATATAGAAGAATTCGTTAATTTAAACTTTATTTATAGTTTGAACTCAATCGGACTCATTAATCAATTAACTATAGATGAAAATAATCCTTATATGTATATAGAAGATGGTGTTGTCTATAGTAAATCAACTTCACAAATGCTATACATAAAAAGTGGAATTGATGATTTAGTGTTAAAGGATAATCTTGAAGTTCTTGGTAATTTATTTGAAAATAAGTACCTATATGATTATATTAAAATTAAAAGCATTCATCTGAACGAACATATTACAGTGTCAGATGTAAGAAATTTGACTTATTTATCTAATTTAGAAACGATTACTGTAGATAATAATAATCCTTATATTACTGTTCTAGATAATGTTGTTTACACAAAAGATTTAACAGAATTATTAGTTATTCCAAAAAATACACCTAATAAAACAATAAATATTCCTGAAACTGTGAATATGATTGGATTAGACGTAATGAATAATGGAATTAATGTTGAATCATTTGTGGTTGATGAAAACAACCAAACATTTGCATCAATTGATGGTATTATTCATAATAAAACTTTAACGAGGATTTTATTTGTTCCAAGAAATTATAAGTCTAGTACTTATACGATGCCTGATACCCTAACAGATATTTTTTCAATAAGTTATATGGATATATCTTCAATTAAGACAATATATATTGGTGAAAACTATGAATTTTTCTATGAAAAAAATGGAAGTCATATCTCTGTTAATTTAATAACTCAATTCTTTAGATACTTTGATAATGTCAATATCCATCCAGATTCACCTTATTATAACGGAGATTATAATATCATTACAGCAAATGAAGATACAGTCTTAATTGGTTTTGTTGGTGAAGACAAGACTTATGAAATTCCTGATTATATTGAAAATATTAATCCTTATTTATTTCATGATTCTTTACCGATTGAACATTTAACTGTAACAAGTGGATTATTAGTTCTACCAGAAGATTTATTTACAGTAGACAGTTTAAAATCAATAACGATTAAAGGGAATACTTTAATGCAAGTAGAAGGATTCTCAACCAATGATGTAAAGAACGAGTTAGGAGATAATTATATCTATTATTTTGGATCTTCTGATTTAATTGTTTATGTAGAAGCTTCAATGGTTAATGAATATCTAAGTCATCCATTTTGGTCTTTATATGATGTAAGACCAATGAATTAGTTAATTGCATAATTATTGCATTTACCACCTCTGTTTATAGAATAGAGGTGGTATTTTTGTGAAATTATATCTGATTAGACCTTTAAAAGCACCATAGACATCATAATTCTTGACTTTTATTGATATTATTGCTAAACTACTCTATGTGATAGAGTAATTTAAAAGGGGAAGATTTAATATGAATAAAATAGCTGTTTTAACAGATTCAGGTTCTAACCTAAGTCAAGAGTTTATTAAGAGTCAAAAGAATTTATTTGTTGTGCCATTAATGATTG
>CAYWUZ010000053.1:0-5055 GCA_964461565.1 uncultured Candidatus Izemoplasmatales bacterium | reverse complement strand
CCATTTTAAATATGCTAACACAAATATTTATCCAATTCAATACCCTTCAAAAAAAATTGAAATGATAGACTAATTTACTAAAGTAATTTTTATGGAGATGATAATAGAAAAGATATCAATCTTTATGAAAATGATATCTTTGATTTTTATTTGTTTTTGCTACATACATCGCTTTATCTGAATTGTCCAATATTTCATCATATCCACAATGTTCACTATCAATTTCGACAATACCAATTGAAGCACTCACATCAAATTGGTAACCTTCAATCTCAATATTTTCGATTGTTGAAACTAATCTATTGGCTCGATTTTCTACATCTAACTTTGAATGCCCATTAACACGGACAAAGAACTCATCTCCACCCAAGCGGTAATAAATAACATCTTTTTCCCAGTCACCGATAAAGGTTTCTGCTAGTTTCACTAAAAATAAATCCCCTACTTTATGTCCATATGTATCATTAATTCTTTTAAAACCATCAATATCAATATATAATCCCCAACTACCAAAAAAATCATTTTGCATTAAAACATGTTTTCTAAGTGTCTCACGTGTAAATAGTCTTGTTGCAGGATCTTGATGTGCTAATTGATAATAATGGATTTCATTAGGCGTTGTTGTTTGAACCATGTTAACTCGTCCAAAAACTATTTTAGGTTTATTATTTTCGTAAGTTTTTACATATAAGCCTATTGTTAACCAATAAAGAGTTCCTCTATCGTTAATAGGAAGGAATAAATAAGTCTCGTCTGAAAGTCTAGAAATCTTACGCTTAATATCTTCAATAAATGTCATTTTACCTTCTACTTCAGCGAGTTTATTGTCCTTAACGATATAAGGTATAATATCCTCAAAAGTAAATGAATTTCCGCTTAAGTTATTAAAAAGAGATTGTTTCTTACTAATAATATAAAATCTAGGGTCAGGCACTTGAAAATCAAAATAAAAAGTAAAATGCCTGTCATCATTGATGACAAACTCTTCTATATAATCCAAACCATACTGATCTTTTAAATTTTTTAAACTATCGGTCATTTAATAACTCCCTTGAGAATATCATTTAAACTAAGTTTGTGTTTTCAATACCGAAAACATTATAACACTTCAGGGTTTAAGAGTCTACAATTTATTAAGTATTCAGCTTTTTTCGAATATGTCTAATGACAATGTAGAAGTGAAAATCTCACTTACAAATAAAATAAAGGTTCAATACAATTGAACTGGAATTAAAAAAGCAGACATGTTATAAAACTAACACAGTCTGTATTTTTTTATATTAAATCAATTGTGTCAGACTCAGATGATTATCAGAGTTTACTATAGTAAATTCTATGATCTTGAACTATTATTGCTTTTATCAAAAACATAAATCGCTGTTGTAGCAATAGCAACAATAATTAATAGATGCAAAATGATATGATAGACATCTGGAATATACACTGTCTCTGAATTAATAAATTTTATTGCATCTTTAAAATACTCTATTTTTCCTTCTTTTGTTCCCATAAAGCCACTTCCAAATATTGTATACCATTCATGGCTTAGGAACTGAATAATAAACCATAAAGATAGCCATGATAATAAAATGAATTTCCCTAGCTTTTCCTTAAAAATAAATAAAATGAAAATAATAACTGGAATCATCATAAATATCCAATCATCTTCATAGGAGCGCTTAACCAAATACGAATCTTTAAAATAGACTCCAGTCATTGCTAGGAAATACCATAACAAAAGCACAACATTTGAAATTATACTATATTTTTTCTTCATTAAAATCAATCCTCAAAAAAAACTTCATTATGATTATATCAAACAAATATTTGATTTTAAAGAATATTTCTAAGTTGCATGAAAAAAGACTCCTTTCAATCAGTGAAGGTATATTCATTATACCTCTTCTCCAATAGATGGAATCCATTTCATTTTTCCATGATAAAATCTACCTATATTAATACAATTGTGTTGTGCACCCCTAACGAAATTTACAGTACACCTGTAAAAACGGCTTAAAAAAGAGAACTATTGAAAAATACTGTTGAAAACACTCTATTCAGGCCAATCCGCTACCACTAGAATCAAAATGCAACTTCTTTATAATCACTTGTCTCTTTGTGATTTCTTTTTCTTTATAAGATTTTGAATGCTAGCTAAAACAAAAGCAATAAGCAAAAGAAAAACAAACCCTCTACTAACCATAAAACCATAAAGTTCATAACGTAAATGAGTATAGTCACTTATATACAACCAATCATAATGACCAATACTATCCACTAAAGAATTCAGATAGTTTTCTTTCACATAGTTCAATATAACAAATGGTACACTAATGGATAAAAATAACATCAACATGATGATTTTAACTTGAATTGATGGTTTATTTTGCTTTAATAAAGTAATATTAATAGATAAAAAGTTATGAAGAAGTAATACTATTAAACTAGCAATACTTAAGGAAGGCATAAAGGAAGAATAAAATCCAGTATTATAATCTGTATGAATCCACGGAGCAGTTGTAAGTAATGCATATATTATTAACCATAAGCTAAAATGTATAAAAACTAAACTGTAATAATATACATAATGGACCTGCAGGTATTCTTGAGTGACTTTTTTTAACTCAGAATATTGATAAATAACTCGATTAACACTTAAACTTTGGATTAGAGCTGCACAAACAATAAAACCAAACATTAACATTAAGACAATTGTTCTTTGAAGCGGTAAATTTCTAGTAATATTGAATGCTAATAATCCTAAAATTAAAAAACTAAAAGAGATGATTAAATGGTTAGTAAACTTGTGCTTACTTTTTTGCATCATGTAATTATAGTGCTTATTAGGGTAATCACTCTGTTGATTCTTCTTTTTAGAACCTCTTAATAAGTCATCAACACTAATCTTATAAAAATCAGCCAATACTAAAAGGGTCGATATTTCTGGAAGTCCTAACCCATTTTCCCATTTTGAGACTGTTTTATTAGAGACATTAAGAAAATCACCGAGTTCTTCTTGTGTCATACCTTTAGTTTTTCTGAGTGCTTTTAATAATTCGCCTGTTTCATTTGCTTTCATTTTTTCACCTCAATTAAATAATACATTTTTACGACTTCAATGAACACCTCGTAGGTAGTGAAATATGTCTACTTAAAAGTGGAACTAAAGATTTTACCAATTCAATTTTAACTATTCTAACATTTATATTATAAATTATAAAGATTTTATCAATTAAATATTATTTCTCACAACGTTTTATGTCATTACAAATTCTTTTCTATATTTCGTTCAATATAGATGTCTTTTACTTCATAACCATAATATATATGCCGTGAAAACTGATTCTTAGGAAGATTATTTTATCTTCTTTTGTATTAAACCCATATCCCCTACATGTCTTGTATTTATGGCCTTTGTCTATGTTTTTCTTAACCTCAACATGAACTTTTCACAAATAATGAAACAAAGTTTATATGTAGTTAATATCTATTCACTTGCTTCTGACAGTTCTTCAACTCTTAACGAATCTACCACAAACTTCTTAAACTCATCATAGTTTTGAAAACTATTTTCAAATTTTTCCAACTTGCGATTGTTAAATATAACAATTTCATCAGCTAGTTCATAAGCAACATTTAACATGTGCGTTGAAATAATAAGACTTTTTCTATTTTTTCTCATTTTTTTAAAAAAATCTATCATGAATGATTGGCTATCTGGATCTAAAGAAGCCAAAGGCTCATCTATTAGATATAACTGATAATTTAATGACAAGGCTGTTAGTAATGCTAATTTATGTTTCATACCAAGAGAGTAGGCTAAAATTAGCTTGTTCATTGATGAAGATAATTCTAAATCGATTATCAACTCATTTAAATTATCAATCATTTCTCTATTTCCGATTCTTTTAATTAGCTCTATATATTCATCACCTGTTAAATATTCATAAAGATAAGGGTTATCATAAATATATATAGCATCATCTTCTTTAATAATATCACCTTCATCATGAGTAAGGAATCCATCAATCAAACTTAATAGTGTTGTTTTACCAATACCATTTTTTCCTAAAACAACAGTAATCTTACTCTTTTCAAATATCATATTGGCTTTTTCTAAGATGACATCTTCACTCGAATACTTAAATGATACATTTTTTAGTTCTACCATACTTTTATACCTCTTCTCTTTTAAAACTTTTTCTAATATACAAGAAACGAACCTTAATCAAAATCAGCGCAATAAATAATACGCCTATTACAAGCCAGTAAATAAATGAATACTGTAAAAGCAAAGAGTTTTGAGAAATAAATGTTAGAAAAACCGAAAAACCTATGCCTTGTATAAAGAAAATAAACATAACTAAATCGCCAGCTCCCATGAACAATACATCTTTATACTTTTTAATCAGTGTTTTTCTAGCATCATTAATTAAAGGATATTCTAATAGAATGATGGCGTAAGTCATGATCAATACAACCCTAATCAATGAATACAATATTCCAGTATAATTGTAGGTCATTATAAATAAAAGTGGTGAAACAGCGTAAATAAGAATCATTGGCAACAGAATAATTGAGTTAAGTTTGAGTTTAGATTTATACAGGCTTATAGGTTTATGTTTTAATCTTCTAAATAATTCTAGATTTCTACCTTCACTACTAAACCAATTCATCTCTTTATACCTGTAATGCGCTGTAACAAAAAAAATCATAATCACAGATAAAAAGATATTGTCTATTGGAACAATCGATACAATAGCGTCTCCAGTTTGAAGAGCAGATATCAAAAATCCTGAATAAGCAAAAGATACAATTGACACAAAGATTAAAGAGAAAGTTTCTCTTTTATCTTTCCTGTAAAAGCTAAGAAGATCTTTTGTTAATATAAGATTTGAAAAATCATCTTTCGAAAAAAACAACCGACTAGAAATAGGTGGTTTTTTCAATTTATTTTCTTTATAGTTCTTCTTGGTTCCCCCTATCAAAGTATTTGTAATACTATAATTAAATGTTGTTTTATAAACAAGTACCTTTAAGTTCAATAAAACAAAG
>CAYWUZ010000052.1:2332-5280 GCA_964461565.1 uncultured Candidatus Izemoplasmatales bacterium | reverse complement strand
GCAGAACCAGCCATATCAACTTTCATACCAGGCATTGATTGAGCTGTTTTTAAAGAATAACCACCAGTATCATACATAACACCTTTACCAACTAAAGCAGTTGGTTCATCTGTATTACCTTGAGCAGTATATTGAATAAAGATTAAATAAGGATCATCAGAACTACCTTGATTAACACCTAAAAAAGACCCCATATTCATTTCTTCTATTTCTTTTCTTTCATAAATACGAACAGTCACATTTTCATATTTATCTAACCCTTTAGCATATTCAGCTAAATCTTTAGCTTTCATATAGTTATATGGTGCATTAACTAAATCTTTTGCTTGGTTAATACATTCTCCATAAATTATACCTTCATTATAATCTTTTTCAAGTGATTCTTGACCGCAAATAAAAATTGATGGTTTTGAATCTGATTTTTTTGATTTAAACTCATCACATACATATGTTTTAGTCACCAAAGATTCAACTAAATCACTCACTTTTTCTAATTCTGCTTCATTGAAAGAATCTAATAAAATAACAGCTTCATTTTTTAATCCAGTTAATTGATTAATTACTTTGTTGAAATCAGAATCATTCACTAATTTTTCTTCACCAATGACATGAATTCGTTTAGTTTGCAAACGGCCTAAAGAATGAATAGTTGTCATGAGTTCTTTCTTGAAATCTTCAATGTCAACATTCAAGTTTTCAAAGATCTTATTTGTCAGTTCATTTTCATGAGCTACGACAATTAAATCTCTTGTTTCTTCTAATACATTCGTCTCTTTTAAAAATTGAATCATAAACTATCTCCTTGTATTTATATAATAGGATAAATTATCCTTAATCCGTTACTTTATAAAACTTTGTTTTCTTAAACCACTGATTTAATTGTCCTATGACATTCTCCAAAGCTACTTGGTCTTTAAATCCAGGAATTTCAACCATCATGAAACTATCTGGTTGTATAAATTTATCGCCCTTATCTTGTAATATAAGAATCGTTTTTTCTTGAGTTTTGAATACCTCTTGAGGTAGTATCATCATTCCAAATAAATACCATTGTTTATCAACTTCTTTAATGAATTCTTTAACATTCAACGCTTCAAAGAATACATTATCCACCATAAAAATAAAAAATCCATTTGGTTTTATATTAACTGATTGATGATTAATAATATCATAAATCTCAGACTGTTGAACAGCACTAAAATCAGACACTATGACATCAGCTAGTACATTCTTAGATGTTCTAGTATCTTGAAAGAAAATTTGATTTCCATAATTCAATAAACCAAATAATGCTTGTGATAATTCATAAGAGATACCAAAGTTTTCAACCCCTACCAAATCAACTTCTTTATGAATTTGATTTGCAATAGAAGCAATTAAATTCCCAGTACCAATTAAGGGATCATATATCCGATATTGTTTTAAATCATATAATTTATGAATCAAGTAACTCATCAACATCCCTATACTTTCAGGCGTCATCATCTGATTCGATATTTTTTCGTGTTTCAAACCTTTGAGTACTGCGTACTGAAAAGCTTTTCTAATTTCTTCTTTATGAAACTCTATATGAGAAATAGATTTAATTTTTTCTTCTAAGACTTCTTTTATTTTCTTATCTTCAATATCAACTGAATGAGCAATAATATTTTCACATGTTCTAACAAGACCAGATAAATAGGGTGTTTCTAATTGCTCATACATTAACATAGCAGATTCATCTAATACATCATATAAAATTTCTATATTTTTCTCATTTATCATATCTACCACCAATTATATATATTAACATATATCGCTAACTTAAACAATATTTAGCATTCAAAATATGTTAAAATATGAATATTTATTCATACAAAAAGATGTTAACAAAAACGTCAACATCTTCTGAAATTTTTAGGCTTATTGATTGTCTCCCCAAATTAAATCAACATACTCTGGGTTATCAATAAATGGATTGCGGTTAAATTGATAACTATAGATGACATTATTACGATTTAACTCAAAATCACTGACTGGGTCTAAAACGTGCCATTGTAATAAAGTCGTTAATACACCCATCTCATATAAAGTCGTTCCATTAGGATCACTTACTAAATCTAAATAATCGTACATAACAATCATATAGAATAAAATTCTTGCTATATCACCTTTAACTTCATCTGTTGGTTCATAAGTTGAACTCGTTGTAATATTATCAAAGTATTTATTCCCTCTAGAAGAGTTTTCAGTAGGATTTGCAGGTTTTAAGTTATGTAAGTCAGAAGCAATATTGACCGTATTATTATCAGCTGAATCGCCTAAATAAGATTGTGGCCATACATGTTCTCTATTCCAAGTCGCTCCTGAATCCCAAGTATTATCGATAGATGTTTGTAAATATACTAAAATAATGTTATTAGGATTATTAGGATCTGCATCTGATTCAGCTAATATAGTGATTGCTGCACCATAATCTACACCTGAGAAGCTATTATTAATTAATGCCCTTAATGCCAATAATAATGTTTCTCCACTCAAACCTTCACTGATTGACTCATAATATTCAGGATGTGTATTTAAATCTAAAGTCGAATACTTAACTGTTAAGTTGATTAATTTAGTTGTTGTTCCTACACCTTCTAGAGAAACTTCCATTTCTATTTCTCCACCATACATATTATTTTCAGTTAAAGTAGACTCAATATAATTTCCATTATAAATAACAAAATTGCTTGCTAATCCTGTTACATTAATAATTGTATATGTTGACCCGTTACTTCCAACTCCAAAATCCCAATTTTCAAATAAATCAATAGAATTCGGAAGTTGATTAACATCTTGTTCTAATAAAATAGTACTATCAGGTGTTAAATCTGAATGTGTACCAATATAATCAAATGTGTCTTTTGGATATGAATCCCATTGATCGATATCAAAAGTTGTATTTGGTCCATAGACTGTATCTT
>CAYWUZ010000052.1:0-2232 GCA_964461565.1 uncultured Candidatus Izemoplasmatales bacterium | reverse complement strand
CTGTAGTAGGTTCAATTGTCGTTGGCTCTTCGGTCGTTGGTTCCTCTATAGTAGGTTCAACTGTTGTTGGAGCCTCTGTCGTTATTTCCACAGTAGTTACTTCATCAGTTATAGCTGTTGTTAAATCTTCACTACAACTCATAAAAGCAAATAATGCTGTTATAAAGATCATAAAAGCTAAGCTTTTCTTAAACATCTTGTTACCTCCTTATAATATCTTACCTATACATTATAAGTCATAAAGACTATATTAATCAAGAATAACATACAAAAACTCATTCGTTGCAAATAAGCGTAAATACATATATAATATTGATGGTGATAATTATGAAAAAACTAGTCATTAAACTAATTAAAAAGTATCAAGAAGGTACTTCTAATAAAAATCCTACATGCAAATATCATCCTTCTTGTTCAAATTATGCTATTGATGCATATAAAAACTACAATTTCTTCTATGCATCTATTTTATCTTTATGGAGAATCATTAGATGCAACCCATTTTCTAGGGGTGGATATGATCCTATTCCTAAATTCAAAAAAGATTATATAAAACCAAACGATATACACAAGGAGCATAAACATGAAAAATCTGATTGAATCTTATAATAAAGAATATAAAGAGTATAAAAGCAAACTTTATGTAAAATTATTATTTCTAACTCTTTTGTTTGGAGCGCCTTTCATTCCCACAGTTATTTATTATGACGCAACCTTATTTGTAAGAATACTATTTTGGATTTTTGCTTCCATACTTTTTACAATAGCATTATTGTTTTTAGGATTACTTCTATATACCTCTGAAAGACCAATGTATGAGTTTCTTTATAAGAAAATAATCGATCAAGCGTTTGAAGATGATTTCACTCATTATGAATATGAATGTTTTCCAATCCTATATCCTTTTATTGAAAGAGGCCATCTTTTTAAAAAAGCACACTCTGAGGTTGTAAGATATCGTTTAACCTATTATTATCTAAACAACCGTATTGATCTATATAGCTTTTATGCATACTCAAAATTACATAAATCTAATCAACTTGTTTTTAATGGTATCTACTTCGTTCTTAACAATGATAACAAACAAACTTTTCAAATAAGAACCAAAGGAAGATTACCTTATAAAAACAATGATTTAGTTAACATTGAATCAAGTGATCGATACGATATATTTGTTAAAGAAAACGAATCTATCCCAACAAATGTTTTATCAATTTTTCAAACATTACTTCAAAAATTTGATCAATCTATTTATATCAGCGGCACTGATAAAGAAATCCATATTGCAATTGATCGTTTATATGATAATTTAGCTGTTAAAGAGTTAAATGAAGAAAAACTAATAGAACTTAAAGATCAAATGAGAACTTTAATACAATTAGGTAAAGATCTATATAAAAAACTATAACCAAGGAAACTTGGTTATTTTTATTTATTAAGATTACAAAAAAATGTAGACTCCTTAGTCATAGAGTCTACATTTAATTTATTAATTTATAAACTAATTTGATCTTTGATAAATAATAACACCTGTCACCATAAATAATATGGCAATGACATGCATTATGCTAATTGGATTTTGTTGTACACCAAACAATCCAAAGTGATCAATCACTTTTGAAACAGTCATTTGAATTAAAACAGAAACCATAACTGTAGAAAAAACGCCATTTAAGGTTATACTCTTTGATATGGAAAATATAATTACAACGCCTAAAGAACCAGCTAAAACTGCGTAAATATTGAAATTTTTAATAAAAGAAAAATTCTCTTTTCCTATTAATAAAATTAATAAAGCTAACAATAATCCAAATGCATGAACTAAAAACACTGCTTGCATTACACCGGCAGATTGACTCACTTTATTACTAAAAACTGCTTGAAGTGCAATGGCAACCCCAGCAATAATTGGCAAAGCTAAATACATCATTTTTCCTCTTTTCGTCATAATTTCTCCAACCCTTTTTTTCATATAAAATTATTATATCATGGAAATGGTTAAAAACTAACATTTCTAAAAATTATATTTTAGGATAAAAAAAACACCTCATAAAGGTGTTTGTTTAACGTTGCTTAGCAACTTAATTGATAAGCTGGTGCGGGTAACAGGAGTCGAACCTGCACTCCAAAGAACTAGATCCTAAGTCTAGCGCGTCTGCCAGTTCCGCCATACCCGCATAAAAATGGTGACCCGCAGGCGATTCGAACGCCTGACCCTTTGATTAAAAGTCA
>CAYWUZ010000051.1:0-5336 GCA_964461565.1 uncultured Candidatus Izemoplasmatales bacterium | reverse complement strand
CGTCGATTAAGTTTAAAATCAAATCTCTTTGAGAACTATTGAATGTAATAATACCAACAGACTCTTCTTTAGTCTTATCTTTTAAGACCTTCTTTAATAACTTTATGACTTCTTTTGCTTCTTCAAGATTGCGTTTTTTAATAAAAGTTCCTTCTTTAACATATACATAAGTAATCGGAGGTTCTTTTGGTGTATGAACATTTGGTGAAATAATCAATTTACCTTCATAAAAAGCATGATTCGAAAACTCTATTAATTCTTGGTACTGAGAACGGTAATGATAATTTAACAATGTTTCTTTATAACGATATCTTGCTAGGTCTAATAAACTCTTAGCGTCATAAGTCACATTTTTCAAAATTTCATCTTCTTCAAAAGGATCTTCTTCAACCACACGACCCATACCTAAAGATGAAGGTCTTAATTGTTTAGGATCGCCTGCAATGACAACTTTCTTTGCTCTATATATAGCAGGTATACCTTTTTCTACATACATTTGGCTTGCTTCATCAAAGATGACTAAGTCAAATAAATTAAACTTTAAAGGTAATATTGAACTAATCACCTCAGGTGTTAATAACCACACTTTTATATGAGTGAATAATTCAACTTGAAACATATCAAAGAAAGCTTTGATACTTGGAAGTTTTTGACTCTCTAGGATGCGTTTTATATCCATAATTCTTTTTGTATTCGCAAAGTCTAAAGCATGTGAGAATAATTTCATTTCAAATGATTCTTTCGCCACATGTCTTTTCTCTTCCATCACTGCTTGTAATTCAGACATCTTCTTTTCATATTGTTCAAGGATGAATAAATGCTTTTGATTGTGTGCTTTAAAGTTTTCAAGGAAACCAGTAAAGTAAGCATCAAATATATAAGATCTTAATTTTTCTTGTTTTTTAATAATGCTTAAATCTTCTTCCTTGAGTAGTAAATCTAAAAACTCTATATCAAATGATGATAACTTCGCATAATTGCTTTTAATCTTATTTAAACTTTTTAGATTACTTGCTAAATAATCTGATAAATCACGATCATTCATCAAAGCTTTTAAAAGTTTTTTATGGTGACTTTTTTTATTGATTAAATAAGTCAAATTATTCAAATGACGCAAATAAAATCTTTTCTTAAGCTTACGTTTTTTAAAAAACCAAGCTGAATCATATGATTCATAATAATTCTTTAAATCTGTTAAAAATGTTTGAAACTCTATCATAGAACTTCTAGATATTTTTGTTTCTAATTTTGTAAACCAACGATAGTGATTTACAAAATCATGATATAACAAAAAATCATTTAATTTTTTATCTTTATCAAATGTTCTTTCTAATAATTCGATGTCTTTAAAATCAGGATGATTTAAATGAACATCAAATAAATGATAGATTTTTTTAGGTGTTAATGATTCAATAATATCCTTATCTTTTAGATATCGTTCATAGAACTCATATAAGGGTTTATATTGATCATTCTTCTTATACAATAAATTTAATGCTTTGTTAAACGTTAAATCTAAATCCTTAATTGTTTCTTCTAAACGATAGATATCATTGTTATGGTATCTTGAAGGTGGTCCTTGTTCTATAAACTTAGATAATTGATCGTAAAAACTGCCTTTATTCGATGCATCATCAATAAACATAGTATGTTTAGAAGCATCGCCTAAACGGTGATAAATAACGTCTAAGGCAACTTTCTTCTCACTGACTACAAGAACGTTCTCACCTCTTAAAACTTGATGAGCGATTAAAGAAGTGATGGTTTGAGACTTACCTGTACCAGGTGGTCCCCAAATCACCATTTTTTTCTCTTGATCAACCATTTCTATGACTTTTTCTTGAGAAAAGTTAATATCATTAATATATATTAAACCTGATTCATTAACATCTTTTAAAGGTATGTGAATATCTAAAGGCTTTTCTTGGTCATATAGATTGGCTTCATCGATTAAACCTTCTAACAACTCATTATATGTGTTTGTTTCTATGATATCAGCCATATCTTTTTGAATCATTGAAGAATATAATTGATATCTTCCAAAAGTAAGATATGGTTTTAAATGAAATTTATTGTTTTTATGTTTGATAAATTCATCTTTGAGTTCATTCTTAAAAGGAATAAACGTTTGATGTTTATCCGTTTTTAAGTTTAAACCATATTGATTATAAAAAGGGATTAAGATTTCTTTAATTGTTTTATAAGATAAATCATTTAACTCAGGTGTTATCTGTTCAGTTAAAGTTTTATCAAGTTTTAAAAGTGTTAAAATTAAATCTCTATTTAAAACAATATCTTTGTCTTTATTAAATGTAAGTGTATATGTTTTCTTAATTCTTTCTAATGTCACTGGCATAAATGCCAGTGGTGCTTTAATCGGAAAATTATCTTTCTTAAAAACAGCTTCAACATATGGATAAGCTAAATATAAATGATAAGTACCTAAATCTTTATAATCTTTATTGATGTATCGATACAGTGTGGTTAAGTTGTTAAATTCAATTTCATTGCTAGAATCAAATTTATATGTTGTCTGTTTTAAGGAAATAAAATCAATGAGTTCATTGACTCTTTCTTCATCATATAAATCAAAACTTCTTAGTTTTTCAATTCGACCCATATATAAATTAGGATTTGATTTAGAAATATCAGATAAACGATCTTTATATCGATCTAATACATGAGATGCTTCTTTAGAAACCTTGACGCGTTTAACATCTTCTTTTAAATGTGAATGAATCACATCTAAAAATAGATGTGCATAACTTTCTAAGAAATTACCATCTAATCCTGAAATTGCTAAAAAATCACTTAAACGTGTTGGCTTAATCTTAGCTATATCATTCAAAGCATCATCGTTACAAACTAATCTATCTTCGCCTTCTGCTTGAAGTCTTATTCTTAAGTCATCTCTTAAACTATATAGTTCTTCTAATAAAGCATTTCTTCTTAAAGCCATATCATCACTTCCCAACCTTTATGCTTAAATATAGTATAACAATTTTAATTGAAAGTATAAAGTTATAAAGAAAAGAATGTGTCTTCAGCTAAGTTATATCACCTAGTATATCAAATAGAAAAAAGTTCCAACCACTAATTTTGATTATTGAAAAATGAATTGATATCTAAAAGAAATGATTGTTACACTTTACTAAAACCTGAATGTATTCTAATTATAGTTTTCAAATCAGAATGTCTTCATTTCGATTGATTGAGATGATAATTTGTGGCATAATATAACTAACAAAAAATTTAAGGGGAATAAAATGAAAAAACCATACAAAATATTAATCTGCCTCAGTTTATTAGTAGCATTACTTGTGATTAGACTTGCATTCTTTTTAAAAGATGGGACAAACGATACAGTAGAATCAATCATTATATATACAATATTAACTGGCTCTTTGTCTTTAATCATTTATATCCTTGTATTTCCCTTAAAATCATTTATCAATAGAGTTCGTCCATTTTCAAAAAGCCTGATAATAGCTTTTGCAATTATCCTTTTAGATATTGTTTTCATGATGAAAAATAACTTTTTGTTTGATCGTTTATATCTTATAAGTACATTGTTAATCTTTTCCATTATTTTTTTAATAACAATGCATCTCAGTAAAAAAACACAATTAATCATTCATTTTTCTTTGTTTATCATTGTAGTCATTTATCTTATGGTACAAGATGGATATTATTCTATTTTCAATGATCTATTTAGTTTTAAAGAACTTGGAACATTGCAAGAAGGTATAGAATCATCTGAAAGTATGATTCAATTTTCTTGGTTTCACGGACTTTCTATCGTCGTTCTTTTAACGATGAGTATTGTTATTTATAAATTACCAAATATTCCTTCTCCTAATATCTCATTTAAGAAAGGTCTATTATTTAGTATGTTACTACTTGCTTTGGTAAATATTAATGCTCAATACCCTGTTAAAGAAGCCCGTCTTCATACAAGTGATCATTATCTTTACACTTCTGTCTATTCAAAACCAGCATTTATGAGTACATATGGAAGTACCAATCTCTTTTTTCGTGATTTTATTAAATCAATTATACCGAATCTATCATTTCAAAAGGATATCGATTACATTGATGCCTATATAACTTCTCATCAAGCCATAAGAGAAACGAATGATTACACTGGTATTTTTGAAGGTAAAAACCTCATATATATCGTTGGTGAAAGTTTTGATTCATTAGCTGTTAATGAAACCTTAACACCAAACTTATATAAACTACAGACTGAAGGTTGGAACTTTACAAATCATTACGCACCCGTTTATCCAAGAACTACTTGTGATGCAGAAATCATAATGAATACCAGTTTAATTCCTTCAATTGAAGATGGGCCAACTTGCTACGTCTATAACACAAATTCTTATACGACTTCTTTAGCAAATCGTTTTAATAATGAGGGTTATAGCACTCAAGCATTTCATAATAATTATAAAGATTTTTATACAAGAGATCTTGTATATAAAGGTTTAGGCTATGATCGTTTCTATGGCCAACATGAACTCAATCTTTCAGAAACTGATATTCGCTATGACCATATCTTTTTTGATAAAGCAAAGGAAATCATGATTCCTAATGAAACATCATTCTTTAGTTTTGTACTGACCTTATCAGGTCATTCACCCTTTACAGAATCAAATCTTGCAGGTGAAGCACATTACTCTAAAGTAAATGATTATTACGGAGATACTATATCAGAAGCAATGAAATATTATATAGCAACTCAAATCGAATTTGATTTAATGGTTGGTGATATGCTTGACTATTTAGAAGCAACCAATAAACTAGATGATACTGTAATTATTTTAACAACAGATCATTATCCCTATACATTAAATCAAGATGATTATGAAAGTTATAAAAACATTGACTCTGAATATCAAAAGCATCAAGCGCCTCTTTATATTTATACAAAAGATATAACACCAATGAATATTACAAAACTAACGACTTCTTTTGATCTATTACCAACGATAATAAATTTGTTTAATCTTGAAGGTGATTATACATTTTATACTGGAAATGATATATTCGGAAACACAACATCATTTGTTCTATATAAAGATTATTCTATATATGATGGTATCAACCATTTCTACTTATCTGAAGAACCAACTTCAGCAATTGAACCCATTTACATTAGAGCGAAATCTTTCTATGAACTTTCTAAAGCTATTTTAAGAAGTAATTATTTAAAAGAATAAGCATTATTAAACATTTAATATATAGTTAATGAGTCTATAATGAAAACTATTGAACCTAAATATATAAAATTTATAAGAAAAAAGAATGAGATATCAATTGATGTCTCATTCTTT
>CAYWUZ010000050.1:0-6867 GCA_964461565.1 uncultured Candidatus Izemoplasmatales bacterium | reverse complement strand
GCATTATTGGCTTAAGAAATATGATATCACATGAATACGAAGGTATTAGACTAAACATCATTTATGACATAGCTACAGTAAATATACCAGAGTTGCTATCTAAACTAGATAAATAATATGAACTTTTAGTATCATTTATAGTAAAGTTAGTAAAGAGGTTATCAAAAACAGTGATAAAGTCCATACTGATAAGACATTAGAAGATGAAGTTGCTTTCAAAATTTGGAGTTATAGTATAACAACCTTACTCTTTCATGAAGGGAGATATATAAACTTATACTCGAAAATTGATTAAAATATGCTAGAATGAACTAAAAAATCTAATAATTTTTTTAGTTATTCCAATTTGTCTTTCTGGAATTTAAGTGGATTAAGAATTTAATGGTTTTTTAAATAAAAATGAAGTCGAGGCAATCTAGATTTACTGACTATATGGTGATATATGAGTAAAGAAATTAGTTAAGATTATTACTTTTATGTCTACCTAATAAATGATATAATTTTATATATGAAGATTTATTTATAAGTACAGCTTAAAATTCGATTAAACCAATAATGAATAATTTATTTTTGGGAGTGATTATTATGAAATATTCAGGTTCATGTCTATGTGGTGAAGTAACTTTTGAAGTGGAAGGTGTTTTTGAAGATTTTTATCTTTGTCATTGTGAACGATGTCGCAAAGACACAGGCTCAGCCCATGCAGCTAATCTGTTTTCAACTACAGCTCAGTTAAAGTGGCTAACCGGTCAAGAAAAATCAAAGACTTTTAATTTTCGCTCAGAAGGACATATTAAAAGTTTTTGCACTAATTGCGGATCTGCTTTGCCTAATTTACAGATGGATGGAAAGTTGTTAGTTGTTCCAGCTGGGAGTATCGATAGCGATATAAATATAAGGCCTAAAGCGCATATCTATTATAATAATAGAGCAGATTGGGATAATGAACTAGAGAAAGTTCCGAGATTTGATAGACTTCCACAGAACGATTAAAAACAGTTATGTGAACACTAAAATTTAACCTATCCTTTTTATAATAAAAACAAAGCGGTCAATTTTGACGGTTTTGTTTTATCTTAATTAAGCTGTCATTATCATATTTATACTGTATTAACTAATTAAATGATTTATATGGACAATCTATGATAGAAATCAATTTATTATATCAATAGAATTTTCAAAAATTGTATAATTGTATATGAAAAAATGGAGTTGTATATTTGTATAGTTCAGATGGACTTTCTACCTTCTTGTAGTTTTTCATGATACTCTTTTTTGACTTATTGTGTAAATCATTTATTTACCACCCTTCTAATTTTTCAACTTCAATATTATATATTAGATGGTATAATTTATAAGAAGAGGTGGCTTTATGTTTGAAATTTGGAAAAAACCCAAAATTAATAATCTATCTCAAATAGATATCGAACAGTGGTTCGATGTTCTTAATCATGGACTTGAAGAAGATAGAGGATATGATTTATCAGATCCCAACATAAAAAGTATTAGAGCGGGTATTAAAAAGGCTTATATTGATTATTTAAAAAGTTGTGGAAACAATCAAAGCTTTTATGCTTATTATATCTTGCGAGATGATGATGGAACGATTGTATCTGTTTGTAGAATAGTGCTTATTGAAGACCTATATTATCTCGAAGGATTGGAAACACATAGAGACTATTATCATAAAGGTTATGCTAGTAGGTTACTTAATATTGTTTTTTATGAGTTAAAAAGAGACAATATTGAAACCATCTATTCCATTGTTAGAAATCATAATCTAAAGTCATTAAACTTTCATTATAAAATTGGGTTTAGTGAAGAAGATAAAGATGATGTTAATACTAAATTTGTGCTACATGTGGAGGATCAAATAAGAAAAGAATTGTTTGATAGCTGGTCGAGCAACTATAATGAGAGTGTGATTAAATCAGAACAAGAAGATACATATCCATTTGCTGGATACTCTAAGGTTAAATATCAAATTATTGATATTATTACAAAAAAGTCATTTGCAAATATTCTAGATATGGGTGTGGGGACCGGAGAAATTACGAGTCCTTTATATGATTTAGGATATAGAGTAACAGGTGTGGATTTATCAGATAAGATGATAGATTTAGCCAAAAAGGAAATGCCTAATGCAACATTCATATGTGATACTTTCCAAAACTCTATAACGAAATTAAATGATCAGTATGATTTCATCATATTTAATTACTCGATTCATCACCTTGAATATCAAGCTCAAATAGATTTTCTTCTAAAAATTCATAAAAACCTTAGTAGTCAAGGAAGGATTATCATTGGCGACGTATCAACATTGAATAGAGAAGACATGAATAAACTACAAGAGAAGTATAATTCTATTTGGGATGATGAAGAATATTATCCAATACTAGATATATATAAAAAAAGTAAATTAAAGAATTTTTATAGGATTTCTTATACTAAAACGAATGAAGTTGCGGGTTTGCTTGAATTATTAAAGAAGTGACGAATTTGATTATAGGTCTTGAACCAAACCAAATTTAAATAATGATTTGCATTTTAAAGTAAGTCAAATAAATAAATTTTTGATTAAAGCGAGGTAATGATAATGACTGTTGAAGTGGTAGCTGTTTTAGAAGAAGAAAAAATGATATTATCCCATTTAATTGAGTTATATCAATATGATTTTTCTGAGTATGAAAATACTGATGTGAATGCGCTTGGACTTTACGGGTATTCCTATCTTGATTATTATTGGACAGAGCCGAAGCGTTATGCATACTTTATCAAAGTCAATGGAAAATTAGCAGGGTTAGTTATGGTATGTGGGCATTGCTATATCTCAAAAGGTAATGACACCTTGTTTATGGCTGAGTTCTTTGTAATGAAAAAGTATCGTAAGCAGGGGATTGGAAAAATGGCCGCAAAAATAGTCCTACAACTTCATGTTGGCAAATGGGAATTAACGGTTCACCCTAAAAACCCTGTTTCGATAAAGTTTTGGAATAGTGTCATAAAAGATGCTGTTGGTGAAAATTACCAAAAGATTGAAAATGTTTTAGGAGTCTATGAGAATGCTTTAGCTATCGCCTATCTCTTTGAAATTAATGGTAATGAATCGAATTTAAAAAAGAAATAGTCGATAGGGTGATGATTGAATGACTACAGTGAGAAAACTAAATCAAAAGGATTTACCAAACTGGCTAAAACTTAGAAAGGCTTTATGGCCAAAAGATGAGGCTGACACTTTAGAAAAAGAGATGCTTGAAATTTTTAAGACAATAGATGACAACCCAGTGTTTCTATCTTTTTTTCATGATGATATTACTGGGTTTTATGTTCGGTAGTAAAGACATGCAAGTTGAAGGAACCCAAGACGATGGAACTAAAGTTGTCATATTTAAAGATGGAGATTTTGTAATTTAACAATCTAGTAATCATAAAATAATTAAATCTCTTTAGAAAACATAAAAGATTCTTCGATTGAAGAATCTCTTTTTGTATTATTCTGTCGCTTACATAAGTTTGTAATGAAGATAAATGTATAAAGGTTTTTTTTGACAATGATGATCTAATTAATCTAATAAGATAAAGTATTCAGTTGAATCTGAATTGTACTTTACAGAGTCTATTCAATACTAATTATTGGAATCATACCCATTCTAATATAAAACTATCAGATTAGACTAACTTCATTATTTGTTATCTAGTAAAACCTTCCCCATAAACCTCGTGGGTTGTGTTTACAGTTAAAAATACATTAGGATCTGTTTCATAAATAAAGTTTCTTAGTTTAATATATTCTCTTTTAGATGTAACCACAACTAAAATTTCTTTTTCCTCATTAGAATAGCCACCTTTACCATAATAAACAGTAAACCCACGATTTAAGGTGTCAATAATATATTGTTTATATACTTGATTGTTATCGCTAATAATCGTAATCTCTTTTTTTACATTCAATCCATCTATGATATAGTCTACTACAAAACCATTCATTAATACACCCAACATTGCATACATTGATTTTGTAATGCCAAAAGCAAAACCAGCAGATACAACAATCAATAAATCCGCAAGAAATATAGCTCTTCCTAATGGTAAATGCGTAAATTTAGTGATAATCTTGGCGAGAATATCAGTGCCTCCTGTAGAAGCATCTTGATTGAAAACAATCCCTAAACCGATACCTGATATAATAATACCAAATATTAAATTAAGTAATAAATCAATAGACAAGGCAGATTCTAAAACGATGAATCTTTCGAAGATAAACATGACTACAGATAATAGTATACTCGCGTAAATAGTTTTAAAACCAAAGGCTTTACCAATAATTATAAAACCACAAATAAATAAAACGATATTAATGATTAAAAGCAAAATACTGATTGGAAGTGCCGTCGTGAAATGATTAATAACAATGGCTAATCCTGAAGCGCCACCTGTCGCTAAATCACTTGGGATTAAAAAGAAATATAAACCAGCGGCTACCATAACCACGCCTAAATTAATATAGATAAATTCTTTAACATTCTTGAACATATTATACCTCCCAATAGTTACCAATGGTATTGTATCACAATCGAAGAAAAGTATCTAGAAAATGGGTTTTGTATATTAAATTTTATTTGATTATCTGGTTAAACTATTGAGGAAAAAACAGTTGAATTTATGTAATGAATCTCACTATATAATTTAATGTAATTAAGGAATATTTCAAAAGGATATAGAAAGAATATTCTTTGTGAAGTGATAGCATATGGTAATATAGATTAATTATCTTAAATTTTATTAAATATAAGCATTTCCTGACTAAGATTATTAAGTAAGTAAGTTTAATTTATTGGATGATAATGCTATAATAGTCAGTGAAAGAAAAAGTATAATTGTACTTTTTATCATTTTTTTATTGATATCAATTTATGAGGAGGATTATTATGAAATTAATATCGTGGAATATCGATTCATTAAATGCAACATTAACAAGCGATTCTAATAGGGCTATACTATCAAGAAAAGTCATAGATACAATCATTAAAGAGGATGCGGATGTTATCGCTTTACAAGAGACTAAATTGCCTGGTAAAGGCCCAAGTAAGGAACATATTGAACATTTATCTAAATATTTTGAAGGGTATTCATATGTTTGGAGATCATCTCAAGAACCAGCTAGAAAAAGTTATGCGGGAACAATGTTTTTATATAAAGAAAAATATTCACCTGAAGTCACTTACCCAAATATTGAAGCACCAGATACCATGGATCTTGAAGGGCGAATTATTACTTTGGATTTTGGTGATTTCTATTTAACTCAAGTATATACACCAAATGCTGGAGATGAATTAAGAAGATTAAAAGAAAGACAAGTTTGGGACGAACTATACGCTAGTTATCTTGCGGATTTAGATAAAGTAAAACCTGTATTAGCAACTGGTGATTATAATGTTGCCCATAATGAAATTGACTTAGCTCATCCTGAAAGTAATCGACAATCTGCTGGTTTTACAGACGAAGAACGTCAAGGATTCACTAATCTATTGAGTAAAGGTTTTACAGATACTTTCAGATATATTCATGGCGATGTAGAAGGTCAGTATTCATGGTGGGCTCAAAGGGTTAGAACAAGTAAAATTAACAACTCAGGCTGGAGAATTGATTATTGGTTAGTTAGTAATCGAATAGCTGAAAAAGTTCGTAAATCAGAAATGTTAGATTCTGGTGAAAGGCAAGATCATACACCGATTTTATTAGAAATTGATTTATAGTTTCAAATATTTTTTGTTTTTAACATATTATATAACTCTGTATTCATAGAACTGGTTCTTCAGATGAAGAGCCTTTTTTTATGCTTATTAATTAATGATGTTTAATGAACAGTAGATCGAGTATTATAAAGAGAGTGTATCTCTTTTTTTGAATGAAATTATTTTATGTAGTAGGGTTTATTTTTACTTGGATAAAGGTTAAAATAGTATTAATACTTAAGTAAAAATAATTTTTTTATTGTTTTTGCTAATTATGAAATAATAATATATTAATTTCTTTCCTTATTTATAATTTGAACTTGGAATAAACAAACATTGAATGGAGGTAAGTATGCCAAATTTTGATTTATTCTTTTACTATAAGAATAGAAGTAAAATACGAAATAGTTTTATATTACAGTCTTTCTCATCAAAACTTAAAACCCTTATTTTATTTCATTATAGGGAAGATAATTATAAAATGATAGATAACTTAATTAGAATTGTTAAATTCTTAGTTTTTTCTTTAATTTATTTATCTATCATTCTTTCAATAGATTTAAATTACGATTCTTTGCATATGATTGGTTATTCTATCTTTGCATTTTTTGGTTTTTTTATTGCGCTTGTATCCTTGTCGTATAATAGGCAGTCATTAAAAGAAGTAGAACATGATCATTACTTTAGGATGTTATCTGAAAATAGAAATGAACTTTTAAAACAAATTACATTGAGAAGAGTTAACTATGGATTTTTAAATTGGTTGATTCCATTTTCATTCCCTTTGTTTTTATACGCAGCTATATTCACAAATTTTCATTTTATCATTCAGTACATTGTGTTGCTTGCATTATATTACTTACTTCTTTTTATTTTTATTTTCGCCACACAAAAATTATTATTTAAATTTCTAAAAAGAATCCTTATTATTAGTGATATATTAATATATATCTTTAGTGTATTGATTGTTGGTTTCCCTATTTTATTACATATTTTTATACTTATGATTTCTGAACTATTCGGTGATTATATTGATTCTTTACTGATATACTCATCTTTATCTCTTTTGCTTGTCTTTGTTTTATTGAACTTAAAGGTACTTGTTTATAAAACAACATTTAATTATAGT
>CAYWUZ010000049.1:0-7065 GCA_964461565.1 uncultured Candidatus Izemoplasmatales bacterium | reverse complement strand
TATATATCAGGATTATATAACTTAGCTGCAATCAGCGAATATGATATTACTAAAAGCTACATATATACTATTTCTAGACCCAACGAATATTACCTTAGATTGATGAAATTGAAACTTAATGGTCAGTGGCAAATGGGAGAAGATAATTAACGGAACAAGCAACACACAATATTTTGGGGTAAAACTCCGTAATGTATACATCAAAATCGGGTAAAACTCCGTCATAAAGACACAGGTTAAATATACCAAGTTGCTTTATACCTTTTTAATGGTTTAGTTAGTACGTTTTAGCCGTTTAAAAGCAAAGCAACTTTTTTATTATAATTGGATAAAATTGGTGATTATTCATCAGTTTTGATCTTTATTTTACTTGTGAAATTAAAAAAAACTGTTTTTTTTGGATTGGATTTGTACTAGTGAATTTGCATGAACCCTATCGGATTCTATCTAGACACAAAATAAAAAGCGATGCTCTAAATCGCTTTGATATGCAGTACCAAAAAAAAGTGGGACATGAGCTCCCACTTTTTTTTGATAATAATCAATCACTTAACTTTATACGATCTTTACTTATTTAGTTCAGTACCTTCTCTTAATATAGCTAGATATTTTTCATAGATATAAACTTTATTTCTAGCTTGTTCATTTGCGATTGTTAGAATTCCAAGGTCCTGCAGTTTTTTAATTGATGTAGCAGTGGTATTATATGCTTTTCCAATCTTATTAGATGTTTCAGTGATGTTAATAATAGGATTTGATTGAATATATCTAAATACCTCTAAGATAGTTTTTTTAGAACTTGAAACCTTATCGTCAATTAATTTAGCATTTTTTTCATTTAATGAAACTAACAGATTGATACATTCTAAGGAATTATTACCTGCTTCAATGATTCCCTTAAAGAAGAACTTAATCCATTGTTCGTAATGCCCTTTTAATCTTACGTCCATCAATCGATCATAATATTCAATTCTATTTCTTTTGAAGTAATAAGAAATGTATAAAATGTCAGCTTTTAGAAGTTTATATTCTTTTAACATCAATCCAATAAGCAGTCTTCCGATTCTGCCATTACCATCTAAGAAGGGGTGAATCGTTTCAAATTGATAGTGAGCTAAAGCGATTTTTATAAGATGATTAGATTCGTCGTAATGAATATAATTTTCTAACTTTGACATAGCATCATTCATGTCAGATACATTAGGCGGTATGAACTTGGCATTCTTAAGCGAACCACCTTGTGGGCCTATCCAGTTTTGTGTTTTTCGAAACTCACCTGGATTCTTATCTTCTCCTCTTACACCATCTAATAGCACCGCATGTACATTCCTTAGGAATCTACTAGATAAAGGCAATGTATGAATTAATTCATTTGAGTACATAGATGCTTTTATATAGTTTATTACATCAGTAACTTCTAAATTTACATTTGATTCGATATTTGGATCAAAAATATCATCTAGAGTAGCCTGTGTTCCTTCGATTTGACTTGATAGTAATGCTTCTTTTCTAATATACATCGATATGTATAATTCTTTGTTTGGTATCTCATTAGATTTCTGTTCCAGTTTTCCTAATATACGGCTCGCATCTGAAATAAGACTTAACATGTCTTCATCAATCACAATATTAGGATATGGTGGTAAGTCAGATGGTTTAAATGATTTATAACTCAATTCACCACTTAGGTTATTTACAAATTCTCCTTGTCTTTTCATAATACACCTCCAAAATTGAAATAACATCTATATTTTATCATTCTTATTTCAAAAAAACAATAAAAAATGAAATAAGAAAGCAAATACATTATTTTGTTTCAAAAATAAAACTAAAATTGAAATATTTTTATTACATAAAGTATTAGATGGGCATTTTAAACTCTTTAATGAAATTATAAAATGTATATGTCAATTTAAAGACCTTATGTTTAAAACATGATAATTATATTTATAAAACAATGAAAAAATGATATCATATTAAATGATATCAAACTGATTGATTGAGATTAGTATGCAAACAATGAATTTTTATTGAATTGTGGGAAATTTGAGTTGATTTTAATTCAGAAAGGTAAATAAAAATGACAAAAACGAGTATTAAAAACAGTGGGATTTTAGATATTTTAAATGAAAGATATTATAGCGATAATGTTCTTTTGATTGCTACTGCAAAGGACAATGTTCCTTCTGTTAGATGTGTGGATAGTTTTTATTATGAAGGTTCATTTTGGATTGTGACTGATTTGAATTGTAACTATGTTAAAGAAATTCAAAATAATGAATATGTCATGATTTCTGATGGGGGACATAATCGTTTTTGGTCAAAGGCTATTATAGTCGGGCATCCACTAGATAAAAATAATCAATCTATTCGTGACGTTTTTTTAAATGTTTTTAATCAATGGTACAAAGAAGTTAATAACGAAAAGATTGATAGTGTTTGTTATGTAAAAGTGACACCATATAAAGGGTACTTACATAAAGACAAGAAGGGTTATACATTTAATATGGATGAAGATAGTGTTATGATCAATGATATTACCCATCATATTGATGTTAAATTAGAACCTTTTTGGTAATAGATAACCTTAAAGATTTGATAATAATAAAACTGGATATATGAATTATAAAATAGAGGTGTATGATGATTATAAAAGAAATAACTTTTGCTGATATTAAAGAAATTGCTAATGATTATCTAGAATACTTTAATAATTATGAAGGGGATCATTGGAATAATGATGCAGTTATTAGACGTTTAAGACAATTAACTGATCGATTTGATTATTTTGGTTTAGGCATGTATGACAACACAAAAATAATTGGTTTTTGTGTTGGTTGTTTATCGCAGTTTGATGATGGTATTATTATGCATTTAAATGAGATTTTTATAGGTAAGAAATACCAATCACATGGTTATGGCTCAAAACTTTTATTAGCTTTTGAAGAACAAGCCAAAAACTTAGGTGCCTTTAGAGTGCAATTAGAAGCTGTAGATGATGATATCCATCATCGTTTTTATAATAAATACCATCAATATCAGGATACAAAGACTAATGTTATAAAAGGAAAATCGATATAATTATAATTATTTCTTATATTCCAATATCACAAGTTGAATAATATCCACTATTGTTATAGAATATAATAACAAGACGAAATATTCTAAGAAGGATTTTTTTTTATGACTTTTGAAGCTATACTTTTAAAAAAAGAAAATGAATACTTAAATCGATATGAGAATGAAGTCGCCTATAATAAATTAATCAAAAAATATGATAGGTATGTGTGCATACAAACAGGTTTCTTTCCATGGTTGCTTGTATACGCATTGTTCCAGTTTTTTACTACTTTTTTTATTAATCAAGAAAGAAATCTTGATAATCCTTACTGGTATGCAATATTGATATCATGCGGACTATTCTTTTCGGTTGCGCTTGTTCGAATTCTAAAATATCATTTCTTTACAAAGAAAGTTCTTAAGATAAGACAATCATATTGGGAAAAAGAACTAATAAAAATTCAAAAGTCTGAAGATTAGATATTAATCATAAATCTTTTATAATTCATATAGATTAATTGTATTTTGTTGGTATTTATGTTACAATTTTTTTAGTGTTTAATATACGTTGTTGGAGGATTAGCTTAGCTGGTAGAGCACCTGACTCTTAATCAGGGGGTCATCGGTTCGAATCCGATATCCTCCACCATAATTGATTTAGTAATCGTTTCTTATATGAAACGATTTTTTTTTAAAAATTTGTATTTATCACTGTAGATATATTCTATTATATTGACAGATATCCTTTACTATAGTACGATAAATTTAAATGAGATAAATTCTTCTAATAGACGAGGAATAAGAAGTTGAGGTATGATAATGAAAAACTTAAAATTGAAATTAGTCACTGAAAAAAACTTTGATGAAATCACTAAATTATCAGATTCATTATCTGATGAACAAAAAAAATGTGTTGCACCTAATATGGTGTCATTAGCACAAGCTTACGTGAATAAGAAAAGAGCGTGGCCTAGAGCTATCTATTTAGGAGACAAACCCATAGGTTTTATAATGTTGGCTTTATGGGATGATGATATACCTAAAGAAGATCTACCAGCCTATTTTCTATGGAGATTCATGATTGCACGAGATTATCAAAACAAAGGTTATGGATCAACAGTTTTAGATATGATAAAGGAAAAATGTTACAAAAATAATATTAAAACATTATATACTTCTTGCGATATGCAAGGAGATCAACCATATCAATTCTATATGAAGTATGGTTTTACAGATACTGGTATTATGGATGATGATGAACAAATATTAAAATTATATTTGAGGTAGTATATGTCTAATATATATGTGATAGAAGGTTTGCCTGGAAGTGGAAAAACGACATTTTCTAAAAAGTTAGAAGAACATTTACTATCCATAGGAATTAAAGTAAAACGTTTTTCAGAAGGTGATTTACATCCAATTGATTTGGCTTGGTGTTCAATTATGGATAAAGATACATTCGATTATTACTGTAATCACTATTGTGAAATCAAAGATGATATTATTAAACATACTAAAATAGTCAAGGATGATTATATAACTGCATACACACAAATAGAATTAAAAGAATCATATAAGGATTTTTATGATGTTTTTGGAGAATATGAAATTTTTAAAACGAACTCTCTAGATACTTTTTTAAATAAGCATTTAGAAATATACAGTCAATTTATCATTGATTTAGACCCAGATATGACTTATATCTTTGAATGTGTCTTTTTACAAAATCATATCAATGAACTTATTTTAAAATATAATGCATCACTTGAACAAATTCTAGATTACTATAATAAATTAATTGAGGCTTTATATCCTCAAAGAATTAAGATTATTTATATTAATCAAGTTAATGTTAAATCTACGCTTGATCATATTATTAACGAAAGGAAAACCATTAATCCACTTCTTTATAAAGATTGGATTGATAATGTACTTGAATACGTTCAAGAACAGCCATTTTCTGAAGAATTAAACTATCTAGGTTATGATGGTTTTTTAAGATTTTTGAAGGATAGAAAGCAACTAGAATTGAAATTATTAAATGAACTAAACATAAAGTCAATAATTATTGATTTAGAAGATAACTATGATTTGGTTTTTGAATCAATTAAAAATGTTGTTAAAAATAAATGAAACTCAATAGATGACTTTGTCTCATCTATTCTTCTAAGTCAAAAGAAATTGAATTTTTAAGATGTTTGATATAATAGGTTTATAAATCATAATTCACAGGAGAAAATCTATGAAAAAAGCATCTGAAGTTCTTGGTATTATTAGTATAATATTATCTGTTGTAGTAGCAACAATTACGTTTCAGTTTATAATTAATAATCAAGTTTCAAATGATGGGTGGGCAGCACTTGGAATGTTTCTTGCGGCTATATTTTTTCTAGTAGTAGCATTAATTTTGACGATTCCATTTGTAGTATTCCTTGTAAAATTAAAATACAACAACATGATTATGTATTTTTATGCCCATATAACTTATCTTGTATTCAGTATAACTGCTTTAGTTATTAGTTTATTATCTTAAGTCGAATTTACTTGTAATTTAATTATGATTAGTTTTTTAGTAAAATATAAGTTTTTAAATGCTAGTTTGAAGGGGGCGTAGCTCAGCTGGGAGAGCGTATGGCTGGCAGCCATAAGGTCGTGGGTTCGAGCCCCATCGTCTCCACCATAATTTAAAAGTCGACATTTTGTATCCAATACAAGATGTCTTTTTTATAATTTTCGCTCTATAAGGATGTTTTACGAATATTCAATAAATTAGAAAAAAGTCGACAATGTCGAGTAAAATATGTAAAATGTCGACATAAAATGATATAATTTATATTAAAGAAGGTGAAATAATGAATTATACGAAAACATTAAGAGAGTTCTGCAAGCAAAATCAAGGACACATATTTGATGTACAATATGAACAAAATCATCGGTTCTCTCTAATTCCATATAAAACTTTACTGAAAATATTAAACAGATTAGAAGATGAACAAATTGTTTCTAGTATTTCAAAAGGAGTATATATCGTCAATTCTGATGAAGAGTTTGATCTTGACAAAGCTATCAAGGATTATTACGTTGATTATTTTAGTGGAATGATGATTGGTAAAGCATTGTATAATTATTTTGATATTGGAGATCAAGATGTTGATTGTGTTGAGATCTATACGAATAAGATAATTTCAAACAATAAATCAATCGGAAAATATCATCTAATTAGATTCGATACCTATTTTTATGATGAAGTAGTTAGTCTGATTACTGCACTAGAGTTAATTGAAAAAGTAACTGCAATTAAGGACATAGATTATAATAGGTATAATGAAGAAAAAGAATCTGGAGTAAAATCCTATACTGATGAAATTTTCAAAGAGATAGTTACCCACCATAAGTATAAGTATTCTACAATAGCTACACTTGATGAAATGTTGCATAGATTTTCAATTGAAAATAACGCTATAAGGATCTTTAAAGAGAACTAAATAAATGCACTTTAGAAACAATGAAACTGATTTTTGGAATTGGTGTAGACATTATTTAAGACGAGCGAAGTCTGTCATCAAGGTATATGATAGTATAGAAAGTACGAGTTATCGTATTAAAAACATCAAATCATATAAAGAAACAAAAGAAATCCTGCAACAGTATGAAGTATTAAAATGTTCGCTTTCTGACGAACAAAATCTATTATTGGAAGAATCATTGATTAATAATAAGAGTTTTAAATACAACATCAAAACATTTAATAATATCGATGAAATCATGAGAAACTGGAGTCAAATTTGCTTTCCAAAACATAAACCAAAAATTAAATCGATTGATAAAAAAGAAATTGGTAAGTCAATAAAGGATCAAAGGTTATATCATGGAATGTCTTTAAAATTTGTTGCTAATCTACTAAGTATTAGTGAAGCAACTCTTAAAAGCTATGAGACAGGAACTAGATTACCAAGACTTGATGTCATCTACGGATTATCTCAAATCTATAATATGACGATTGAT
>CAYWUZ010000048.1:0-7335 GCA_964461565.1 uncultured Candidatus Izemoplasmatales bacterium | reverse complement strand
GGCTCAATTTGTTTTAAATATTTCTCTCTTAAATACATTTACAATCACCTCTAAATTAAGCATATCACACAAAGGTACAAAATACAACGAAAACATTATTAACTAGTTTTTGTTTTATATATCGCAGCAGAAACATTATTAAATATTTTCCTTTTTTATTTCATATTCTATAGTTGTAGTTTGATAATTAGTTATAAAAAAACTATAAAAGGAATCTGGTTTATGAACTAGTCCCTTTAGTTGGATTGTTTATCGCACAAATATCAAAAGGGCTACCATTAAAGAAATCATCTTTGGTGTCATAGTTGTTCCTACAATCATCATTACCTTTGTTATGACGTTTTTAGGATCTTCAGGGCTATACTTAAATGATACTGCCAACAATATTATGACCACTGCCATTTGTGATGTTAGAAAACATTACATCAAATCCAATTGTTATTACCATATTAAGTGTCGATGCATTGATTGCTATTGTTTTATTCTTTGTAACATCAAGTGACTCTAGTTCACTAGTTGTTAATAATTTAACAAGTGGAGGAAAACTTCACTCACTCAAATTACAACGTGTATTTTGGGCAGTCATGGAAGGTTTTATTGATGCAGCTACTTTATTGCTGGGTGGTATAGAAGTTTTACCGCCTTTTAAATCAATCATTGTTTCACTGATTATACAATTTGTTAAAGACAAGAAAAAAGGTCTTATATTAAATTAACATTATTACATGCAAAAAGTCATTCAAAATACTTGAATGACTTTTTTAAATGAAATGTAATAAAAACTAGATAGTTTTTATTTGTTTAATATTTTAATTATCCCAGGCCACCTTATCATAACCCTCAATATAGTCAGCCATGAAGTCTTCAGCGGAAATGTTTTTTTCACTATATATAGAATATGTTTTATCCCTTGGTTGATACTTAATAAAGAAATTACCATCAGAAAAAGTCATAAGAATCAAAACCTGTTTTTGATAATATTCGGCATATCCCTCAGTCAACAAATTATCTAAAAAAGTTGAATCATATTGACTTGATTCTAAATCGCTATTCCTTAAATAAATTTGCTTGGCAAATCCATTTAGTTTCTTATTAACATCTGTCACCGCATTAAAAGTCGCTTTATCACCATCATTAAAAGAATAAGATAAAGTTAAAGCTACAGGATAATCTGTCTCATTATCAATATCTTGTCTCATTTGGAGAAACATCATTTCGGCATCTTCATATATAGCTTGATTCATATCTAAATCTGCAAAAACAATCACAAATTCTAGTCTTATTGCCTCTACGTATTCCTCTTGTGCAACACCTACGGTCAGCATAAACATGTGATTTAGATTAAAAATTTCATTTGCGTTCGTCATTATCGGATAAGATGACATGTAATTTTCAAACTCATCCATAACTTCTTCTGTATCAATTTGCTTTGTATGATCATCTAAAGAAGCATTTAAAGGATTGATAGCTGGAGAAATATCATATCCTGATGACTCAATATCTGGTATATTGACTTTTTGACCACAAGAGAGAAGAACAAAACCTAAAAGAACAATCATAAAAATTCTTAACAATTTCTTCATAAACACCACCTTCTATTTTCTAAATTATAATATAACTTATAAGGGTTTTCAATGGGATATTAGATATTAGAGAAAATTATCTATTACCTTCTTTAAGGTTATTGAATTTATGTGTTCAATTATTTGTTAAAATTAAAGCCATGCAATCAATGCGCATGGCTCATTTTATCTCACCTCGATTTGATTATATTCTTTAATATAGTTGATTTCATATAAATGGGACATGCTATGGTAACTTAATAAATACAAATAAGAATTCGTCCCTAATATCATCAAAACAATACCTTACTTTTGATTGTGGTAAGTTTGAGTCCATAGGGGTCCATGGCTTGGCTAATATCATAGCCAGAGCTTTAAGCACTAGGAAATCCAATCTTTTCACCTCAAGATACTAAGCTTATTGTTACTAGAAAAACTATAAACATGTTGAAAATCTTTTTCACTACAACACCAATCTTTTTAATCATTTAAATCAATTGGTGTAAAGATGCAATAGCTTAGACTATAGTCATTGTTTTAATATTACTAAACATATCAAAAAGACATACTAGATATTATCTAATATGTCTCCCTATTTATCTACCAATAAATAAATACTCTTAATAATACCTTAGTTATTAGTTCTTTAACATTAGTTGCACTTATTTATGATACGGCTCGTTGTAACGATAGAAATTGTATCTCATTATTCTATACTTATCAAGCGAATATTGCTAATGTCAAACTATTTTATCTAAATTATTTTAACTCTCTATTTCAAGAAGAAAGTTAATGATATTGATGTGATTTATTCCATCTTGAGAAAAATCAATTTCATCCATTGATAATACGAATTTTGGATATTGATCATCAATCATATTTAATGAGCCAAACTCTCTTTCTCTTGTACTTGCTTTCTCCATTATATAAGTGACTTGGTAATATTCAATTTTATTATTTTTTGTTGCAATGAAATCAATCTCTTTGTCTGCAATTTTCCCCACAGTAACCTCGTAACCTCTTCTTAATAATTCAAAAAATACAATGTTTTCTAATATTTTTTCTATATCGTTCTCATTATTGAACTTAGTTGCTCGTAAACCTTGGTCATTGACAAAGTATTTTTCATTTGTTGTTAGTAGTTTCTTCCCTTTCAAATCATATCGTTTTGCAGAATAAATCAATAATACTTCCTGTGCATAACTAATGTAGTTATAAAGTGTTTCTTTACTAATTATTCTGCCTTCATTTTTAAAGTAATTTATAATGTTTTTTGCGCTGAATTGAGAGCCAACAGTATTCAGTAAGTAACTAATATACTTATCAAGTGCATCTACTCCTGAAACATTATGGCGTTGAACGATATCTCTAATTACAATAGAATTATATAAATCTTTTAAAATAGAACGTTTTTGATCTTCTGTTTCAAATCCTTGAATCACAGGAAACCCACCATGATTAATAAACTCCTTGAACAACTCTTTCAGATCACTATTTTTATGATATGTGACCATTTCCTTAAACGAGAAAGGAAATATGTTAAAACTTTTATATCGTCCCGTTAATAAAGTAGCATACTCTCCAGATAACATTTTAGAGTTAGAACCTGTTAAGTAGATGTCAACATCCTTTGTTGCATGAAAGGAGTTCACCACTTGTTCAAAGTTTGTAACTTCTTGTACTTCATCAAGAAAAATATATGTTTTTTTTCCATCAACTATTTTATGACTTAAATAGTCATATAGGATATCAGGATCTTTATATTTTCTAATTTGATAATCTTCAAAATTAAGATATATGATTTCTTCTTTATTTATTCCATCCTGTGACAGTATTTCAATAATTTGTTTCATTAACGTAGATTTTCCTGAACGTCTAATACCAACGATTATTTTGATTAAATCAGTTTTCATATATGGGAGTATTTGATTTAGATAGAATTCTCTTTTAATCATTTCCATCACCTCTTACATAAATATTATCATATTTTTGTTCGTTATACAATACCTAAAACGTTAAATATTATATTTTGTTCGTTATGTCGTACCGTTTACCAATAATATTATACTAAGGTAATTTTTTTCAAAGAAAGAACTCTTTACTTAGTGTGTCTACTTTTTTGACATAGATACAGTACGCGAAATTAAAAAGAGGACTATATGGTACTAAAGAGGATTGGATGGTTATAGAGCCTATTGATAATTATAATAAGGGATAACCTAATACCCATCTATTATTTAACCAATATCATTCATAAAAAAACCGGTATACTAGTTGTTTTAGTATACCGGTTTTGTTTTGTTGTTAATTATTTTTTAAGACTGTATTTGATTCACTAATTTAATATTAGATATGCAGCTACTATGGATAGTATTATGACTAGGGCAATAATGGATAAACATTTTAAATAATTTACAAAGTATAATTTATCCTTTTTGATGATAACTAGAAATAAACTAGGTAATACAAAAATAGTGGTTAATATCCCTTCACCGATCAACACTGAACTAAAGTCGTTATACAATACAAAAACTATAAGGATAACTATATTTAGTAGTGAGAATGAAATGATATAATCTTTCACCTCTTTTTGATATTTTTTAGGTTCATCATAATGATGAAAGATGGGATTAATAAATCCAAGTATATAAGTTATAATGCTAATTGCTATATCCATAGTTTATTCTCCTTTCAGGAAACGCTGACAGTCACTTTACCGAAACAGAATCTTGTATATGTGTCTTTGTCTTTTAAACAATACCATAACATGTATAATCCTTTGGTCCCGATATAACTACCATATATCATTAATACAATTTGTAAAGCCCCAACAATGAACGATCCAATTCCTGTCGAAGCAAAGAGTACTTTCAATGAAACTGTTGCTAGTATGTACATTTTTGCTAATCTCCAAGTAGTTGCTGTATACTCTTGTCCAAAAACAGAAATATCATTAATATTTCCTTGATGACTTTTTACAAAGTCTGCTGATTGTACAAACATACCACCACTACCACAACATGGATCATATACTCTACCGTTATAAGGCTCAATCATATTTACTAGTAAGTTAACAATACTAGGTGGAGTATAAAACTCACCTTCAGTACTACCAAACTTTTTAAGAAAGTATTCATATACTCTTCCTAATAAATCTTTTGCTTTTGCTTCTTTACTACCTAAGTTAAATGAGAATAAATCTATTAATTCACCTAATCTTGCCTTATCTAATTCTGGTCTTGCATAATTCTTAGGTAAAACATTTTTAAGTTTATTATTTTCTTTTTCTATTAAAATCATTGCATTATCAATTACTGTCCAATAATCGGTAATTTAGCTTGCTCTTTGATATACTTCCATCTTGCATCTTCAGGTACAAAGAATACATTCTCTTCTTCATAAAAGTCTCTATCCTCTTCAAACCCTTCACCTTATGCTACAAGCTAATTATATCTTTCATCAAATGAATCAGATATATATTTCAAAAAAACAAGCCCTAATATAACATGCTTGTAATCTGAACTTTCAATATTACCCCTTAATTTGTCTGCCATTTTCCATAGTTGATCTTCAAACCCTAAGTTAACTGTTGCCATTCTAATATCTCCTTTTACATTCCTAATATTCATTATACCAAATAAGTTTACTTATTTCATTATTTTATCAAATCCATAGATTTCTGAGTAAATTGTGATAAAGGTATAAAATACCGTTCAAATACACATAAAAAGCAGAACCTCACAATGGCTTTGATAGGCTCTGTATGTCAATAGTTGCAACTATTTGTGATACGGCTCGTTGTAACAACTTAAGCTGCAACTTATTATGGAAACATTATCAAAGGATAACACGTAAAAATAGCTTTGATTAATGTTCTATAAGAAACTTTCTATCAAAATAGTAATGTATTAGATATGGGATCATGGTCAATATGCATACCTATTTCATTTGAATTGCCACTCCCAAAACTTAATCTATTTCATCAATTTCTTTAACTGAATAAATATTGTAAGGAGTTTTAAAAATGAAATATCCATTTTCATAACAAATATCAGAAGTATAGAACGACCCATCAAAATCAATTACATCATCCTTAACAACCAATGTTACTTTATTATCATCTAAACTAGCGTTTTTATAGTCTACAAGGTAAAACGCTAGTGCCGGATCATATTTTGTGCCGCTTGGCTGGATTATGATGTATCCGCCATAATGTGAGAAGTAATCTCCAAACCCAAATCCATTATATAGTTCCTCAGGCTGAATAATAAGATGATATTCTGGATTAGTTTCTTCATATGTATGATTAATTATATGAAGAAACTCTCCATTCATATAAATTAAGTGTGTTTCATCATAACTTAATCCACTTGGCAAGTTATCTCCTGTATCTACAGAGACAACAAGTTCTACTTCATCAAATAGATAATCTATCTCTGTTTTGTAAACAGTTGCTTTTGGAGGAGTATATGGATAAATGTTATCATCATTTGTTTTATATGAGTAAGAAACATTGAAATATAGAAAATCACCATGCACATAAAAATCACTTATATAGTTAAATGTTTCTTCGACATATAATCCCTCATATGATTCTTCTTTATATAAGGCTCCTTCTATTAAATATTCATGTGTATTAATGTCATATAAACTATAATACTTTTCTCTTCTTTCTACTACCTCATTATCAATAGTTTCTTCAATATAATACGTTTCTTGAAGCAAGAGATAGTTATAAGTTGATCTTACCAAAGTATTACCATCATCTTTAAGATTAATAACTTTATTAGTATTATAACTATCAAAACCTAAATTAATTTCTATTAACTTAAAGTAGTCAGATGTAACATCTTCTCCTCCAACAACTTTAAGTATTAATTTATCATTATATAGGGCTACTATTCCAGATATAAAGAAATCTTCAAAGTAATTATATGGAATAACATATATCTCTTCTAATCTAAGTGAATCAAATACAACAATCTCAATCGCGAAATGCCCCATAGTAGATTCACTTCCAGGAGTAAAATAGTATAAGTTATCTTCTTCTACGTTTTTCTCCGCAACTGTGTACTGCGAGTTATAATAAAAGTCACTATATAACTCATTACTATTATCAAGGTATATATCATAGTATTTAATTTCTTCACCTTTTGAACAAGCTGATAAAGTGAATGCTACAAAAACAGTTAAAACAATAAACATTAATTTCTTCACAATAAAAACCCTCTCTTTCTAGGAAGGATTTAATTATTCTTTATACTTATCTAGACCTTCCTCTAACAATATTATATCACGTAAGATATAAGTGTCCAAAAAGATTTTATCATAAGCTATTATACTATTAGTTCTTTAAGAATATTAGAATTTAAGGCAGTCCTCTCTCTTAATTCAATCTTGAATAACCGTGTGATATATCATTAAATAATCCAGCTACTTTAAGACTATACCCTGTATGACCTGTGTAATGTTTATAGTCTTCTCCAAGAAACATTACATCTGGATTTCCTTTTCTAAATATCTTAAACGTATCTTCTTTTATAGGATAAGGAATTATTTCACCAACATACTTAATTTTCTCTAATTGAATTCATCCTTACTTAAAAAGTTTGAATTTAATCTTTTCCTTCAGGCAATAAATTAACACCAAACTAAATTCTCACCTACAATTTTAAATACCAGAACCTCACAATGGCTTTGGTAAGGTCTGCATATCAATAGTTGCAATTATTTATGATACGGCTCGTTGTATCGCAGTTAGTTGCAACTTATT
>CAYWUZ010000047.1:0-7769 GCA_964461565.1 uncultured Candidatus Izemoplasmatales bacterium | reverse complement strand
AAAGAATAACATATCATTAGTTAAATAATAACTATCTGTTATTTCTCCATATATAGAGCATAAGAGTTTATCATGATTAATTCTAGGGGGTATATATTTTACCTCCTTTTTTTTGACGAAATTGACAAGAGTTAAGTATATGTGAACAAACTTTTTTTGAGAAAATAGTATATTTAAATTGTAAAAATTATAAATAAATTATATGTTAACTTGTAACAGTATTTACAGAATTTTCTCTTTCGCTTATAATAGGTTCTGTGGAGGTCTATATATGTCGAATATTATTGATAACGTTAAAGTTGGTAATCACATAAAAACTTTACTAAAAAAACATCAAATGACGCAAACTGACTTGTCAGAAAAATTATCCATATCAAAGTCAGCAGTGTCACAAAACTTAAGTGGAAGAAGTACATTTGATGTAGAGAATTTATTAAAAATTGCTAAAATATTCAATATTACTTTGGAGGAGCTAGTTCAAGGAGAAAAGCAGAATAATAAATTTATATCTGATTATGAAAAAATTGTTGAAGGCGGAATAAAGGGATTAGAGAAAACTCCTGTCCAAAATTTGCGAATTGCTGATCCTGATTTCTATGGAAAAGTCCTTGTGGATTACATTATAGATAAAGGCGATTGGGAGATGCTGATTTTTCTTCATAAAAATGATGCGACATTTACATATGATTACAATAGAAGAGCGAAAGAAATATACTTGAGAGTTATAATTTCTTTGCTTGAACATGATGAGAAAGAAGTAATAGGTTATTTTATAAAATATCGAGAAGTAAATGGAAGTATTGAAATAGAAAATGAAGATCAAAAATTTTTGGTTTGGCAATTACTTAACAAGTCTAGTAATCAACCACTTGTAAAAAAACTAATGACATATCAGATCAGCACACATAAAAAGCTATTTAATTTAATTGATTTAAATCAAAGAATTAAATTAGTTGAGAATAAAGACTTAATTACTTGCGCTTGTAGATATAAACTTAGCAATGTTTTTGAAAGTTTCATGGAAACTATATATTCAAACGAAGAATTTTTAATGATTCTGGAAATAATAGTGAATTACAAATATTATGAATCAATTAAGTTAATGATAAAATATTATAAGAATAGAAACCTTTCTTGGTATCAAAAATCAACTATGGGAGTTCAAAAAGGAATTATATTATTATTAAAAAATCAACAGTATGATTTAGTGATTGATTTTATCGACAATCAACTATATATAGACTTAACAGAAATCCTTAAAATGTCTATAGAAAACAATCATAACCAAATAGCTTCGTATATCATTATGAATTTTAATAAGGATATTGTCTTTAAGAAGATAGCAGAACATTGTTTGGATTATGACAATATAAATCTTTTAGATAAAATTTCTAACTATTTAACAATAGAAGATCTTGACTATTTATTGTCCTATGCAAAACCCAATGAAATAAATTTTTTAATTTATTTAGTTAAAAAGGGAGCGAAATTTGATAGTAAATATTATAATCTTGATACATATGTTAAGATTAATGAAATATTAAAATATTTTATTAAGAAAGAGGAAAATAATGGAATTTCTTAAAGAAAACTTTGAAATTATAATGCTTGTCAGTGTTATAATTATTGTCATTTTAATTGCTTTTGTTATTAGTATAAATAAATTTTTTATGTCATACTATTTAAGCAAAAAATTTAAAATTGAAGCGTATTTTGAAGTTGATGCAAAGACAACTCATAAAAAATTTACAATAAAAATTTACAATAACAATATAAATGATATTAGAGTTTCTGGCTTTGGCTTTCTCTATAGGGGTCATAATATTGATTTTTATAATAAATATTTAGAAGAAAATATATTGCCATCAACTCATAAATTAGTTATTCCCTCGAGAGATTATATTACTGTTAATATATTTGTAAGTGACTTGAAGAACATTATCTTTGAAGTAAATAAAGGAAAACTAAGAGTTAAGAAATTATCTTCGTATGCGACAGATTCATTAGGATTAACAACACAATCTTCAGCATATACTATAAGAAAACAACTCGGTCGAGAATTTAGAAATGATAAACTAGTTAATAGAGTTAATGATAAAAAATTAAAAAAAGAAAGAAAGTTAGAAGAAAAGGAAAAATCAGAAATAACTCAATTACAAAGGAGACAAAGATATCTAGAAAGAAAAAGCAAGCTTGTGCTTTTCTTTAGGAAGATTTATAACTCTTTTAGAAGAAGCAAGAAATAATTTTAAATTTAAAAAATGGTTGAATTTTCAACCATTTTTTTCTTGCTTATCTTAAAGAGAATATTTAATATTTCATATGATTTAATTAATCTCAATATTTATGTATAATATAGATATAGAACAATTGATTTTATAAATGTTTTATAAGGGAGGTTTTTTATATGAAATATAGACATCCTGAGCGCGTTGATTTTGATATTTCTATGATATCCTTTGGTGCTTGGCAATTAGGCAATGATTTAGATTTTGAAGAAATGAATGAAGAAGATGCAATCATATTAGTGAAAACAGCAGTTGAATCTGGTATAACACTGTTCGATACTGCACCCAATTATGGTTTAGGGAATAGTGAAAGAATCTTAGGTAAAGCTTTAAAAGCATATCGAGATAAGGTATTCATCAATTCAAAATTCGGACATGATAGTAGTGGTGGTACTGGTTTTGATATTGATAAATTAGAGTTATCTTTAAGAAATAGTCTAAATAGACTTCAAACACATTATTTAGATTCCGTCATTCTTCATAACCCTGGAAGAGAGATGCTTTATGGGACACATCCTATTTATGAAGAATTGAAACGAATGAAAAAAATAGGCCTTATCAAGCATTATGGAGTGAGTATTGACACACCTGAAGAGATGGAAATTGTTTTAAAACACAATGATATTGATGTGATTGAAGTTATGTTTAACATCATACATCAATCACCAAGAATTTGGTTTGATGAAGTTGAGAAACAAGGAATTCTATTAATGGTAAAAGTACCACTTGATTCAGGATGGTTAAGTGGAAAATACAATAAAGATACTGAGTTCATAGGTATTCGATCTCGATGGACAAAACCTGTGATTGAAACAAGATTAGATATTGTTGATAAGATTAGAGACATTGTTGGAGAAGATATACTTCACGCAAGTTTAAATTTTATTTTAAATTTTCATGCAGTTAGCTGTGTAATTCCAGGAATAAGAACTCTTAAACATCTTGAATCTAATATTGAAACTCTAGATTCTGAATTAGATGAAACAACTCAAAATCAATTAATTAAGTTATATGATGAGTATATTAAGGATCTAGATACACCTTGGTAACTTAAAAAAAATAAATCATGAGGTGAAATGATGGCTTTATTTGAAACAATTAAATATGAATTAATCAATAAAGAAGGACATATTGAGATAAGAAAATATAAAAATATTTTCTTGGCAAGTACAAAAACAATCAAAACATCATCTCAAGATTCTGGTTTTAATAATGTTTTTCAATATATTTCAGGAACAAATGATCAAGAAACTAAAATATCAATGACAACACCGGTTGTTACTTATGAAGAAGATAATCAACTTGTTACTGGGTTTTATGTGCCTTCCAAATATACGAAAGATAACATTCCAAAACCAACAAACGATAAGGTATTTATAAACGAACTCAAAGAATCGCATTATGCTGTGATAAAATTTCATGGCAAGTGGACAGATAATAATTTTGAGAAACACAATCAATTGTTATTAAATTATATTGGAACCAAGGGATATCAAATACTTTCACATAAATTAATTTTACGTTATCAACCACCTTTTGTTCCTGGCTTATTAAGAAGAAATGAAATAGCATATCAAATAAATTATCCTATTGAAACATCTTAAATTTGGTGATTACAATGACTGATTTTACTGTTTTAAGTAATGGATATATGATGCCAATCATCGGACTAGGAACATACGATATTAAAAAAGATCACACAATAAATGTTGTTTTAAATGCTCTTAAATTAGGATATAGACATATAGAAACAGCTCCAATATATTTGAATGAAAAAGAAATAGGTGAAGCTATAAAAGCATCTGGTATTAATAGGCATGATCTATTTATTACATCTAAAATACCACCTCATATAAAGAGTTATGATAGTACTCTAAGAATAACTGAAAGAATTATGTCAAATTTAGGAGTGGATTATTTGGATTGTTTATTAATTAATAATCCAGTGCCTTGGGGTGAAGAAGATAAAGATTATTCAAAAGAAAATTTAGAAGTTTGGCGTGCGCTTGAAAAACTATATGAAGAAGAGATTATTGGATCAATAGGTGTATCAAATTTTGATATTGATGATCTCGAAAAATTAATACCTCATGTTAAAATTAAGCCTCATATTAATCAATTAGGAGTTTTTGTAGGACATACTCTTGATGAACTAAGAAGTTACTGTGGAGAACATAATATTGCTATACAAGGACATTCTCCTTTAGCAAGAGGTAGAATATTTAAGTTAAATGAATTATATGTTTTAGCAAAAGAATATGGTCTATCTCCAGCTCAAGTGTCTATAAAATATGTTTTAGATTTGAATGTATTTCCTATTATTAAGGCAACTAGTGTTGAACACCTAAAAGAGAATTTAATCAAGAATATTGATTTACCAATTAATTGGAGTAAAACTTTAGATAATGTTATTGGTGATGTTCGTGATTATAAACCACCAAAAGCACAAAGAATATTGTAGTATAAATATTATAAATAAGATAATTAGGCTTAACTGCTATTTATTATAGAAGTTAAGCCTTTGCTTTTATCTGAAAGATTAGATAATCATATGATATAATGAGTTATAAAACTTAAAGTTTGGGAGAGTAATTATGAAGAAAGTATTAATATTAATATTATTGACTATGACATTATTTTTGGTAAGTTGTACTGATGATTCAATCACTACACTGATTACCGATGAAATGACGACTTCAATAATAACAACTGAAGAACCAAGTTTATCTACGGAAGAACCAACTACTGAGGTTCCAACGACTGTTGAATCAACAACAGAAGAACCTACAACAGAAGAAGTGACTACTATTGAACCTACAACAGTAGAACCAACGACTGAAGAGCCGACTACTGTTGAGCCAACAACAGAAGAACCAACAACTGAAGAACCAACAACGGAAGTTGTTGATGAAATTAGTGTTGTGAATGGTGTTGAAGATCAAGAGGTTATTGTTAATCATTATTTTAATCCGATGATGAATATTAATGCCTATTCTAGTTTTGGTAAAGATATAACTGCCTATATTAATATATTAGGTTCAGTTGATTATGGGACTGTAGGTGAGTATCAATTAACCTATCAAATTAATTATAATGATGATTTTTATAGCGAAACTATAACTGTTACAGTATCTGAAGGGACATATGTGTCTCCTGAAGGGTCAAGACCAGTAGGAACCAGCGGGACTATTTCTTTGGGAGAAGGTTCTTATATGACCGGAACAGATTCATCTATAGCTCATCCAATTAATCCGATGTTCATCAAAGAGTATTTGATTGATGATGCAATTCCATCAAGTGGTTGGTGGACAAGTTTATTAGTTGCTAATTATGGTGGAAGTAATGGTATTTATACCAATCCTTTACGTGCTGCATTTTGGAATGAAGGTATGGAAATAACAAATCCTTTAGATGGATTCGTTCAATACTGGAATCCTGAAGGTTGGCAAACCATCGCTCAATTTCCAATAGCTCTAAAAGATACACATTTAAGGTCTACTGATTTAAATTCTGGATATATAACTGAAGTAATTGACTATTCTGATTCTTATGTAAAAGTAGCTATGAAGAATAGTTTAAATAGCGAAGATGCAATGGTTGTGACGCTTGTTCAAGGTTCACCTTATATATTCGCTGAAACAGCGAATAGAAGTTCATTGAAGTTAACGATGGATTCATCTGTTGCCATTGAGTATTATGATCTTCTAGGTAATAGAATTACAACGAGTTCCTTCAATGGAAATGCTATTATAGTGAAATTAGTCCAAAGACATTCAGGATATGATACGTCACCTCCTGCTAATGTTGGACAACCGCAGTATACAGATAAATACTATTTAGTGAATGCGCCTGATAATTCTCTTTTTACTATCTCTAGTAATGTGCTTTCAATGAATTTAGGTGATGGGAATTATATCTCAATTGCTGCCATCAATGATTTATCTGAAGCTGAGTTCTATCATAATCATGGATATACAATGATCACAAAAACATCGATCGATTTTGAAGTTGATTATTTAAATAGTTTAGTATATACCGATTATGTAGCTTCAACACAACAATTAAAAAATGATGTTTCAACTGAATCGCTTTTATCATTAATGCCTCACCATTATAAGTACAGTGATGTTGCATTAACTGATTATAGTTATAGAACAGTGAGAGGAACATTAAAAATAATGGAAGGTAATTTCTTCCAAACTGTATTATCATTTAATGGTTTATTACCTGGTTATACTTTACCTGATAATGATGATTTTGTTTCAAGTCAAGCAGTTTCATATTTAATTGATTTAGATACACGAATCGATATGAATGATCCAGATAATTTTTATAACGATGAAGGACCTTACTGGAATTCAAAAGCATTATACCCATTATCTCAAGGAATTATCATTGCCGATCAATTAGGGGAAGAAACATTGAAATTATCTCTCATCGGAAAATTAAAATTCCTTTTAAGAGATTGGTATACATACAGTGGTGTATCAGATGATAAATACTTATACTATAACAATACTTGGGGAAGTGTCTATTATTCAAATGATGATTTTGCGACAGCGAGTACATTAAGTGATCATTCATTTACTCATGGATATTTAATCTATGCTTCAGCTGTACTTGCGATGTATGATTCAACATTTGAAGCTGAATATGGTATGGTAGTAGAACTCTTGTTAGATGATTATATGTACCCACATAAAGATGAAGCTGAGTTTGCTTATTTAAGAAATTTCGATCCTTGGGCAGGACATTCTTGGGCACATGGATTTGGAACTTTTGCAGAAGGTAATAACTTAGAATCAACAAGTGAAGCTTTAAATTCTTGGAATGCTGGTTATTTATGGGCTTTAGCAACCAATGATGAAGATAGAATGAATGCAGCTATTTATGGTTTTGTGACTGAAATTAGTGCAATAAAAGAATATTGGTTTGATTATGATGAAGAAAACTGGGATCCTGCTTTTGGAGATTATGTAGATGTTGCTGGAATGGTCTGGGGCGGAAAACATGATTACGCTACATGGTTTGGAGCTAACCCAACGTTTATTTATGGAATTCAATGGTTACCAACTGGTGAATATCTAACAAATTATGCTTTAAATGATAAAGATTTTACTAAATTCAGTTCAATATATGCAACATATCTTGAAGCTAAAAGTGGAACAATTGATACTTGGTATAGCAATATGTGGGCGATACAAGCAATTATTGATCCTTCGATAGCAATAAGTGAATTTGATGCTAATTTAATTCTTACTGATGATTACCCTGCAGAACTTAGTGGAACTTACTGGATGATACACGCCTTAGACTCATTAGGCAGACGGAACGCTGAGGTATGGCAAGAGATTCAAATGGGCGTAACCTCAACGATTTACGAGGATGAATTAGGTCAACTATACGCGATGGTATGGAATGCAAGTGACGAAGTTAAAACAGTTGATTTTTATAACATAGATGGATATCTAGTATCATTTA
>CAYWUZ010000046.1:0-9112 GCA_964461565.1 uncultured Candidatus Izemoplasmatales bacterium | reverse complement strand
ACATTATGCCCAGCATTTTTAATTTTTGATTGCTTTGATAAACGCATCAACAATATGCTTATCAAATTGTGTATTAGAACATCTTTTTAATTCTTTAATAGCTTCTTCTTTACTAAGTGAAGAACGATATGGCCTACTTAAAGTCATTGCATCATAAGCATCTGCGACAGAAATAATTCTAGAATTCAAAGGAATATCTTCACCTACCAATCCTCTTGGATAACCAGAACCATCATAATGTTCATGATGATGTAAAATATCTTTTGATATTTCAAGGTATTGAGAAGACGTTGATAAAATTCTATATCCTATTTCAGGATGTTTCTTTACTCTTTCGTATTCATGATCAGTGAGTTTGCCTGGTTTATCAAGAATAGTATCTTCGATAGCAATCTTACCAATATCATGGAGAATTCCAGCGACTCTTAAAGAATTAACTTTATCTTTAGCTAATTTTAATTCTTCTCCTATCATTACACAATATTTAGAAACTCTTTGAGAATGTAATTCTTCTCTAGGGTTTTTTTCATATAGGCTTTTCATTATTGTATTTATCGTTTCATTCTTATCAGTTGATTGATCAAATAATTTGTTTTTATACATATTATCTTCAGCTGTTTTAAAAGCTTCATTAATAGAATCAACTGAACTGATTACATCATAACCAATTGACATTGACAATTTAACTCCGCCAATTGTTTTTTTGTCTAGAGAATGATTTATTTCTTTAATTATATTTTCAGCCATTTGGTTTGAAGTGTTTTTTAATAATATAACAAACTCATCGCCACCAATTCTAGATACAAAACCTTTATCAGATGCAATTGATTTCAGTATCTGTGCAGCTTCAATTAACATATCATCTCCAGCTTTATGACCAAATGCATCGTTAACTGTTTTTAAAGAGTTTATATCTGCTAAAATTAAACAAATAGGATAATTTTCCATACTATCATATTTGATAATGTTCTCATTATAAAATCTTCGATTATATACATCAGTTAAGGAGTCGTGATAATTCAAATATTCGAGATTGATTTCATATTGTTTACGTTTTGTAACATCATACGAAAAAATACCGACACCAATAACTTCATTATTTTTACTTTTAATTGGAGTAAACATACTTTCATAATATTTTCCGCGAGTTGTTTCGACCTCATCTACAGTGGAATATTCAACCCCTTGTAAGCCTTTATATATTTGTGATCTAAATCTTGAGTACATATCACTGTTTCTAATATATTCTAAAAAGGAATCACCAATTTTTATATCAACCCCGTAGTATAATTTCATGCAATATTCGTGGTATGAGTTAAAAAGTAAATAATTATAATTGTTATCTAGAACATAAATTTCCATAACTTTTGGACTGTTAATCGCTATTTTTAATAATTCGCTTTGCTCCTTAAAATCAACTGATAAATTAGCAATTTGTTTTTGCTTATGCAAAATCAAAGCTAATAAAAAAGTAACTGTAGGAATTAATGCTAAATAAAATCCTACAATAAAACCTAAATGAGGTTCAAATAATTGAAAATCCCAAATTAAAAGAGATACAAAAGGAATAATACCAGATATGATTGAAAACATTAACAATTCATAAGTATGTTTAGTACGTATTTTTTTTGAGATAAAATATCTCCAAACCAATCCGAAAGAACTCGATATAAATATCAAATACAATCCGATATAAAGACCAGCATCTCCTAAATATATTCTATAAATCATTGTAAACAAGGCAATAATTATTGTAGGAATAAAACCTAAATATAGACCCGACAAACTAAACAATACAGTTCTCGTATCAAATAAATATCCATCAATCATTTCATAAGAAACTGAAATAATTAAAATAGAGACACTACTAACAAATATTCCTAATCCAACCTTTTTTAACAAACTATTCTTAAAATAGTTCCCAATAAAGACAGCATACATAACAGCTATCCAAATGAGGATCATGACATTTAATACAATAGATTCTAAATCAATTTCTTGAAAAACAAAAATTTGATTGACATTCATTTAGGATTCCTCCTTTCAAACATAATTACATTATATAAAATTAATTGCGCTTAATCAATGCAAAAAAACAGATACTATTGAATATATCTGTTCACTTTCTTAATTTCTCTATAATAAGCGTTTTTCCCATGACCAGGAAAAATCATTTTTTGATTAGAAATACTTGTTTTTATCATATTTAAAGATTTTCTAATAGCGTTAAAATTCCCGCTGAATAAATCTGTTCTTCCAATACTATCATAAAATAAAGTGTCTCCTGAAAATATATTATCTTTATATTCAAACATAACTGAGCCAAACGTGTGTCCCGGTGTATGAATCACAGAAACTTCCTCGTTATTGATAGTGATAATTTCTTTATCAGTAATCGTAATAACACTGATTTCTTTTTTTAAAACAAAATGAGCATTAAATGTTTTTGAGTAGTTTAAATCAGCGTTATACAAGGCATCTTTATCCCTTTCGTGAATGTAAACTGGAAAAGTTTGATAATCATATAACATCTCAATATCTCTGATATGGTCATAGTGTGCATGTGTTAAAAAAACTGCTTCTATTAAGAGTTCATCTTTTTTAATAATATCTAATACTTTAGCACCGTTAAAACCTGGATCAATAATTATCATTGACTTTTGTTTTATTAAAAGATAAGTATTCATATCCATCTCATCGTTAATGACTTTTTTAATTTTAAACATAATAAACCTCCCTAAGAAAGAAAAAGTATCCGATACGGATACTCTCTTTAAATACTATTTTCTTTCTTTATGTACTGTGTGCTTGTTGCAAGTAGGACAGTATTTTTTTACTTCCATTTTATCTGGATGCGTTTTTTTGTTTTTTCTATGACGATAATTCTCAGATTTACATTCTTCACATCTCAAAGTGAATACTTGTTCCATAATTCATTCCTCCAATCAACGTAATCTATTGTATAATTAAATAAGAAAAAAATCAAGTATTTTTCACTGTTTATCAAAAGTACAGATAAATTGTTTTTTGACTATTTCACTAAATAATCATAGACCTTTTATAGTGGTCTATCCAGTAATTCTCTATATTAATTATAACAAGAAAAAAAAGCACCAAGTCATTTGGCTTGATGCTTCACTATATTAAATGACTCTTGTTCTATAAACGCCTTCAATATCAGTAAGTTTTTCTAAAATATCAGACGGCATTTTTTTATTAATATCATATACATAATATGCATAATTACCTCTAACTTTAGAAGTCTTAGACATTATAGCATCACTAAGTTTGTTCATCAACCCTTCAATTTCTCTTGCCATATCAGGATCATTTTTAGCCAGGATAGTAACTCTCGTTTCAGTTTCTAAGCGTGCTAAAGACACATTAGGATAATTAACAGAATTAACAATTTCGCCTTTTTCAACATAATTCATCAATTGATGGACAGCCATTGTAGCACAGTTTTCTTCAGATTCTTCAGTAGAGGCACCTAAATGAGGTAAGAAAATGACATTATCTAAATTAGCTACAAACTGATCAGGGAAATCCGTTACATATTTTTTTACTATACCGCGATCTATTGCATCTTTTAAGTCATAATTATCAACTAATAAATCTCTAGCAAAGTTTAAAACAACAACACCTGGTTTACATAGATTAAAAACATCTTTGTCAATAAAATTCTTAGTGGTATCCAGTAATGGTAAATGCAAACTCATAAAGTCTGTTTCAGGATAAATTTTATTTAAGTCATTAATGACTTCAACTTTATTATCTAACATTCGTTTTGCGTTTTCACTTAAATATGGATCATATCCAAAAACTTTCATTCCTAGAGAAACGCCAATATTAGCGACTTTACCACCAATAGCACCTAAGCCAATAACAAGTAAGTTTTTACCTAAAACTTCATTTCCGCCATAAGCTTTTTTTGCTTTTTCAACGTTCTTTAGAAGTTCTGGATCACTCTTATTTTCTTTTACCCAGTTGTATCCTCCAACTAAATCTCTTGATGCTAAAAGCATACCAGCAACAACCAATTCTTTAACAGCATTACTATTCGCTCCTGGTGTATTAAAAACAACCACACCTGCATCTGCCATCTTATCTAAAGGAATATTGTTAACTCCTGCTCCAGCTCTAGCAACAGCTAATAAATTACTATTAATTTTATAATCGTGCATTTTAGCAGATCTTACTAAAATTAACTCGCTATTGTTTTGATCTTCAACGATTTGATAATTTGAAGTGAAATGATTTAAACCTACATTTGATATATTATTTAAACAACTGACTTTCATCATAGATTCTCCTCTTCGAATTTTCTCATGAAGTCAACCAATGCTTGAACACCTTCTATAGACATTGCATTATAAATAGAAGCTCTCATTCCACCAACTGAACGGTGACCTTTAAGATTCACTAAATCATTCTTTTCTGCTTCTTGGACAAATTTCTTATTCAAATCATCATTACCAGTATTAAAAGTAACATTCATCAAAGAACGGTCTTTCTTTACAACAGTAGGCTTAAACATTTTTGATTGATCTAAATAATCATAAATAATAGCAGCTTTTTTCATATTATGTTCATACATCGCTTCAATACCGCCATTAGCTAGTAAATGTTTGAACACTAATCCACACATATAAATACCATAAGTTGGAGGCGTATTATACATCGACTCTTTTTCTACATGAATATCATATTGCATCATTAATGGCGTATACTCAGGATAATTTTTCGTTACTAGATCTTCTCTAATAATAACAATAGTTGTTCCGGCAGGTCCAATGTTTTTTTGAGCACCTGCATAAATTAGAGCATATTTACTCACATCAATTGGTTCAGATAATATGCATGAAGACATGTCTGAAACCAAATCTACGCCTTTAGTATCTGGTAATTCATGATATTTGGTACCATAAATTGTATTATTTTCACAGATATGAACATAATCAGCTTCTGGATCAAAATTAAGTTCTTTTAAATTTGGAATATAACTAAACATTTTATCTTCAGAAGATGCTAACTCATTTGCTTTTAAATATTTTTTCGCTTCTTTAAGTGCTTTTTTTGCCCAACTACCTGTTGTGATAAAATCTGCCTTCTTATTTTTCATTAAATTTAAAGGAACCATTGAAAATTGTGTATGTGCACCACCTTGTAAAAACAATACTTTGTAATTATCAGGTATATTCATTAACTTTCTTAAATTTGCTTCAGCTTCAGTAATTATTTGCAAGTATGCTTTAGAACGATGAGACATCTCCATAACAGACATTCCTGTGTCTTTATAGATATATAATTCATCTGCAGCTTGTTTTAATACCGCTTCTGGAAGCACTGCTGGTCCAGCTGAAAAGTTATAAACTCTTTTCATATTATTCACTCCTTTTATTTTAATATTTTCTTGCTTTCCATATAATATCGTTTTTCAACAGCTTCACCTAAAGAAAATGATTTTCTAGGTAAAACTCCAGATTCTCTAATATATGGTAACAGCATTTCTCTCTTTAATGCTGGCATTGTTATACCAACACTATCTGAATTGTTTTTTACTATCTTTCTTAGACTTTCAATACCATGCACAAAATCAATCTCAATGTACTTATTTCTTGTTATATATTCATCAAGAATATCTTGAATTTCTTTAATGGCAGTAAAAGGATTTTCTGGAACATTTAACTTAATGACTTCGTTATTAAAATAGATATCTAGTTGAGCACTTCCTGATAATTGATTTTCTAAATATTTTATTAAATTAATATCAGCGTTAAAAAGAACTCTATGAATTGGTTCAAATGTTAAACCATCATCATATAAACTAATAAGTTCAACCAAAGCATTTCGTGCTGGATGATTTTTCCATTCGGATTCAGGTAAATCTTTCTTTATATTTTCCCAACATACTTTCGCTGAGGCTAAAGAATGATTGCCATCACCTACAATTAAATTTAAATCTTCAGATAGATTTTCTATTTTTTTAATGATTGGCAAAGTATCAGTTACTTTATACCCTCTTAAATGACCACCATCCATATTCAGTTTGAAGTCATATACTTTTTGTAGTTTATTTTTATTTTTATATAAATTAGAAATAATAGATTCGTTTAAATCATCCATCAAAACTAGAACATGCGGCAATTCAATCGGGGCTTTTTCTCTAATTCGTACTCTAGGTGGGATACGTTCAGGAACTGTTTGTTCTGTAGCCTTAATTTTCCCAGTTTTTCCTTCTTCGTATTGGTACTCTTCCAAATCAATAGAAATCACTAAACCCAATCTTCTTTTTACATGAGGTGTTTGTCTTTCTACTAAAATAAATCCTTCGTGTTCTTCGAATAAATGATTATTCAAGTATAAATCCATATTGTAATTTATTCTTTCAACTCGATGTAAAGGATCATCATCTAAATATGCTTCAGGCAAAATCAGATGATAAGTCGAAGGTACATTATCCACCAAAGTCTTTAATTCATCCCAATATTCCGGTTCAGATGTAAATTGATCACATGCAATAACAGCCCATTTCTCTTTGTTGATAGAGGATACCGGCAATAAAATTTTAGGGGTGATTATAAAAGACATTAGATAACTCCTTGTGCAACCATTGCGTCGTAGACTCTCATAAATCCAGCTACATTTGCCCCAATTACTAGATTACGAGGATCCGCATATTTTTCTGCTTGTAAATAAGCTTGATCAAATATTGATTTCATTGTATCTTTTAATTTTTTATCTAATTCTTCATACGTCCAAGGAGTATGCATAGCATTTTGAGTCATTTCTAATCCAGAAACTGCTACACCACCAGCGTTCGCTGCTTTACCCGGTCCAAATAATATATCTTTTTCTTGTAAATAATGAGTTGCTTCTAAAGTTGTAGGCATATTAGCACCTTCACAAACTAAATAACATCCGTTTTTAACTAAGGCTTTTGCAGACTCAATCGGTAACTCATTTTGTGTTGCACATGGTAGAGCGATATCACAAGGTTTAGTCCATACATCTTTAGGATTGTTTCCATATTCTGCACCTGAATGATAGTCTTTATATTGTGTTGAAAACTCAGGATTAGTTTCAGTCATTTTAGCGATTAAAGAAATATCTAAACCATTTTTATGATATACATATCCGTTAACATCTGACATAGCAACAACTGTAGCGCCTAATTCTCTTGCTTTTAATGCAGCGTGTAAAGCAACTTTTCCTGCTCCAGAAATAATAACTTTTTTTCCTTCAATGGTTTCAGCACGATATTTACTTAACATCTCTTCAACAAAATATAATAATCCATAACCAGTTGCTTCTTTACGTACAAGTGAACCACCATACGATAATCCTTTACCAGTTAAAACACCTGTATTCTCATTTCTTATTTTTCTATACATACCATACATATAACCAATTTCTCTATAACCTACACCAATATCACCTGCTGGAACATCTGTATCAGCTCCAATATGGCGATACAATTCTTGCATAAAGTTTTGGCAGAATCTCATGATTTCATTATCACTTTTGCCTCTAGGATCAAAATCTGCTCCACCTTTACCGCCACCCATAGGTAAACCAGTTAAAGCGTTTTTAAAGGTTTGTTCAAATCCTAAAAATTTTAAAATAGATTCATTTACTGACGGATGGAATCTAATACCACCCTTATAAGGCCCGATTGCAGAGTTAAACTGAACTCTATATCCTCTATTGACATTGACTTTACCATTATCATCAAACCAAGTAACTCTAAATTTAATAATTCTTTCAGGTTCAATCAATCTCTCCATAATAGAATACTTTTCAATATTTGGATCTTCACTTACAATTGGATCCATAGCATCAAAAAATTCTTCAACCGCTTGTAAAAATTCAGGTTGAGTTGCATAACGTGTTTTTGTTTCTTCAAATAAGTTTGTTAAATAATTACTTTTAAACAATTTCGTCGCCTCACTTATATTATTTTATTTAAACAACCATGTTGTTTATGCGTATTTTTAGATTTAGTCGTGAAAAAAACAATAAACTTTTTTGTCTACTCTTTTAATGTATAATTCTAATATAACGACCATTATAGATTATACAATGAAAGCGCTTTTAAAACAAGTGATTTTTAACAATAATTTAATTTATTTTAATATGATATATTATTAATGAAAATATAACACTTATAGCGAAATTCTCAAGGAAAAAGCCGGTTGTTTCCGGCTTAAAATTTATTCAATTGTAGTCAACCAACCCTCAGGTGCTTTGATATCTCCAAATTGAATTCCAATTAAAGTATCATATAGTTTTTTAGTCACAGGACCAACTTCACTTTCACTGAAAAATACATGTTGTTCACCGTGATAATCAATACGTCCTATAGGTGTAATCGCCGCAGCTGTTCCACAAGCTCCTGCTTCAATAAATTCATCCAAACTATTAATGTATACATCTCTAACTTCTACATCCATGTTTAAATAATTCTTAGCTATATGCATTAAACTTTTCTTAGTGATACTTGGCAATATACTTGAAGAACTTGGCGTTACGAATTTATTATCTTTCGTTATCGCAAAAAAGTTCGCTGCTCCGACCTCATCAATTTTGGTATGTGTCAATGGATCTAAATATATACAATCAACATATCCCATATCTTTTGCTTTTTTATGAGATAATAAACTAGCTGCGTAATTACCGCCTACTTTCACTTGGCCAGTACCGTTTGGCGCGGCTCTATCTCTATCGGTTACGATAAAGTTAACAGGTGATAATCCTCCTTTAAAATAACTACCAACTGGTGAACATAATACGCCAAAAATATATTCTGGAGCTGCTTTAACGCCCAAGTTTCTTCCTACACCTATTACATATGGTCTGACATATAATGAAGCGCCATAGCCATAAGGCGGTATAAGTTCTTCGTTTACTTTAACTACTTGTAAAACAGCGTCAATAAATTTTTCTATAGGAACTTGAGGCATTAATACTTGATCACAAGAAGTTTGTAATCTTTTTGCATTTTCATCAATCCTAAACAAATTAATCTTTCCATCTTTAGTTCTATAAGCTTTTAAACCTTCAAAAGCTTGTTGACCATAATGTAGTGCGGTTGAAAAAGCTGATATAGTTA
>CAYWUZ010000045.1:8556-9770 GCA_964461565.1 uncultured Candidatus Izemoplasmatales bacterium | reverse complement strand
GATAGTAATCCTAACTTAGATGTTCCTGCTTTAGCAGTTACTAGTCTATATGGATTTAATAATATCACTATTGATACAGAGATTATTGCTTTAATTGTAGCGGCCAATACTATTTCATCAACAAGTAGTGTCGCAGATGTTAGTTTTACTTTTGATGATATTGTTGAGTTATCATCAACTGAACAGTCGTTAATCTTAGATTCAATGATTGTTAGAAATATGATTACTACAGATGCTGAAAACGCTGCTGCATTACATCCTACATTCTCATTTGATTCAACTGATTATGAGAATAATAATACAAGTACTTTCTTAAAAAAAGCTTCAATCATCGCTTTAATTAACGCTATAAGTTAAACTTAATGATTTAAAATAAAGGAATATCCCAAATTTTTTAAAGGAGATATTCCTTTTTTATGTCGAAATTCTTCATTTAAGTGTATAATAGGTAAAGTGAAATTACGATGAGAAGGAGAAATGCAAGTGAAAAAAATTTTATTAGTATTAACAATGATGTTTTTCTTTGTTGGTATGATTGCCTGTAGCGATTTAGATAATACGACAATTGATCTATCAACTGAGTTAGAGACAACTATAGAAACAACGACTGAAGTTCCATCAACTGAGCTTCCTCCAGCCGTTGAACCTACAACAGAACTTCCGACGATAGAAGAGCCTACGACTGAGGTTCCTACAACCATGGAACCTACGACAGAAGTTCCTACAACTGAAGTTCCTACAACTGAGGTTCCTACAACCCTTGAACCTACAACTGAAGAACCAACAACTGACCTTCCTACAACCCTTGAACCTACAACAGAAGAAGTGACAACTGTTATGACGAATCCTATTGTAGAAATCAATTTATTCTCAATGAATGATTTTCATGGTGGCGCTTATACAAGTATGGAAATGATTTCAAGAGTTGGCGCATATTTAAAAGCTTTTGAAGGTCATAAGTTACAATTAACTAATGGTGATATTCTACAAGGAACTGCAATTAGTAATTATTACCATGGAGAAGTTTTAATTGATGTATTAAATAATGCTGGTTTTGATGGTTTTGTCATTGGAAACCATGAATTTGACTGGGGTATTGATGTTATTGGTAACTATCAAGATGGTGATGAAACGAACGGTGAATTAAATCATCCAGTATTAGCTGCTAATATTGTTTATGAAGATAGTGGTTTGCCGTTAGAATTTACTATTCC
>CAYWUZ010000045.1:0-8456 GCA_964461565.1 uncultured Candidatus Izemoplasmatales bacterium | reverse complement strand
ATAAGAGATTATGCTGGTGTCGATATTGGTGCGACAAATGCTGGTGGTTTTAGAGTTTCAATGGATGCCGGAAACTTAACTATGGGCGAATTAATCACTATTTATCCTTTTGATAATATTATTAAAACTTCGGAGATGACAGGACAACAAATAACTGATTTTTATTTAGAAGTTATTAATTATGGTAGTGATGTCGTCTTTGATGATGGATTGACTTATAATAACCAAACAAATGTACTTGAGATCAATGGTGAACCTATCATACTCGATAGATATTATACTGTTGGTGCGGTTGATTATATTTTTGATAAGACTGATTATGATTTTATCCAAGGTGTGAATATCACTCAAACAATCCACTTTATGAGAGATTTATTAGCTGAAGATTTGAAAAATGCAACTGAAGGTTTTAACCCTTATGATGGAAGTCATTTTGTAGAATAATCAAATAAAAACAAGGATAATTAATCCTTGTTTTTTTTATCCATATACATTTTTTGATCTGCTAGAAAGAGTAATTCATCAAGGGTCTTTGCATCAGTTGGAAAGGTCACGCAACCGATACTAACACCTAAAAATGGGTAATTAAATTTAAAGTTTTTTGTGATATCTTCTTTTAGTTTATCTATTGAAAAATTCATTTCTTTACTAGTAATAACAAATTCATCACCGGATATCCGATAAATATCACCTAGACCTTTGATTGACTGAAGTAAAGAACTTCCAAAACTTTTTAAATATTTATCTCCTGTGATATGACCATATTGATCATTAACTTTCTTTAGATTATTGATATCAAGGTAGTAGAAGTAACAATCTTGGTCATTCTTACAATACTCTTTATAATCTTGATATAATGCAAGTCTGTTTTTCAACTTAGTTAGTGGATCAATATAGACTAAATCAGATAATTCTTTTATATTAGAAGAACTGATAGTGACGATATATATCAAGTAATAAGTTAAACAACTCATCGATAATAAGGTTGAGTAGAATAATATAACTGAGAACACACTATTAAAATCAATTATAAAACGTGAAATAAAAAACACAAAGAAATTTAATAAGGGCAAAAATATTGATGCATTTAAGACATTTTGTTTAAAAGTGGTTGTCGCTCGCATAATTGATTTCTTTAATAGATAGATTAAGATTGGTGTTGTTATTATAAACATTAATAACTGAGAAACAACAAATGCAACAACTCGATGATCTTCATATAATAAGCTAAATATATGATAATTAAGTCCATTAACAAATAAAGTATGTGAATATGTAAATCCCATTATGGCAACTAAAATCTTAAATGGCTCATCATAGATTGCTAAAAACAAAAATATAAATACCCATGATATTAAGGCTGAAATATAATAAGGTGTTTCTTGCCCAAGAATCAAAGGAAAAAGCCATTGAATAAACGAATAATAGATAATTGTGAATAATAAAATAATTAAATATCTATAAATTCCTTTAAATTTCTTTTTAGTTAAATATTCGGTTGTAATTAAGTTAATAAATAAAATGATTAAGGATGAAACAATTGGGATCATGAAAAACTCCTTTGTTTGTTATTAATTTATTATATCATTAGAAACTTCTATAAACTTAAATATTATATATTTAGTCTAAAGGATCAATATTATAATCAATAACTTCTATCTTATCATCGAATCCTATGATATTAATTGAGCAGTTTTTTAAGTAAGTGTCATAATCAAAATCATTTAAGTTTTGAACAAGAAGTGCTTTAATAACATGTGCATGGGCAACCATGAGTACATGTTTATAATTATTCTTTTTAAAAAAAGATAAAAAGAATTGAGAAACTCTTTTTTCAATTTCCTTATCAGTTTCTAGTCCAGGGATGATGTTACCATGAACTGCTTCATAATAACCATCTCCAATTTTTACCCCATCATATTCGCCAAAATCTCTTTCGATAAGATCTTTTTCAATATGTGTATGTAAATTTAGATTTAATTCATTTTTAATTAATTCAATAGTGTGAATCGCTCTATTTAAAGGAGAAGATACACAATAATCAAAATCAACATTCATGATTTTTAAATACCGACCTGTTTGAATCGCTTGATCAATGCCTGTTTGATTCAGTGGATTATCAGTTCTACCTTGAATAATTGCTTGTTTATTTGCTTCAGTTTCGCCATGTCTAATTAAGTATATTTTCATTTTATCACCATAAACATTATACATAAAAAATGGTTATATACAAAGTATATTCGTTGAAATGATTTACTAATTGTTATTAATATTGTATAATTGTTAAGGAAAACTACGAAGAGGTGATATATATGAGAATGGTTGATATTATAGAGAAAAAGAGAGATAATCTTGAATTAACCGAAAAGGAAATTAATTTTGTTATTGAAGGATATACGAAACAACAGATACCTGATTATCAAGTTTCTGCTTTATTAATGGCTATTTATTTTAATGGAATGACGAATGAAGAAGCATCACATTTAACTAAAGCAATGCTTTATAGTGGAGATATTATAGATTTATCTGGAATTGAAGGGGTCAAAGTAGATAAACATTCAACTGGTGGCGTAGGTGATAAAACGACATTGGTATTAGGACCATTGGTTGCTTCAATGGGAGCTAAATTAGCCAAGTTATCTGGTAGAGGTTTAGGACATACCGGAGGAACCCTTGATAAATTAGAAGCCATTGAAGGTTTTAATATTTCTTTGTCAGAAGAAGACTTTATCAATCAAGTAAATCAAATTAATATAGCTGTAGCTGGTCAAACAAAGAAATTAGTTCCTGCTGATAAACTATTATATGCATTAAGAGATGTGACTGCGACAGTGCCATCTATTCCTTTAATTGCATCAAGTATTATGTCTAAAAAACTTGCAAGTGGCGCAGATGTTATTTGTTTAGATGTTAAAATAGGCGATGGTGCATTTATGAAAACAATCGAAGATGCAAGAGAATTATCTCGAATTATGGTCTCTATTGGAGAATCTTTAGGTAAAAAAGTATCTGCTTTTATAACAAGTATGGATCAACCATTAGGCTTTGCGGTCGGAAATAGACTTGAAGTCAAAGAAGTGATTGATACACTTGAAGGTCACGGACCAAGTGATTTAGAAGAGTTATGCGTTGAAATAGCTGGATATATGGTTTATTATGCAAAAATAGTAGATTCTATAGAAGCTGGAAAAGCTCTAGCAGTTGAACATTTACATAATGGAAAAGCTTTAGCTAAGTTTTATGAGTTTATCCAAGCACAAGGTGGACATATAGCTGATATAGACAATTTTATTGAAGTTAAAGAGATTTTTGAATATAAAGCAAAAACAACTGGATACATTCAAAGCATTAAAGCTTTAAATATCGGATTAGCATCTATGAAAATAGGTGGCGGAAGAGAAACTAAAGATGATGATATAGATCCATCTGTTGGTATTGTTTTAAATAAAAAAATAGGTGATTATGTCAATAAAGATGATGTTTTAGCAAGAGTATACTTAAATTCTAAGTTAACTGAAAATGTTTTAGAAGATTTAAATCAAGCTTTTACAATCACAGAAGAAAAAATAGAAGAAACACCGATTATTAAAGAAATCATTCATTAATCTATACATATAATATTTATATGTTATAATATATTTATAAGGGGAGCTTAGTAAACTAGGCTGAGAGTATAACTGTGAGTTATAGACCTTACCTGATCTGGATAATGCCAGCGTAGGATGATATCGTCCATTAGGTCCCTTAAATTTAGGGGCTTTTTTTGTCCCTTAAAAAAGGAGAAAAGAATGAAAGATAGAAAAGAAATTATTATTATTGTAGAAATCGCTATTTTAGTGGGTATTGCTGTTGTATTAGATATTATTTTCGGAATATTATCTAAGGGACTATTCCCATGGGGTGGAAGTATATCACCAGCGATGTTACCAATTTTTATCCTTGCTTATCGAAGAGGTGTGAAAGTTGGTTTGTTTTCAGGCTTTATATTTGCTGTATTACAGTTAATGACAACAGGGATGTTCTCTGCTTCAGTCATAGCCGCAATACCAGAATCAACTATTTTTGGTCCTAAATGGGTTAATTTAATTATGGTGTATTTCTTAGATTATTTAATTCCATTTACATTATTGGGTCTTGCTGGTCTATTCAAAAATTCATTAAGTCAACTAAAACCTTTCTTTATTGGAATGATTTTCGCTTCATTTATCCGTTATTTATCTCATGGATTATCAGGTGTTTTGATATGGAGTGGCTATACTGAATGGTTTAATGAAGAGTTTAATGCCAATGTCAGTCCTTTTGTTTATTCTTTTATTGTTTACAATTTACCTTACATGTTAGGATCACTTATTTTCTGTATGTTGGTTGGATTTGTTTTATTTAAAAGAAAATTACTCACCATTAATTTAGAAGAATCATAAGAGAGAGAAATCTCTCTTATTTTTTATATGTTTTTTAGCACTCATATCTTGACTGTGCTAATAAAAATGGTATAATGTTTATGATAAAACATTTATAGGAGGACACATATGAGTAAAAAAACTATTGAATTTAAAACAGAATCAAAAAGACTACTAGAACTAATGATTCACTCTATTTATACTAACAAAGAGATATTTTTAAGAGAACTTATATCAAATGCATCTGATGCGATTGATAAATATCATTTTAAGAGTCTAACAGAAGAAGGCTTAGAAAACAGAAATGATTATGAAATTCACATTGAAATCGACAAGAAACATAGACTGTTTACTATTACCGATAATGGTATTGGTATGACTTATGATGAGTTAATCGATAATATTGGAACCATTGCTAAAAGTGGAACACTAGAATTCTTAAAAAACATCAAAGGCAAAGACTTAAAAAACACTGATTTAATCGGTCAATTTGGTGTTGGTTTTTACTCTGCTTTCATGGTAAGTGATAAAGTAGAAGTTCTTACAAAATCACCATTTAGTGATAAAGCATATAAATGGGTTTCTACTGGTGAAGAAGGTTTTACTGTAGAAGAAGCTGAAAAAGATACGATTGGAACTGAAATCACATTAAAAATAAGAAAAAATCATGATGATGAAAATTATGATGAGTTTTTAGAAGATTATAAAGTAGAACAATTAGTCAAAAAATATTCCAATTATGTGCGTTACCCAATCACTATGGAAAAAGAAAAAGAATTACCTAAGTTTGATGAAGAAGGCAAAGAAATAGAAGGCGAGTTCGAAACAGTCTTTGAAAATGAAACACTTAATGAAATGACTCCAATTTGGGAGAAAAATAAATCTGATGTTACTGATGAAGAACTGAATGAGTTTTATAAAAACCAATATTATGACTATACAGATCCTTTATTAAATATTTGGACCAATGTTGAAGGTAAATTAACTTACAAATCAATTATCTATATACCAAGTAAAGCCCCTGCGAACTTATATTCAGAGAAGTATGAAAAAGGACTCCAATTATACGCTAAAGGTGTCTTTATTATGGATAAATGCAAAGAATTAGTGCCAGATTACTTAAGATTTATTAAAGGTATGGTTGTTTCACCTGATTTGAATTTGAATATATCAAGAGAAATTTTACAAAGAAATACACAATTAACTAAAATCCAACAAAATTTAGAGAAAAAAATTGTTAAACGCTTAGAAAAACTTCTAGAATCTGAAAGAGACAATTATATTAAGTTCTGGAAAGAGTTTGGTATTAATATCAAGTATGGTGTATATGACAACTTTGGATTAAATAAAGATTTATTACAAGATTTAATTCTGTTTGAAACGGTTAATGAAGACCAATATGTAACACTAAACGAATACGTTGAAAAAATGCCTAAAGACCAAAAAGAAATCTATTTTGGTTCAGCAAATTCAAAATCTGCGATAAAAGCATCCCCTCAAATGGATCGTTTAAAAGCAAAAGGTTATGATGTGCTTGTATTAACTGATGAAATTGATGAGTTTATGCTCAGTATTATGAATGAGTATAAAAAATTCAAATTTAAATCTATTAATCAAGGCGATTTAGACTTAATTGATGAATTTGAAAAAGAAAACATAAAAAAACAAGAAACTGAAAATAAAGATTTACTTGAAAGATTAAAAGAGTCACTTAAGGGTCAAGTTGATGATGTAAAATTATCAACTAGATTAACTGATTCTCCTGTTTGTTTAGTGAGTGGTGAAGGTATGTCATTCGAAATGGAAAAACTCATGGAACAAATGCCTGGAGATAAAACGACCCAACAAAAAGCACAAAAGATATTAGAAATTAATCCTCAACATGAATTATTCAAAGCAATTCATCAATTATTTGATGATAATTCTGAAGATTTAGATGATTATGCATCAGTTTTATATAACCAAGCATTGTTGATTGAAGGGTTAAAAATCAAAGATCCTGTTGATTTTTCTAATAAAATGGTTAAAATATTAGTAAAGGCAGCTAAAAAAGGAGAATAATGTGGAGAAGACTCTTAAAACAATTGAAGAAGAGTTAAGTTGGTTGATTAAAGATTATAAAGCAACCACTGATTATAAGTTCAATAAATATATTGAAACTTTAAACTATCATATCGTTTATGAGAAGAAAAAGATTAAACTCATTTTTCAATTTTTAATGATGCAAAAAGAAAAGAGTCTAGTTCTAAAAATAATTTATGATATTAGAGATAATAGACAAAGGGATAATCTTGTTTATGAGTATCCATTGTCAAAAATTAGATCAAATATTGAATTACCAATGATTAATGAATACGATTACCAAAGAATCCATGATGTTATGGATTATGAGGTTGTCGATGGGATGATTAAGTCAACTGTTTCACAGTTAACTCAAGGTTTGACATATACAGAAGTCATTAGAAGAAATATTAAAGATATTATCAAACATGGTAGAGAATTAAGGAAAAAAGAAGCTATTTAAATGAAAACGGTGACATGTTCACCGTTTTTTTCTTTTCCGCTTGTAAAAATAGAAAATAATATATATAATATATCAAATTATATCTATTCTGGGGAGGGTAATATGAAATATACTAGAGAAGCCATCTTAGAAAATGCAAAAGTAGAAAATGTACGTTATATTCGTTTGATGTTTAGTGATATTATTGGGACGATCAAAAGCGTTGAAATACCTATTGGGCAATTAGAAACAGCTTTAGATGGAGAAATAATGTTTGATGGATCATCAATTGAAGGATTTGTTAGAATTATGGAAGCGGATATGTTTTTGCGTCCAGATTTTGACACGTGGTTAATTTTGAATTGGGAAGAAACAAAATATGGAAAAGTCGCAAGATTAATCTGTGATGTTTATACGCCTGAAGGTAAACCGTCAGACGCTGATCCTAGATCAAATTTAAAGAAAACGATTAGAAAAATGGAAAAATTAGGTTTTTCTACCTTAAAAATTGGTTTTGAACCAGAGTTTTTCTTGTTTAAATTAGATCAGTTCAATCAAATTAAACTTGATGTTGCGGATCACGGTGGTTATTTCGATTTATCACCAATAGATGGCGCAGGAGATTGTCGTAGAGATATTGTTTTAGAATTAGAAAGAATTGGTTTTAAAATTGAAGCATCACATCATGAAGTCGCTCCAGGTCAAAATGAAATTAATTTTGAATTCTCAGATGTTGTAGAAGCCTGTGATAATTTACAAACATTTAAATTGGTTGTAAAAAACATCGCTAGAAGACATCATTTACACGCAACTTTTATGCCTAAACCTATTGCGACAGTCAATGGTTCTGGAATGCATACAAATTGTTCTTTAGCAGATGAGTCTGGTAAAAACGTTTTTAATGATCCTAATGATGAAATAGGATTATCTCTTATAGCAAGACAATGGATTACTGGAATTTTAAAACACTCTAAAGATTTTTGTGCAATAACTAATCCAACTGTTAACTCTTATAAACGTCTAGTTCCAGGTTATGAAGCACCTTGTTATATGTCTTGGTCAGAACATAATCGTTCTGTAATGATTCGTATACCAGCAACAAGAGGTAGAGGTACTAGAGCTGAAATTCGTTCTGTAGATACATCTGCGAACCCATATTTAGCAATGTCAGTTATTTTAGCTGCAGGTTTGGATGCGATTGAAAATAATTATCCATTGATTAAACCTATCAATGAAAACTTATTTGCTTTATCGAATGAAGAACGTAAAAATTTAGGCGTAGAGAATCTACCTGATAACCTTAAAGAAGCTATTGATTATTTTAAAAAGTCTCCTTTAATGAAAGACGTATTAGGTGATCATATCTTTAATAAATTCATTGAATTAAAGACAAAAGAATGGGATGAATTTAGAAAAACAGTTACTGAATGGGAAATTAATCGTTATATCAACATTATTTAATATTTATATATAAAAAAAGTCCATTAATTGAAATGGACTTTTTTCTTACAATTTATTGATTTAAATAGAATTGATCAATGACTTTTAAGTAA
>CAYWUZ010000044.1:0-9777 GCA_964461565.1 uncultured Candidatus Izemoplasmatales bacterium | reverse complement strand
AAACCAAGCAAATGTTGTTCCTATTGTTGCGATAAACGCGAATACTAATACGATTCCTGAAAGAATCACTTTTGTTTTTAAAGCTTTCATAATTTTAATCTCCTCTTATTTTTTTATTTTTTTTATTTTTCTTCTTTTTTGTTAACTTGTTTCTTCCTCAATTAATATTACATTTGTTACTGTAAAACTCATTGATAATTTTACGCCACCACTCCATAAGTTAATGGTGTGATCAGCATCATAACCTTCGTACCACATGATTACTGATACTTTCTTTATTTCTCCTGGGAAGAAGTTTTGAAAGGTCTGCCTCATAATTGTTGAGGGACCGTAGAACGATTGGTCTACATAAGGTTCTAATTCTCCAGGGTTTTGCCCGAACTCTGATTGTGTTCTAGCATAAACAGTTGCTTCACCGTCAATAATGACTTTAACTCTTAAAGCTTCTTCTGCACCTCTTGATGTTGAAATAATATCAATCTCTGCGATTAAGTCCGCTGCGTAATTTCCGTTTGATTGCATTTCAACATAAAACGTATATGCTATGTATGATTCTCCATTAGCTGATCCTTCTATAGAATGGATTTCTTCATTAGGTGGGATACATGATGGATGCCCTAGCTCTCTATCAGAGAGTTCAGTTCCACAAAGGTCAGTCATCCCATCGGCGTTATCAACTAATTCTGCAAGTAATCTTGTTGAGTATTTCTTGTTGTCGATATTTTCGTAAAGTGTTACACCGATTTGATATGCTCTTTGATCCACGGTAAATGTAAAGTTTCCTGCTTCCATTCCATAAAACGAGATTGCGAAGAGTAAGAAGGATAGAATTGCGGTCACGATGATTCCGAACCTGGCTGTTTTTGTAAGTCTAAACGCTTTAGATGCAAACAATACTTTGTCAGCTAATCTCGCTTTGCCCATATTCGAATACCATCCCCTCCCCCTATCTTCTAATTATGGCTTTTTGGTTTAAAAAAAGCCATCATCTTTTGATCTAGACATTCTTTACTCCCTAAGAAATAAAAAATGCCATCATCACTAAAGATAACGGCAACTGGCTACCATCGATTATCGAAGGCCCTATAGCTTTGCGTCACTAACTTTCGCTAGTTTTGCTATTTACGATTTTATTATATATTATCAACGCTCATTTGTCAACAATATTGTTTATTTTTTTTAAACTTTTTTTTATTGTTTTTCAGAAGGGCTTTAATTAGCCCTTCTAAGAAACTAATTATTTTATAAATTGTAATAAAGTTTCTGTTAATTCATCTGCTTTATCTACTAATGGTGAGTGACCACATTGATCAAACTTAACATAAGTCGAGTTTTGGATCGCATCTACATTGGCTTTCACCATTTGTTCAGGTACAGTTATATCATGAGTTCCCCAAATATGCAAGGTATCAGCTTCTATATCACCAATGGTATTATCTCCTTCAGAATATAAATTATGATTTTGTCCCATATTAAGGCTTGCTAAAGCAAAATCAACATCAACTAAGTTTCTTTGTTTTAATGTATCTTCAATATATAATTCATAATCTTCTTCATTAGGTTTGTTCACTGTATAAATAGTCATATTATAAATCGTTCTTAATAATCCTTTATTTTTAGATTCATAAGCCATTAATAAAGGAAGTACTTGAACTGGATCTTTTGCCATGTCTTCTCTTGTTTGATAAACCTCTCCAATAATCATTTGATTAGATTCATCTTTTTTAAATACAGGATAGCCTTTATGAGATGCTGAATTAAGTAAAATAAGTTTATTAAGTTTTTCTTTATATTTTACCGCAAACTCCATCACAACCCCACCACCTAAAGACCAACCTAATATATCCGCTTTAGGAATATTAAGTTTTTCCATAAATAAATAGAGATCATCTGCGAAGTCTTTTAATGATTGAATTGGATTGTTATAGGATGAATCCCCAAAACCTCTTAAGTCAGGTGCGAACACATGAATATCTTTTGGTAGTCTTTCAAGCAATGGTTTAAAGTATATAGATGATGATACATTCCCATGAACTAATATAAGATATTGACTTCCTTGACCTTGTTCTAAGTAGGCATATGTTTCTTTGTTAACTAAATCTACATATTTTTTTTTCATAAAAACCTCCTATATATTATATACTTCTTTATCTGTTAAGAAAAAACCAATGATTAAACTCGTAAACAATAAAGGATTTTCATACATCGATGCATGACCTACCCCAGGTAAAGTCATCCAATGAGCATTCTTTATTTTTTTAGCGAGGTATTCTTGTTCTTTTCTAGGTGTTAAGAAATCTTCGTCAGCTGTAATAATTAAGGTATGAATATTTAATTTATCTAAATCATCTCTTACATCATATGATTCAGCACTTAAGGTTAATCGTTCCATAGCATCTAAAAAGACTGGATTGGAGAATATAGGTGTCAATATTTCTTCTCTCTTTTGCATCCATTCTATTTTGCTTTCATAATAACTAGCAGAATAAATAATCGGAATGGTTGTTTTATAATATAAAGATCCATCTCTAGTTTGACCAGCTTTAATCCATGATCTTCCTATATCCTTTAATAAAGGATTTGTATAAGCACTTGAATTGAACAAAATTAAACGTTTGACATAGTCTTGATATTTTAAAGCAAATAATAAAGCAATTTCTCCACCATAAGAGATACCAACTAAATTTATCTGTTTTATTTTGAGTTCATCAAGTAAAGATTTTAATAAATCTACTTGTAAATCTTGAGTGTAGTTTTCAGACATTTTTTCTGATTGACCTTGGTCTAAAAAATCAACTCTTAATACATTAAAATGTTCTAACCAAGTCTCGATAAATGGTTCCCATGATTTAGTGCTCATCATGATACCATTTAAAACCAATAATTTAGGTTTGATAGAATCACCATCTAATTGGTAAAATACTATTTTACCCTTATAGTTAAAAGTGCTCATGTAAGAATCCTACTTCAATCGCTTGTTTTCTTAATTCATCTCTAAATTTTGGATGTGCTATTGAAATTAATAATTCAGCGCGTTCTCTAATGTTTTTCCCTCTTAAATTGACAATGCCATATTCCGTTACAACATAATCAACATCATTTCTTGATAAAGAAACAGCTGCGCCAGGTTTTAAAGTTGGTACTATTTTAGATAATTCTTCTATTTCACCAGTTTCTCTATTTTTGATTGTTGCTGTTGAATATAAAGAAATAAAAGATCTTCCGTTTTTAGCATTTTGTGCGCCTACGGCTGTATCTGATTGTCCACCAGTACCTGATACTTGCATTGTACCAATAGACTCTGAACAGCATTGTCCTGTTAAATCTATTTCAATGGTTGAGTTAATCGATACTTGATTATCGTTTAATCCCATAACAGCTGGATCATTCACATATGATCCAGGTAAAATCATCACTGAAGGATTATTATCGATATATTCATATAAGGCTTTAGAACCCATGGCAAAACAACATACATGTTTTCCTTTATGTAAGGTTTTCTTTTTACCGGTAATCACACCAGCTTCAATTAAATCAATCATTCCTGATGTAAACATTTCAGTATGAATTCCTAAATCTTTTTTATCCATTAAAGATTTAGCAACTGCATTTGGAATACCACCAATACCTAATTGTAAATTATCTCCATCATGAATATGATTAGCGATTAATTTACCAATTTTTAAATCTTTTTCATTAGGTTCTACATTTGGTAAAGTCGGCACTTGATAATTAGTTTCTACTAAGTAATCAACATCACTCACATGAACTTCCATATCACCGAAAGTTCTTGGGAAGTTTGGATTGATTTCAAAGACAACGATATCCGCAGCTTCAACCATTTCTTTTTCATAAACATTAGATGTTGATAATGACATAAATCCATGTTTATCAGGCATGGTTGCGGCTGTAATAAAGATGTTTGGTTTTTTATAATCTAAGCGTTTTTTTCCTGCAAAATGTAAATGATTCGGAATAAACGATATATTTCCATGTTTACTAGCTTGTCTAATTGATTTCGTATGAAACCAACTATCTAAAAAGAATGAGTCTCTAAAAGCACCATTCATAAAAAACTCTGATTCTGTAATCGGCAAACAATTGGTCACTGTGACAGATTTGACCCTATCAGCAATGGTATGTAGGTTCTTCATAAACTCTTGAGGTTCATTGGCTGCCATACCAACAACTATCTCAGAATTTGACTGGACTAAATCATAAATTTTATCAATTGTAACTACTTTAGCGTGTTTCATCTTGTCCCTCATTTCTCATAGATATGAAGGGAGAGAATAAACTCTCCCTAAATCTATAATAATAATATAATTAATTATTCGTTAATTTCTTCTAATGATTCAATTTCAGCAACTTTAATAAATGCATGACTTGCAGGTGTTTCTCCATCAGCTGGAGTATAAATTAATTGTGATAAAGCCATTGAGTTAATTCCCCAACGTTTTCCATCTGTAAAGTCAATCATACCACCCATTGGAACTTGGATTGGTGCTTCTTCCATAGCTTCAATAAATGTTTCAAATGTTAATTCGCCTTCAACTCTGTCTAAACCAGCTAAGAATACTTTAGCAGCTACATAACCAGCCATAGCAAATGCGTTTGCAGTATAGTTATTGTCGGCTCCAGGAGTACCATATCCAGCAGCTGTCATAACAGCAACGAAATCCCAATATTCTTGTGAGAATCCATATAATCCTTCAGGATCAACGATATCAATCCATGCAGAACCATAAATATCAAAACCATATTCTCTTACAGTAATTGAACTTGCATTTGTATTGACATATGATGTAATAACTGGAGTTGTATTATTGTTATCATCTAATGCAACTAATGCGTTATTAAATGGTGCTTGGTTACCAGCAACAATAATAACATCCGGTTTTTTACTCATCATGTTTTTTACAACTGATTCAATTGTTGAATCTTCAAAAGATAAAACGACTAAATCATCTTCTCTACCATGATTTTTAGCTTCTTCAATGATACCTGCAGCAATTGATTTTCCTGCGTCATCATTCGTGTACATAACACCAATAGTTGCATCACTAGGAAGTTTTTGGTCATTGTTTGCACCAAAGATTGCTTCGTTAATAGCTCTTGCATAAGCGATTCTACCATCAGTTTTATAGATTGGTTGAACAGCAAAGATTGGATTCCCTGGTGTGTCACCAAAATATAAATTGTTGATTCCTGTTGCAGCATAAACCATTGGAATATGATTTTCTAGTAAGTAAGGTAAAGTTGCTCCTACTGTACCAGTTCCAACATGCCCAACTAATGCGAATACTTCATCTTCTTCAACTAATTTTTTAGTATTAGTTAAACCGTTTGCAGCATCTGAACCATCATCATAAGTAATGTAATTAATGGTTCTTTGACCTTCTGTTCTTGATTCGTTGTATTGTTGAAATACAGCTTGAATAGCAGCATCAAATGGAATACCTACAGCAGCAAATCCACCTGTTTTAGGTGCAGTGTTACCAACTTTAATCTCAGTTGCAGAAACACCTTGAACTAAGCCTGCAGGTACGACTGGTACAGTATATTCTTCTACGTCTAATTCCGGTAGATCTGTCCCCCCACATGATACTAGTGTGAATGTCAACACTAACATTAATGCAATTAATAATTTTTTCATTTCTCTCTCCTTTTATTTTTACCAACTTTTTGTTGGAATTTAACTTTTATTACCTAAATAGGCTTGAATCAATTTCTTGTCAGCTAACAATTTATCAGCTGTACCTTCTAAATATACTTTACCTAATTCTAAGACATATGCATAATCAGCTATTCTTAGAGTTTGTAAAGCGTTTTGTTCAACAATTAAGATGGTTTTTCCTTCATCTTTAATTTGTTTAATAATTTTAAAAATATCTTTAACGATTAAGGGTGCTAAACCAAGCGACGGTTCATCGAGCAATAATAAATCAGGATCTCCCATTAAAGCTCTACCAATCGCAAGCATTTGTTGTTCCCCTCCAGATAAAGTCGACGCTTGTTGTTTTCTACGTTCTTTTAAAACTGGAAAATAACCAAATACTCTATTTAATAAATCATTGGTTCTTTGTTTCTTATTGATTCTTACACCATCTTTATTAATCGCTTGTAAACTATAGGCTCCAACTAATAAGTTTTCTTCAACAGTGAGTCCAGCAAGAATCATTCTACCTTCAGGTGATTGCATAACTTTCTTAGCAGCAATTTTGTAAGAATCCTTGTTTGTAATATCTTCACCATTTAAAAGTATTTGTCCTCCTGATACATTAACTGCACCAGATATAGATTTAATCAATGTGGTTTTACCAGCACCATTCGCACCAAGAATTGCGACAATACTTCCTTTTTCTACTTTCATTGATACTTTCTTTACAGCTTTAACAATACCATAATCAATTTCTAAATCTCTGATTTCTAATGTTGGTATCATCTTACTCACCTCCTAAGTATGCTTCTTGCACTTTAGGATGATTTTGGATTTCTTTAGGTGTCCCAATAGCCAATAACTTACCAAAAGAAATAGCACAAACAGTATCACAAATATCCATAACTAAGCCCATATCATGTTCAACTAAGAATATTGTTAATTGATATTTATCTCTAATGTTTCTAATTGTTTGAGCAAGTTCCTCAGTTTCAGCATCATTCAAGCCAGCTGCTGGTTCATCTAGAATAATTAAATTAGGTTTTGTCATTAACGTTCTTGCAAGTTCAATTTTCTTTAAGATACCATAAGGCAATCCATAAGGATACATATCTTTATAAGCTAGTAAACCTAAATCAGTTAATATTTCAATTGCTCTGTTCTTAATGACTTTTTCTTCATAATTAAGTTTAGGTAAATGCAACAATTGTGAAAAGAAATTTGCATGATATAGTGAATGAGCTCCAACCAATAAATTATCTAAAACTGTTAACTCCCAAACAAGTTCTACATTTTGAAATGTCCTAACAATCCCCAAGTTGATTATATCATGAACCTTAAAGTCTATTAAGGAGTTGGTTTCATTATTCTGGTTATTAAAGAATATATCTCCTTCATTTGGCTTATAAAACTGAGTAATACAGTTAAATACAGTTGTTTTACCCGCTCCATTAGGACCAATCAAACCAAATATTTCACCTTTTTTTACATCAAACGATAAATCATCTACAGCCTTTAAACCACCAAACTTCATGGTTAAATGCGCTAAGGACAAATGAACTTTTTGATCTTGTTCGACTCGTTTTCTAGTTTCTTGAATACTGACCAACTTGTTATTATGTTCAATATTTTTATGTTTTTCTTCGATCAACTCTTGAATTGCTTTTAATCTCATTTCGGTTTTATCGTTTTGAACTTCCTGTTTTAACAATATTACTTTATCTTGTTCGAGTGTTTCTATTTTATTTTCTTCAATTTCATTCAAATGATTGATTGAATTCAGTTCTTCTTCAAACTGACTGAACATTTTCTTTGATAATTCTTCATGTCTAATCTTGTATTTTTGAATTCTTTCATCAATCTTTTGCGTTTTTCTTTCAATCGATTGATTGATTTTAACTGTTACTTTGTCTTGATTATCTTTAAACTCTTGAAGTAGTTTTTGTTCCTCGTCTTGTCCAATGTTTTGTGTATTGATTTTTTCAATAAGTTTTTCTTTGTTTATTGCAAAATTATGTTCTCTATAAGCAATTTCATTCTGAACAAACACTTTTTCTTTATATAACTTTACTAATCTTTTTGTATAAAATACACGGAGAATTTGATTAATTTTCTTCACAAATTGATTAAGCCATTTGTTTATCATCTAATCAACCCTCCTTTTCTCTTTAATTTTTTGTAATTTTCCTTTAAGTTGATACTTCAATTTATTGAATAGACCAACCAAACCAGTAGGATAATACATAATCACTAAAATAATCAGTAAACCACTAATCACGAATGAAAAGTTAGCGTAACGACCTTGAGATAAGAATGGTATTGATTTGAAGACCATTAAATCAAGTCCAAATATAACAAATGTACCCGTTAATACACCCCAAATTGATTTTGAACCACCAACAACAACGGCAGCTAAAATATTTAAGGATATGGCTAATCCCCAGGTTGAACCCATCGAGAACTTTACATATGCCATATAGAATAAACCACCAATAACGGCATAAACTGTTGAAACCATAAACGCTAATAATCTAAATTTAATAACTGAAATCCCCATTGCTTGTGCCGCAGAATCACTATTTTTAACTGCTAATAAAGCTCTACCTGTAGGACTATTAATGATGTTATAAGTCAGAATCATTGCGATCACAACAGCGAAAATAAGTATAATAAATGTTTGATTGCTACTTAAGGTTTGACCAAATAATTTGAATGATGAAAATGTTGTTCCAGAGACACCACCTGTAAACTTATCAAAGTTTTTAAACAGTTCAATCATTATCTCTGATAAACCTAAAGTAACTATGGCCAAATACATACCTTCAATTCTTAAGGAAACAACCCCAAAGAGTGTTCCTACAATTAAAGCAACCATAATAGCGATTAAAAACGTTAAAGCAAAAGGTAAGTTAAAGACATCCATCACTGTGTAAAGTGTAAAGGTACCTATTGCTATGAATGATGATGTTCCTAATGAAGCTAGTCCACCATAACCAATTAATAAGGCAAATCCTAATCCAACAATAAAATAAATTAATGTTTTAGCAACTGAATCAACGAAAGAAACAGGTAAGGTACTTCCGAATAGAGGAATAATCATTAAAATTAAACCAAATATGACAAATCCAAACAATGGATGTTTTGAAAATTTCTTAAGTGAAAGTTTTACTTTTTCCATCATCTACACCTTCTTCGCAATCTTCTTACCAAACAATCCCAAAGGTTTAATCAAGACAATAAACATGATAAACAAATATAGAACTGTGGTTCCCCAAGGGTTAAAGTAAGTACTAAATAAGTTATTTAAGATGGTCAGTAACACGATACCAATAACTGGCCCGTGGAAAGTCGAAAATCCACCTAGAATAGCCGCAAAGAATGCTTGAACTTGAATAGCGATCATAAAGTAGGTCGTAACGTTACCAAATGTTCCTTTATTAGATGCGATAAGAATAGCAGCTAAAGCACCTAATCCACCTGCAATACCCCAACTCATGGCTGTGATAAATTTTGTGTTAATTCCCATCATTGAAGCAACGCGTTCATTTGAAGCTGTTGCTCTAACACCAAGACCCCACTTCGTATATTTCAAGGCAATAAATATTAAGGCTAAAATAAAGAAAGCAATAAAGAATCCAAGTAACATATGATATTTTATATTAATTCCCACGGATGAAAGTCCACTCATAATAGTTCTTAAAAACTTATCGATGATTGATTCATCTAAGTTTTCACCGATTCTCGGTAAAGATCTATCTGATATTCCAAAAAAGAATGGAAGTAAACCGGATAATATTAAAACAATACCCATGGTTACAATTTGTTTTCCCACTGGTGTGATAATTTTGGCGTTTCTAAATATTAATATATCAACCAACATGGAGAAGATAAAACTAGCAACTATACCAGCTAATATCGCTAATAAATACCCAGAAAAACCTGGTGAAGCTACATTCCCTTGTATATCAGGAGAAGGCATTAATATATAAGTTGTAATAAAAGCCGCTAATGTTCCAATCATACCTTGTGCAAAGTTTGTTGTGAAAGAGGTCTTAAAGATTAAAACAATTGCGAATGTTGCTAAAGCAAGCGGTGCAGATTGTAAAATACTGTTGATA
>CAYWUZ010000043.1:0-10208 GCA_964461565.1 uncultured Candidatus Izemoplasmatales bacterium | reverse complement strand
TAGAAGCAGCAGCTCGCATTATTGAAGGTACAGCAAGAAACATGGGAATTGTCGTTAAAGACTAAGCTTATAAGTTGTTAATATAAATATTGATACAACTATATAATTGGGAGGACAATCCGCTAAAACCAAATATAGGAGGAAACAACATGGCAAAAAAAGGAAAAAAATACACCGAAGCCTTTAGTAAAGTTGATCGCACTAAAGTATATCCGGTTGTAGAAGCTGTTAATTTAGTAAAATCAATTTCCTTTGAAAAATTTGACGCATCTGTTGAAATAGCCTTCAACCTTAACCTGAATCCTCGTAAAGCTGAACAAAACCTAAGAGGTGCTGTCGTTTTACCACACGGAACAGGTAAATCAAAAACTGTTGTAGTTTTTGCAAAAGGTGACAAAGCTAAAGAAGCAGAAGCAGCCGGCGCTGACTTTGTTGGTGACGATGAATTAGCTCAAAAAATTCAAGATGGTTGGTTAGATTTTGATGTAGTAATCGCTACACCAGATATGATGGCTTCAGTAGGAAAATTAGGTCGTGTTCTTGGACCAAAAGGGTTAATGCCTAACCCAAAAACCGGTACAGTAACAATGGATGTTGAAAAAGCAGTTAGCGATTCTAAAGGTGGAAAAATCACTTATCGCGTAGACAAATTCGGAAACATTCAAGTCTTAGTTGGAAAAGTATCTTTCGCAGCTGAACAATTGGTTGAAAATATCAATACAGTTGTGGATGTTATTAGAAAACTTAGACCATCTACCGTAAAAGGCGTGTATCTTAGAAACGTTACGATTTCATCAACGATGGGACCTGGCGTTCAACTAGATGTTAAAAAAACCGTATAATAATCGAAGACAGTAGGGGCTAATGCTTAATCAACCTACCGAGATTAAGATTTTTAAATTGATTAATTTAAACCTCTTTTTCTCGTAAAAAGAGGTTTTCGTATTTAAGAGACAAGAAGGAGGTCTATGAATGGCTAATCAAAAAGTTATTGACACAAAACAACTATTAGTCAATGAAGTTGCTGAAAGAATGACAAAATCTAAATCAGTCGTTATTGCAGAATATCAAGGACTTACTGTGGAAAAAACTCAAGCTTTACGTAAATTATTACGTGATGCTAATTGCGAAATGTTTATCATTAAAAACAATATCGCAAGAAGAGCTGCAGAAGTTAAAGGTTATTCTGAATTTATGAATGATTTAACTGGGCCAAACAGTGTTGTCTTCAGTTATGAAGATCAAGTTTCAGCAGCAAAAGTACTATATGAATTTGCTAAGAAAAACAAAAAGCTTAAAATCAAATCAGGAATAGTTGATGGAGCTTATTACCAAGACGAAAAAATCAAAGAGATTTCACAATTACCAAACAAAGAAGGATTGTTAGCTATGTTAGCTGGTCAATTATATTCACCACTAAGAGACTTAGCAATCGCATTGGATTTATTATCAAAAATTGATTCTGTAGAAGAACAAGAAATTAATTAGGAGGAAACAACAATGGCAAAAATTAACGCTAAAGATTTTATTGAAGCATTAAAAGAAATGAATATTTTAGAAATTAAAGAATTAATCGATGCAATGAAAGATGAATTCGGTATCGATCCAAGTGCAGTAGCAGCAGCAGCGGCTCCAGTAGCAGCTGAAGCTGAAGATGAAGGTCCAAAAGAAGTTAATGTTATGATGACTAGTTTTGGTGGATCTAAAGTAGCAGTTATTAAAGTAGTTAGAGAATTAACTGGTATGGGATTAATCGAAGCTAAAAAATTAGTTGACTCTGCTCCTGTCGTAATCAAAGAAAAAGTTAAAGAAGAAGAAGGAAAAGAAATCGCAGCTAAATTAACTGAAGCTGGAGCTACAGTAGAATTAAAATAATTATTCAACATGAGATGAACATAAACCTGAGGATGCCTCAGGTTTTTCGTTCTTGTTATAGGAGTTAATATGAGACATTATTTTACCAACGATGATACATTAAAATCTCATCTAAAAAAACATTTAATTGTTGTTGAAGACAAACATTTTACCTTACAAACAGACCATGGCGTTTTTTCTAAACAAGGATTAGATTTTGGATCTAGATTATTAATTGAAACGCTCATACACAAACCATTTTCTAAAGTTCTAGATTTAGGTTGTGGTTATGGACCGATTGGTATCATTTTGAAAGCATTTAATCCTAATGCAGAGATTGATATGGTTGATGTTAACGAACGTGCAATCGAACTGGCTAAAGAAAATGCAAAACTTAATAAACAAGCTGTTCGAGTTTTTTTAAGTGATGGGTTAAATCAGGTTAAAGATCAATATGATCTCATAGTAACAAACCCTCCCATCCGAGCAGGTAAAAGTGTTATCTACCGTTTTTTTGAAGACGCAAAGGAACATTTAACCGAAAACGGATCCTTGTATATTGTCATTCAAAAAAAGCAAGGTGCACCTTCGGCTTTCACATTTTGTCAAACGATATACCCTAAAGTAGCCATCGTAGAAAAGAAGTCTGGGTATCAAATAATTAAATGTGGAATATAATTGACTGTGTTGAGATATTGTGATAAAATAATAAAATGCGTATAATGCGCATTTTTGCGTTTGCTTTTGTGTTTTTGCAAAAATAAAAAAACACCAAATTTATTTATGAGGTGATTGTGTGAATTATAATACTGTAAAGTATGGTAAGGCCAAAGAAAGAAGAAACTATTCTCGAGTAAAATCCAACATTGATTTACCGAATTTAATTGAAGTTCAAACTGATTCTTTTAAATGGTTTCTAGAAACAGGATTAAAAGAATTGTTCGATGACATTTCTCCAATAACCAACTTCAACGAAAGTGTTGAGTTGTATTTTGGTGATTTCAAATTCGATGAACCTAAGTACACTATTGATGAATGTAGAGAAAAGGATTTGACTTATTCTCGCGCTTTGCGGGTCCAAGTACGTTTGAAAAATAACGAGCTTATTGATCCAAAAACTGGAGAATTAATTGACAACAGTGATGTATTAGAACATCGATTATTCATGGGAGATATTCCTATGATGAGTCCAAACGGAACATTTATATTTAATGGTTCTGAGCGTGTAATTGTATCGCAAATAGTTCGTTCTGCAGGTGTTTTTTATTCTGAACAAAAAGATAAAAAAACCCAAGAAACGAAATTTTTAGGACAAGTGATTCCTACAAGAGGTGCATGGTTAGAATTCGAGATGGGTTCTAAAGATATGCCTTATGCTAAGGTTGACAGATCTAAGAAAATTCTATTGACGACAATGATTAAAGCGCTTGGTTTTTCGACGAGAAAACAGATCATTGATATTTTCGGTGAAAACGAGTTACTAGAGAATTCATTTGCAAAAGATTTAACACTCAATTCTAAAGACGCTATTAAAGAAGTATATGCTAAAATCCGTCAAGGTGAGACAGCTACTTTTGAAGGTGCTAGACAATTCTTTGTATCAAGAATGTTTAATGATAAAAGATATGACCTAGCAGATGTAGGACGTTTCAAAGTTAACCAAAAACTTGATGTTGTTCATATGATTAAAACAGTGATTGATAAAGATTTAGATGTTCGCATCGTTAAAGATTTAGTTGATGTTGAAACTGGCGAAGTTATTATCAAGAAAAATACTGCTTTGACTTATGAAAATTATGAATTAATTGGAAAATATAGACCATCAATTACTAAGAAAATCACTTTTGATACTGACTTAGAAAAAGATTTAAAATTATTAATTGATCGTGAAAATAGAAATGAAATCGTCGCGGATGATCCTAATGAAGATTTCTTGCAAAACGTTATTAGAGACGTTTTTGTAGAAGAAGTTGAAGTTAGAATTAAAGATGAACAAGGTAATACTCAAAAAGTCAAAATTGTTGGAAATAACTCTTTTGAAAACCGTTTGCATATTACAACATCTGATATTCTAGCAAGTATCAATTATTACTTAAACTTAACTAAAGGTTTAGGGGATATGGATGATATTGATCATTTAGGAAACAGACGTTTAAGATTAATTGGAGAATTATTGAAAAACCAATTTAGAATTGGTTTAGCTAAAATAGAAAAAAATGTTAAAGACAGAATGTCTACAAAAGATCCAAGAGAAATTACACCACAAAACTTAGTGAATATTCGTCCTTTAACATCATCATTAAAAGAATTCTTTGGTTCAAGTCAGTTGTCTCAATTTATGCAACAAACGAATCCATTGGATGAATTAACACATAAACGAAGAATTTCAGCTTTGGGGCCTGGTGGTTTAACTAGGGATAGAGCTGGTTTTGATGTTCGTGACGTTCATCAATCACATTATGGACGTATCTGTCCGATTGAAACGCCTGAAGGTCAAAATATCGGTTTGATTAACTCTTTAGCAACTTATGTTAAAGTTAATAAATACGGATTTATGGAAACACCATATTTAAGAGTTGATAAAGCAACATTAAAAACAACAAATGAAATTCATTATTTATCTGCCGATGATGAAAGAGATTTTATCATTGCTCAAGCAAACATTAATACAGATGATGAAGGCAATATCTTAGATGAAAGAGTTGTTGCTAGAAAAAATGGTGAAACAAAAATGTTCTATCGTGAAGACGTTGATTTTATGGACGTTTCACCTAAACAGATTGTTTCAGTTTCGACAGCGTCTATTCCATTCTTAGAGCATGATGACTCATCGCGTGCATTAATGGGTGCGAACATGCAACGTCAAGCAATTCCTTTATTGAAACCACAATCGCCATATGTAGGAACAGGTATTGAGTATAAAGTTGCTCATGACTCTGGTTCAGCTATTGTTGCGAGTAGGGGTGGTATCATTGAAGCAGTTGATGGAAAAGAAATTAGAATTAGAACTGATGCTGGTGAATTAGATGTTTATAGATTAGATAAATTTATGAGATCTAACCAAGGAACTTGTTTTAATCAAACACCTATTGTTAATTTAGGTGAATATGTTGAAGCAGATTCAATCATCGCAGATGGTTCATCAATGCATGATGGCGAACTTGCAATTGGTCAAAATGTTACAGTTGCTTTCATGACTTGGGAAGGTTACAATTACGAAGATGCGGTCATTATGAATGAACGCTTAGTTAAAGAAGATGTTTATACATCTATCCATATAGAAAAATATGAAGTTGAAGCTAGAGATACAAAACTAGGAAAAGAAGAAATCACAAGAGAAATTCCTGGTGTTGGACCTGAAGGCAGACGTTTCTTAGATGAAAATGGTATTGTTATTCCTGGTACAGAAGTTAAGGAAGGCGATATCTTAGTTGGAAAAGTAACACCGAAAGGTCAAACAGATCCATCTCCTGAAGAAAAATTATTATTAGCTATCTTCGGTGAGAAATCAAGAGAAGTTAAAGAAACTTCAAAACGCGTACCACATGGTGGTGGCGGTATTGTTAAGTCAGTACAAGTTTTAACAAAAGAAAACGCAGAATTAAACCCTGGTGTTAATATGTCTGTTCGTGTATTTATCGTTCAAAAACGTAAAATATCTGAAGGAGATAAAATGGCAGGTCGCCATGGAAATAAAGGTGTTATTTCAAAAATATTACCTGAAGAAGATATGCCATATTTAGAAGATGGTACACCAATTGATATTATGTTAAGTCCACTTGGGGTTCCGTCACGTATGAATATTGGACAGGTTTTAGAAATCCATTTAGGTATGGCTGCTAAACGTCTTGGTATTCATGTTGCTTCACCAGTATTTGATGGGGTTGAATCAGGAGATTTAACTGCTATTATGGAAGAAGCAGGAATGAGTCCTGATGGTAAGTTTACTTTATATGATGGTCGTACTGGACGTAAATTTGATAATCCTGTTTCAGTAGGGGTTATGTATATGATTAAACTTGACCATATGGTTGATGATAAACTTCATGCTAGATCTGTTGGACCTTATACGCTTGTTACCCAACAACCAATGGGTGGTAAAGCACAAAATGGTGGACAACGTTTTGGTGAAATGGAAGTTTGGGCATTAGAAGCTTATGGTGCTGCTTATACATTACAAGAAATGTTAACTGTTAAATCTGATGATATCATCGGAAGAAATAAAGTGTTCAAAGCTATTGTTGATGGACAACCTATTCCATCACCATCATTACCTGAATCATTTAGGGTTTTATCACGTGAGTTAAGAGCACTTGGTATCTATGTTGAATTAATTAATCGCGAAACCGGAGAAAATGAGATAGATAAATCTTTAGTCGAAAATGATAAAGATAATTATCTTGATAAATTTGGTTTTCAATCGTAAGGAGGAAAGATAATGAGTCAAAAATTTTCACATTTGAAGATTAGATTAGCCTCTCCTGAAGAAATAAGATCTTGGTCTTATGGTGAAGTTAAAAATCATGAAACAATTAACTACCGTACATTGAAACCAGAAAAAGATGGTTTGTTCTGCGAGAGAATCTTTGGACCAACCAAAGATTATCAATGTGCATGTTCAAATAAATCTAAGAAAAGTTCTCATCCTGGCAAGAAATGCCCGGTTTGCGGTGTTGAAATTACAGAATCTAAAGTTCGCCGTGAAAGAATGGGTCATATTGAGTTAGAAGCACCTGTTGTTCATACTTGGTACTTAAGAAACTCACCATCTCGTTTAGCGACACTTTTAGATATTAAAGCTAAAGATTTAGAAGAAGTTGTCTATTTAGCATCATATATAGTGACTGAAGCAGGGGATACTGATTTAGAATACAAACAAGTATTATCTGAAAGAGATTATACTGATAAATATTTTGAATTTGGATCACGTTTCAGAGCTTTAACAGGTGCTGAAGCAATTAAAAAATTATTACAAGATATTAATTTAGAAGAAGAAACTTTAAAATTAAGAGTTGAGTTAAAAACAGCATCTAAACAAAGACGTGAAAAAATCGTTAAACGTTTAAGTGTTGTGGAAGCATTCGCACAATCTGATAATAAACCTGAGTGGATGGTTATGGAAGTTTTACCTGTTATTCCACCAGATTTAAGACCTATGGTTCAATTAGATGGTGGTCGTTTTGCGACAACTGACTTAAATGACTTATATAGAAGAATCTTAAATAGAAATAAACGTTTAAAAAGACAATTCCAACAAGGTGCACCACACCTTATTACTAAAAACGAAAAAAGAATGTTACAAGAAGCAGTTGATGCTTTAATTGATAACTCAAAACGTGGTAGAAAAGTCGTTGTTGAAAGAAACAGACCATTAAAATCTCTTTCAGATATGTTAAGAGGTAAACAAGGTCGTTTCAGACAAAACTTACTTGGTAAACGTGTTGATTATTCAGGACGTTCAGTTATCGTTGTTGGACCAGATTTAGAAATGTACCAATGTGGTTTGCCAAAAGAAATGGCAATTACATTGTTTAAACCTTTCGTTATTAGAGAAATGATCGAAAGAGGAATTTCTTCAAACTTAAAACATGCTAAAACATTAATTGATAAATTAGATGACCGTATTTGGACTGTATTAGAAGACGTTATTAGAGAACATCCTGTTCTTTTAAACCGTGCACCGACACTACATAGATTAGGTATTCAAGCATTTGAACCAATCCTAGTAGAAGGAAAAGCTATTCGTCTTCATCCATTAGTAACAACAGCCTTTAACGCTGACTTTGATGGTGACCAAATGGCTGTTCATGTGCCTTTATCTGAAGAAGCTCAAGCAGAAGCTAGAGTTTTAATGTTGGCATCAAACAACATCTTAGCACCTAAAGATGGAAAACCAATCGTTACACCTTCTCAAGATATGGTTTTAGGTAACTATTACTTAACTAAAGAAATCAAAGGTGGCAATGGCGAAGGTTCATACTTTAGTAACTATGATGAAGTGATGTTGGCTTATGAAAATGGATATATTGATTTACACACAAGAGTTGCTTTAAAAATCGATTCACATATTCGAATGAAAAATAACTTTAAACCAGAAGATACTGATCAAGGTATTGGATTCATGCAAGAAAACAATATTTTATCATTCGTTGACCGTGTTCCAGAATCATTCTTATCATATTTTATGGTAACGACTGCAGGTAAACTTATTTTCAATAAGATTATGCCGCCTAGTTTCCCATATATTAATGAACCAACAGAAACAAACTTAACAATTCAAACTCCAAGTCAATATTTTATTAAACCTGGGCAAAACTTTAGAGAAGAAATTGCTAAGATGCCTTTAGTAAAACCATTTGATAAACGATTCTTGGCCTTAATTATTTCTAAGATCTTTGAAAAATATAAAATTAACGAAACATCAAAAATGTTGGATAAAATGAAAAACATTGGATTCAAGTATTCAACTATTGCTGGGATTACAATCGCAGCGAGTGATGTTGAAGTTTATAGTAAAAAAGGTGAAGTCCTTAAAAGACATGAAGATACTGTGGCTGAAATCCAAGAAACATATGACTTAGGTATGTTAACAGACTCTGAAAGAAAAGGTCTTGTTATTGAAGAATGGAAAGAAGCTAAAAAAGAAGTTGAAAAAGGTCTTGCAGAAGAGATGAAAGAAGATAATCATATTTATATGATGTCTAACTCTGGTGCGCGTGGTAATATTCAAAACTTTACACAGTTAGCTGGTATGCGTGGTTTGATGGCCAACCCATCTGGGGGAACGATTGAGTTACCAATTAAAGCGTCATTTATTGAAGGATTAACCATGTCAGAGTTCTTTATTTCTACCCATGGTGCTAGAAAAGGTTCTACCGATACAGCGCTTAAAACAGCTGAATCAGGATACTTAACAAGACGTTTAGTTGACGTTAGTCAAGAAGTTGTTATTTCTGTTGAAGATTGTGGTACTGATAAAGGTGTTTATGTCGATGAAGTACATGATAGAGATGGTAAAGTTATTGTTAAACTAGAAGATAGAATTAACGGACGTTATCCATCAGCTGATGTGTTCCATCCTGAGACTGGTGAAATATTAGTTCATAGAAATGAATACATCAACGAGAAAAAAGCAAGAATTATTGTTGAATCTGGTTTAAAACGTGTTCCTATTAGAACAGCGTTGTCTTGTACTGCAGATGTAGGTATGTGCCGTAAATGTTATGGTCAAAACCTTGCGACAGGAGAAAAAGCTGAAGTTGGTGAATCAGTAGGTATTATTGCTGCTCAATCAATTGGTGAACCTGGTACACAGTTAACCATGAGAACATTCCATACTGGTGGGGTTGCTGGAGATGATATTACTCAAGGTTTACCTCGTGTTCAAGAATTATTTGAAGCAAGAAAATCTAAGAAAAAAGCAATTATTTCTGAAATATCTGGTATTATTACCGATATTGAATTAGAAAATAATAGACATACGATTTATGTTAAAAACGATATTGAAGAGAAAAAATACACGACAAACCCTAAAGCAACATTAATTGTCGAAAAAGATCAATTTATTAATGCTGGACAACAATTAGTTGAAGGTACCATTGATCCTAAGGAATTATTAAGGGTTACCGATGTGGAAACTGTTCAAAAATACATCATCAGTGAAGTTCAACGTGTATATCAATCACAAAAAGTTGATATTTCAGACAAACATATTGAAATCATTGTAAGACAAATGACTAGACGAATGACAGTTATCTTAGAAGGTGATACTGATTTATTACCTGGTAGTCAAGTTTCAATCAATCAATTCGTTGAGGCAAACAAAAAAGTATTACAAGAAGGATTAAAACCAGCTGTTGCTAGACCTATATTATTAGGTATTACAAAAGCGAGTTTAAAATCTGAATCATTCTTATCAGCTGCTTCATTCCAAGAAACAACAAGAGTATTGACAGACGCAACAATTAGAGGAATGCATGATCCGTTGGTAGGATTAAAAGAAAACGTTATTATAGGTGGATTGATTCCTGCTGGTACAGGTATCTTAAGAGATACTGAATTCCATTACGAAGAAGCAGAAGTTATCGAAAACCCTTACGAAGAATACGAAGAGTAGTTTTTATTTATATAATAAGAGCTGCATATTTTGCAGCTCTTATTCATAAAAACAAGCAAAAAATAGCCTAAAAATAGCAATTTCACCATATATAAAAAAAAGATAAAAAAACAGGTATAAAATTGTTGACACATAACTAGTGCTATGATAGAATATATAAGCGTGTGAAAACGCAGATAAATTATTAGGTCTTTGAAAACTGAACATATACAACGAAAAACGACAAGAACAAGACAAG
>CAYWUZ010000042.1:0-10237 GCA_964461565.1 uncultured Candidatus Izemoplasmatales bacterium | reverse complement strand
AAGGTTGCAGTGATTCATACATAGAACCGACAGTCCTTTCAGAAGGATGTTGGTGTCAATACTTAAAAGACTCAATTCATGCTTATAAAGAAAGAGGCCTTTAAAATGACTGATCAAGTAAAATTATTAGAATTTGTAAACAAAGTATCAAAAACAAAAATGGGTTCAAAAAAAGGGGTTAATGATCAAGATCCTCGTTTTAAACTATTAGAAAAAATAGTGACTGAAGAAATGGCTGAAGTTGCTTTAGTTCTTGAGTTTAGAGGACCACAAACTGTTGAAGAAATCGCCGAAAAACTAAAATGGGATACAAACTTAACCAATGAACTTCTATGGGAATTAGCTTACGCTGGCGTTGCCTGTGTTAATAAAAAAGATGGTGTATTTAAGTTTTGGCATGAAACATGGGTGCCTGGTATTTTTGAAATGGTTGTTAATAATAAAGAAAACGTCAAAAAATACAAACAAATATCAAAAGCATTTGATGATTATGGTTTATTAAGAAATCCAGTTGCTTTTGGTAATATTCCTATGGGTAACGGACTTATGAGAGTTATTCCAATTGCTTCTTCTATTGACGGAACATCTCAAGTTGTCAGTGCAGAGAAAATAGATTACTATTTAGAAAAAGCAAGACTGATTTCTGTGAGTGATTGTTCTTGTAGAACCTCTAGAGAAGAAATGGGCGAAGGTTGTGGCCATTTAAAAGAAGATATGTGTATTCAATTAGATGATGCCGCAGAATTATATATCCGCACAGGAAAAGCTAGAGAAATAAGCATTGATGAAGCGAAAGACATTATGAGAAGAGCTGAAGCCAATGGATTAATGCATCAAATACCAAATACAGAAGGCGAAGGACATACGCATGCCATCTGTAATTGCTGCAGCTGTTCATGCTATGCACTCAGAGCCGCAACTATGTATTCAAACCCAGATATGGTTCGTTCAAACTTCACCGCTACTGTTGACCCAGATAAATGTGTTGGTTGTGGCGAATGTGTTTCATACTGCCCAACGAACGCTGTACGATTAGGACAAAGACTCACAAGTACCATTGAAGAACAAAAAATCAAACATCCAGATAAATCAACGAACACAGAATGGGATGAATCTAAACACTACCATCCAGATTTCAGAACAAACCGTAAAGAAAGTTTAGATCAAGGAACTGCCCCATGTAAAACAGAATGTCCAGCTCATATTTCAATCCCTGGATATATCCAACTTGCTGCTCAAGGAAAATATAAAGAAGCACTTGCTTTAATCAAGAAAAACAATCCTTTCCCTGCAGTTTGTGGTAGAGTATGCCCTGCACTATGTGAATCAGCGTGTACAAGATGTGCGCTTGATGAAGCTGTAGCGATTGATGATATCAAGAAATTTATCGCCGAACAAGATTTACACGAAGAAACAAGATACATCCCTGAAATTAAACATAATTACAAAGACAAACATATCGCTATTATCGGTGGTGGACCTTCAGGTTTATCATGTGCTTATTATTTAGCAGTTGAAGGCTATAAAGTGACTGTCTTCGAAAAAGAAAATATATTAGGTGGTATGTTACAATTTGGTATTCCAGCATTTAGATTACAAAAAGATGTTATACAAGCTGAAATTGATATATTAAGAGCATTAGGTGTTGAGTTCCAAATGAATGTCAATATCGGTGAAGATATCACCATTCCAGAACTCAGAAAATCAGGTTATAATGCTTTCTATATCGCCATAGGTGCACAAAATGGTCGTTCAATCAGATTAGCCAATGAAGATGCATTAGGTATTGAAACGGGTGTTGATTTCCTTAGAAATGTATCTTTAGGAAAAGCTAAAAAACTAACAGGAAAAACCATCGTTATTGGTGGAGGTAACGTCGCCATCGATGTTGCTAGAACAGCACAGCGTTATGGTGCTACTTCGACTGAAATGTTTTGTCTTGAATCAAGAGAAAACATGCCAGCTTTAGAAGATGAAATTCATGAAGCTTTAGAAGAAAACATCGTATTAAACAATTCTTATGGCCCAAAAGAAATATTAACAGAAAACAACAAGTTTACAGGAATAGTCTTCAAAAAATGTTTATCAGTATTAGATAGTAACGGTCGCTTCTCACCAGTCTATGATGAAACTGATACAATCACAATAAAAGCTGATCATTTAATAATAGCTGTTGGACAAACATTTAACTATGGTAAACTTCTTGAAGGAACAAAGGTTGAATTAAATCCTAACAATACAGTTAAAGTCGATTCTTGGACATTACAATCAACTGATCCAGATATCTTCTGTGGTGGCGATATCGTTACTGGACCAAGATATGCCATTGATGCAATCGCAACTGGTAAAGAAGCATCTATATCACTTCATAGATATGTTCAACGTGGACAAAGTTTAGTCTATGGTCGTACAAAACACGCTTATACATCTCTTGATCGAGATACAGTTAACTTTAACAGTTATGACAAAGTTAAAAGAGAAAGAACACAAACTAAAAAACTTACAAAATTAGAAAATGATTTCACTGATCCACGTGGTGTCTTAACCAAAGCCCAAATCGCTATAGAAACTAGTCGTTGCTTAAAATGTGGTATTGCTATTGTCGATGAATGGATGTGCGTAGGTTGTGGTCAATGTACAACAAAATGTGAATTTGATGCGATAACTATGGTTAAAACCAAAAATGTTCATGGTGTAGACTTCCCAGATTTAAAAAGTGTTGTTATTAAAAACGTATTAAAACGAAAGGTTAGAATAGCTGCCAAAAACATTGGACAAGTATTCAAAAAAACCAAATAACAATGCATGAACTTGGACTTGTCATCAATATCATCAATCAAATAGAAGACTATATGGATAAAAATAATTTAAAGACCGTTGAAACATTAGTTTTACAAGTTGGAAAATTAAGTGAAGTCTATCCCAAATATTTAGAAGATGTTTATCCTATAGCAATTGAAAACACAAAACTAGCAAATACAAAACTAGTGATTGAAGAAACTGCAGGGATAGGACAATGTAAGGAATGTGACTTTATATACAATCTTATAGAAAACAATAACCTTTGTCCTATCTGTGATTCAAATAAATTCCATGTCATTAGTGGTAGAGAATTCTTAATTAAAGAAATACATGCTTATTAATTAATTTATAATTTATATTTTCAAGCTCTCCTTGAAACATAAGAAAGACTTTCGCTAACAATAATGTTAACGAAAGTCTTTTTAATGGTTCTATAATTTTCTTAGGGGTGTTAAAAAGGTATTAATAAAATAAAAGTGCATGAATAGGTAAAATCCTTTATAATTAATTTACCACAACCAATTGAAAGGAGACCTATTCATGCATAAACATTATATCAATAAATTATTAGATTTAAAAGATGAAAATATTACTTATTTAATAAATCGATAATTGTTTTAAACACCATTTCTATCGCAATAGAATTATGTCCACCTTCTGGAATAATTAAATCAGCTCTTTCTTTAGATGGTTCTACAAAGACTTTATGCATGGGTCTTACAGTTGTTAGGTATTGTTCAATAACATTATCTAGTGTTCTATTTCTTTTATGAACATCTCGACTTAATCTTCGAATAAATCTAATATCATCAGGTGTATCTACAAATATCTTAATATCTAGTAATTCACATATTTCTTTAATCGCTAAAACCAATATTCCTTCTATGATTAATACCTTAGATGGTGTTACTTTCTTCACAGTAGTTTTTCTAGCATGATTCACAAAATCATATTCAGGAACATCTATTTCTAGATTATTCTTTAAATCATCAATATGTTGCATTAATAAATCAACATCAAAAGCATTAGGATGGTCATAGTTAATCTTTTTTCTTTCTTCTAACTCTAACTCCGGATGATCTAAATAATAATCATCCAGCCTAATAATATTAACTTTACCAACTTTATTAGATAAGTCACCTAACTTATTAGCAATTGTAGTTTTACCTGACGCTGACCCACCAGCAATACCTATTATCTTCATTGAACACCATCCTTAAATTTATTTTTTATTCATGTGTATTTTACTATATTGAAATTGATAAAACAAGGTGATTATTTTAATTATGACATAAAAAACGATTGGCAAAATGCCAATCGATTTTTATGGTTTTATGTTTAGATAATTGTCTTATTAATCTGACTATATTTTTTAAGTTTTGTTAATTGCAACTCATATTTTCTTGAATAATAGATACTTTTAATAGTACGGATAATTTCATCAGGATTTTCTGATGGAATAATGATATCTGCGATGGCTTTAACTTCTTCGTCTGCATTACTTAAAGCAAAAGAAAAATCACTCATTTGCATGATATCAATATCATAAGATTTTGAGCCAAACGCAATAACATAACCTTCGTGGTTATTTTTAATAAAAGCATTTAAAGCGATTTGCTTAGATGTGCTTGATGTATAAATTTTAAGAAAGTAATAAATGCTATCCTTTGAGTAGGGATATATTTGACAAGAGATAACATCTCCATATAATTCTAATAAATCTTTAACATATTGATTCACTATCTCTAGTGTATCAATCAAGATATAAAATACGACACCTTCTTCTAAACTAATTTTACCTTTAATATGATTCCTAAAATAATCATTTTTTCTATCAAGATAAAATTTTTCTTCCAATTCATTTTCAAACTCTGTGTGATAAATTGACAATGCTTGGTCAATAATTGAATAAGTAAAAACATTACGATTTATCTTTGAAAAGTAATGACTGATCCCTTTTTGAGCTGATTTATCAATGTATTTCACATCTAAAAAATGTTCATTTCTAATATCATAACTGACCGCACCATTCATAATCATTAATTCATTCGTCAGAGGTAATCCATAAAGTATTTTAGATAGAGATGCAGGTGTTCTTGTGGTTGATATGGTGAAGTTTAAACCATCATTAAGCAAAGATGTTAATGCATAACTTGTATAGGGTGTCAATGACTTATCTTCAGATAATAAACATTGGTCAAGTCCACTCACAAATAAAATATGTTTATTTCTAAAAATATGTAAACGAATGTTATTAATCGCTAATGTAATTAAAACACCAATGATCGTTGAAGAGATTCTATTAATGGCAAAAGGAACCACAGGTAAATCATTTCTTAAAGAAATTGTTACAGATAAATACGTTAAAGCTGCGACGAATACTAAATCATGAACTTTAAAGCGAACAAGAATATAAATTAAGATAATAATGAAAAAGCCTGTTAATAAATATAAAACAAACATATTCATCACTTCGCCATACATTGAAATAATTGTTTCACTTAAAAACGCTTCATAAAGAAGCACTAAGACCATTCCAAACAATCCACCAATTAAAGAACCAAAAGAACGAATTTTAGCCAAAGCAAATGATTTAGAATATTCTCTTTGCATTGAATAAGTCGCCGCAATCGACGCAAAAAATGGTGAATACCAAGTTGACGCAAACTCTGGTGACATAATATATAACAAGATATATATAAATAATGTGATCATTACAGCGATCGCTGTTTTAATCGTTCTTAAACCCACTTTAGGCATAACTAACTCCAAACTAGAAGACAATATAATCTGTCTATATTTATTCATAGTAAACGATTAAATTATACACCTATTTGTTAGATTTACAAGAAAATATACATTAAAAAATTACAATAAACTTTATCTCATTATTCAGGTTATGATTTATTTATTTATATTCGATTTCTTTTTCTCAGTTGATGCATAATAAGAACCAACAGCCATCAAAACCAATGCTAAATAAAAATTAATTTTAGGAATCTCTTGAAATATAATTAATGATAAAAATGCCCCAACAAAAGGAGCGAACGCATAAAAAGCACTTGTTTTAGCGGCACCTAATTCTCTTTGTGCAGTCACATAGAAAAATATACTTAAGCCATAAGCTACAAAACCTAGTAATAAAGTTATAAGGATTAAGCCTAAATCCCAAACAACTTGATTTAATACAAAGGCAATCATTAATGATCCTATTCCTGAAAATATCCCTTTAATCACCACCACCATTAATGGATCATTAAATGATAATACTCTGGTTAAATTGTTTTCTAACCCCCATGAAATGGTCGCTAAAATCACAAATAAAGAACCCAAAGAAAACTTAAAGGCAGTAATATCTTCAAAGGATAAGATAATACTTGCAATCGTCACCAAAACAATCGCTAATCTAAGTCTTTTAGGAATCAATTCTTTAAAGATAAAAGCCGCAAATAAAGAAGTCGCTACGATTTCAAAATTATTCAATAAGGCGACATTTTCTGGATGAGACATATTTAATCCAATTAACAATAAAATAGGCGCAATAATATCTAAAAGAATCATTCCTATAATGGCTGGTAATTCTTTCTTTGTAAATTTCTTATAATTATAGTCAATCGTTTTCATCCGAATATAACCAATAATCGCCATACCAATGCCAGCACCTAAATAAAGTAATCCAGCAATAAATACAGGAGATAAAGTGTTTAATACAATTTTTGATATTGGTGTACTAATCGCATATAAGACCGCAGCTAAAATTGCGAAAGCTATGTATTTGTTTAATTTCATCTTTAGCACCTACTTTATTGACTATTCTATCATATAGACAAGCTTTGATACAAATAAAAAACAGTTCACTACTATATAAACAATCATTTAACAGATTAATCCCATAGATAAATAAATAATTTTATGTTAATATTATCGATAGTTTATTTATACAAATCAATCATAAAGGATATACTAATGAAAAAAATCGTCTTAAAACTTAATCAATATATCTACTATGGTTGGATTATTGTCATGATTAGTGGGATCACCTTATTTATGAGTTCTCCTGGTCAGACTTATTCTATATCAGTATTTATTAATGCCTATAGCAAAGAATTTGATTATTCATCCACGTTAATTTCTACTGCCTATAGTGTTGCGACAATTATCAGTGGTTTATTACTGATATTTGTCGGAAAATCTATAGATCGATTCGGCACAAGAAAAATGATGATGATTATCGGTTTATTACTTGCGATTACTGCATTTTATAATAGTTTTGTATCGAGTATCATCATGATATCATTTGGATTCTTTATGTTACGGTATTTTGGACAAGGTTCAATGACTTTATTACCAAATGCACTTGTTCCTCAATGGTTTTCTAAACATAGGGCTTTAGCCATTAGTTTATCAGGTATAGGTAGTTTACTCGCAACACTACTAGTTCCTTCACTAAACTTATGGTTAATTACAAGCTATGGTTGGCAAGTGTCTTGGAGAATATGGAGCGTTTTACTGATTGTTGTCTTTTTACCATTGGTATATTTCTTTGTTGGAAACCAACCCGAAGATTATGGTTTAACCGTTGAAAATGAAGATTTAAGTAATAAAGAAGATCAAATCAAAGCATTGAATCAAATCAAAAAAGAGAGTTTCACCCTTAAAGAAGCCCTTCACACAAAAGCATTTTGGATTGCCGGTATCATATCGATGTTACCGTCGATGTTTACAACTGGTTTAACATTTCATTTCTTTAACATTATGGCTTTAAGAAGTTTATCTGAACAAGAAGCTGCTTTAATCATTGGGCTGATTGCTTTCCCTGCTTTTTTCATTCCTTTTATCGCTAAACCTGTGATTGATAAATATCCAGTGAAGCACGTCTTAAAAATCACTATCTTTATTATGATGATTGGTATGGTTTATTTAATCTATGGCGTCACCAATTATTTAACAGCCCTTATATTTATCCTATTCTATGGTTTAGGTATCGCCATACAAAGTGTTTCACTTAATGTCTTATGGCCTAATTATTTTGGAAGAAATAATTTAGGATCCATTAGAAGTGTTGCGACAGTCTTTATGGTGATTGGTAGTGCCTTAGGTCCTCTACCTTTTGGATTATCCTATGATTTAACAGGCGACTATGTTTGGGCAATACTGCTAAACTTAGCTTTTGCATTTATAACTTTAATACTCGCATTCTTTATTTCAAAACCAATAAGACAATATCAATATTAAAAAATAAGCAAGTTCAAAATAAAAATGAACTTGCTTATTTTATATATTATGTAATTTAATATGACTAAAATCATCCAAAAACTCAAATAACTTTTCTGAGTTTCTCTTTGAGTTACGATAAATATTTGAACCTAACCTTACCACATGTTGAATATCAACATTAACAGTACACAATACAATAATAGATATCTTTCTTTTAACATCAAATAAGGCATAAGATCTAAAACGTCCCTGACCACCAATATGCCAATAAAAAGAAGAATTCTTATAAGAATTCCAAGAAAAACCTGTAAATATTTCAGCTTTTCTTGTTTTATAGTATTTGACTTGAGCAGCTTTGGCTTTAGGGTTTTCTATTTGATAGGTTAAGTAATTAAGCATATCAGGTACTGTCGAGTAAACACCGCCCGCAGCTTTAAATGGATTATCATCTTCCCATATCCATGAATATAGAGACTCTTTAGATGAATCATCATTATAATAAGCAGTGGACTTTAATAATAACTCATTTTGAATAAAATCCATCATCACTTCTTGGTAAGGTTTTGACATAATCTTTTCAATAATCAATGATAGAAGCACATAATTAAAATCAGAATACTTATAATTTTTAATTTTTGTTGGTTTATGTTTTTTTAAATAGTCATTAACCCATTGATAACTTATATTGGTATAAAGATTCTTTTTATTAAAACCATTAAATAACATCACCCTTAAAGTTGGAATTCTCGGCACAAAATAAGAATAACCAGAATGATGGGTTAAGAGTTCTATAATGGTTGGACAATGTTCAAAAACAGGCATTTCAAGGAATTGATCAATTCTATCATTTAAGTTAATTTTGCCTTCGTCGATTAATTTAGAATAATATGTACCAATAAAGGTTTTACTAACTGAACCCAAACCATATGTTTGATTGATATCAACTCCAGATGTCGAATACACTTTACTTTCATTGTTTATTCTAATACCTACTGATAAATTTGATTCTTTACTCTTTTTAAAATGCTTAAACAGTAATTTTTCTAAATCATCAATGTTTCTAGACATATATGAGCCTTTCAAAAATAAAATATTTATTCTTTTAAGATTATCTTACATAAGCTATCTTGCTTTGTCAATTGCTATATGAAACTTACTGAGTCAAATTAGATTTACTGACTTACACTCGCTTTGATTGAATAAGACATTGGTAATTTATTCTTATATTTTGGATAAATAAATAAACCTTTAGTAACTTCTTCCATATTCCCGTTATTCCAAAATAATGTATCATACTCATTTAAGTATTCTATTTTTAATCCTGCATGAATTAATGCATTAACAATATCCGAGAATGTATGGTTCCACCAATAATTCTCTGAATGTTTTGTTTCACATGCATATCCACCTATATCAAATCCCTTATCTGCTGGGGCGTTAAAATAATCATACTTTAGTTCCACTTGATTTTTTGTAATTAATTCATCATCTAAAACATGGAAAAATGGATGAGAATCATATACATAAAAATACCCATCATCTTTTAAAAGACTTCTCACCACTTTAGCCCATTGCCTTAAGTCAGGCAACCAACCTAAAACACCTTCAGAAGTAAAAACTATATCGTATTTTTCTTTATGAATATCACTCAATTTTAAGACATCTGATTCGATAAAAGAGATGTTTTTCATATTAAAATCATCTTTAAGTTTACTTGCATAATAAACATTCTCATCAGATAAATCAACGCCAACCACTTTTGATAAACCAAGTCTTGCCAGAGATATTGTATCCGCACCAGTATTACATTGTAGATGAATTAATGATTTACCTCTTATATCACCTAATTCTCTTATAATAATTTCATTTAATAAGTTATCTCTTTCTTTTAATTGAACTTTAAAGTGTTCATAGTGGTCTTTAGATAACTTACTCCATGCTTCTTTGTTTTTCAATATTTCATTCATCATACACTCTCCTAAGTAAAATAGAATTTAATGCTTATCGATTATTATACAATATATATCAAACAAAAAAAACAATTTATTATTTAATAAGTATTATAGAATTATGTTGGTTTTAACCCCCTGCTGATCCTTAAATATTTCATATATCCCTAAAGTAAAGTTTTACATTGCATCACAAGAATAAACGAAAACAAATAATACCATTCAATAATGACTTATTAATAAATTATATTATAAAAAATATTATCCTT
>CAYWUZ010000041.1:0-10416 GCA_964461565.1 uncultured Candidatus Izemoplasmatales bacterium | reverse complement strand
AATATAGGTGGTGATAATATGTCTATTAAAGAATTAAGAAAATCATTGGATTTAACGCAAAAAGAAGTATCTGAGTTGGTTAATATACCACTAAGAACCTATATTAATTATGAGAATGATGAATCTAAAAAAAATTCTATTAAGTATCTTTATATCAAAGAAAAACTTGAAGCGTATGGTTATATTGACGAAACACATGGGATGCTTTCTATTGAAAAAATCAAAGAGATTTGCTCATCAGTTCTATCTAAATATAATGTAGATTATTCATATTTATTTGGATCTTATGCTAAAGAAAAAGCTACAGAAACAAGTGATATTGATTTGTTAGTATCTACAAATATAACTGGAATGAAATTTTTTGGGCTTGTTGAAGAATTAAGGCGTGGACTAAAAAAGGAAGTAGAGGTTATCACTCTATCTTCTTTAGAAGATAATAAAGACTTACTAAATGAAATATTAAAAGATGGGATAAAAATTTATGGATAATAAAAAAGACAACAATTATTACGTGAAAAAAGTTATTATTGATTTAGAATTTCTAATAGAACATACAAGGGATTTAAATAGAGAACAATTTGAAAAAGATGAAGTGTTGTTAGATTCTATTATGTTCCGCTTTATCCAAATTTCTGAACACATAAAGAAACTAAGTTTAGATTTTAAATCGGCTCACAACAGTATTCCATGGACAAGTATAATAGGATTAAGAAATCGCATCATACATGAGTATGGGAATGTTGATTTGAGTATCGTTTATGATGCCGTTACCAAAGACATATATACTATTCATGATTTGTTTAAATCATTAAAGAAGGAATAACAAGATACAATTCGCTTTGTTATAACGAGCCGTATCACAAATAATTGATAAAATCATATTAAAATCATAACAAAGCCCTTTTGGGCTTTTTTTTAAAATAGTGGTATGTCACATATTTTGATTTGAATCTGGAAGACATAAAATTACTTGAGATTATATGATATATGATATATGGTAGAATTCCTTAAACAATTTAACTTTCTAATTCCAAAGATAAGAAAATATAAGACTGGAAAAATACTAGAAGGAGGTTGATAAAGAGAAACAGTAGCTTTCATGACAAGATATTGTAACTAATATTATCTAAGAATTTTGTATGAATTTTTAGAAATATTACATAAACCTATAATAAATACAGACATACATAAGAAAAAAATAAGTGATATTTCAAAAAAAATTCATTCTTTATATTATCTGACAATGAATAAATTTTTAGTGATATGTTTTTTTTTATAACATGTGTTATTATTGTTAATGAAATATATTTCAGGACATTATTGAAAAATTTGTGTATATATTTATAGAAGCAATTAACAGTGCTTGTTGAATGGAGAACTGCGTGGATTACAATATTATTAAGCAAATTTTAAATGGAGATAAAGATCTATTTAATCAACTCATAGATAAGTACTACTATGAGATTTTTAAGTTTACATATAATCAAATGAATGATATTGAAAAGACAAAAGATGTTGTTCAAGAAATATTCATGAGAATATATAAGAAACTTAACAAATATAATCCTAAGAAAGCTTCTTTTAGAACATGGATTTATAGGATTGCAAGCAACTACTGCATCAATTACCACCGAGACCATCAAGGAGATCAGCATCTTGTTCTCGATGGAGATAGAATATCAGGCTCTGAAGATATCTTAGCTAACTTGATACAAAAGGAAGATATTTCATATATTTTGGATCTTATGAAAAAAAACTTGAGTCAAAGAAACTATAAGATACTGATATTGCATTTTTATAGTGATTTATCACAAAAAGATATTTCGGAAACAATGAATCTTGCCCCTAAAACAGTTAGAAATATTGTTTCTGAGAGTATTCAGAAAATTAGAGCATTAGTCGGAGGTGAATGTCTTGGATAATTATAAAAAAATATGTTCGGTCACAAATGAAGATATTCAACTATTTTTTAATAATGAAAAAAATATAATTATGTCCAGAATTTATGAAGATAAACAAGAAGTTCTTAATAGATTTCAATTTATTAAGTTTGCTTGGATGCCGGCTTTTCTATTAATTATAGGTCTTAGCCTTATCTTTTTTATAAAACCAAGTACGGGTGATGATCGTCAGATTTTTAAAGATAATTTTCTTTTGGTCAGTCAAAAATTATATGATATCGTTGATCATCTGCAAATAGAAGAATTAAGTAGTCATAGAAATAATCGGATGAAGGAATTATCTGATTCTAAATTTATATCTAGACAATCCCTCTTGGAAGCCTATCTAAATGGAGAAACAAATATTGTATATGATGACTATTTAGAGCAGCTATTAACAACCAAGGACTTTATAGAAGAAATTGAAGATCTTGTTATAAATTCATCGGATTGGCAATTAGATGAAGAAATTACTCCTGATGAAAATCTGGATGTGACCTTTAGTTTTCTTTTGGCTAGTGATGACTATGTTGTAATAAAAAAGAGGAATGGACAACAACATTCAACAATAAAACTTGGGATTGAAAGTGATCAACTTATTTATTATGAAATCCATTATAGTTATGATTTTTCTTCGGATTTCATCAGTAATGAAGCGTCGCTTAATTATAATTATTTTCATTTTATTGAAGATGATCAAGCCATATATATTAATAGTCTAACAGATCTTTTTACATTGAGATATACATCAATTATTGATGGATCTCAATTCACGATTAGTCGGGGTAATCAAGTAGTTGAAGGACTAGAACCATCCGAGGGCTATAGTTTCCACTCATATGATTCAGAAGTAAACGCTACACGATACCTGCAAGTTGTTGATGATGTCATAGTATCTGAAACCTTTGATGTTTATAGTAATCATGGTTTATTATATCGGTATGAGGACGAAGATTATTCTAATGACTTAATTAACTTATATGTAAATATAGTTCCGGCACTAGGATGGGACTACTTGTACACTGAAGATTCAGGTGATTATTTACAAGGTGTTTATTCTGATGACGGTTCTCCATTATTTACTGGTCATATCTATTATACCTATACATCAAGAGATGGATATGCTGCTTTTAAACAAACCATTGAAAAAAATGATTTCTCTGATAACCATTTTAAATTAACTGAGTATGGTATGAACTTATCAGATGAAAAGGCAAGTATTGAGTATTTAGATTCAATTAGGATATCAAGCTTTGATCAAGCGAAAGAAGCCTTTGTTGTCGAGGGTATAGATTTCTTTACAGATGATTTAAAATCAGAATTATACAATTATATCGACCAAGATGTATTGATTGAGTTTAATGATGAAAGTGAAACCGGTGAAGATACTGTAACTGGAGATGTTGAGGCTTTTGAAAATGAAATTTCTGATTTTGAACAGGCATTTTCTTTACAAGGGCATTTGGTTATAGAAAGTGATGTGAGGATTGTTTATTATGACGGTGATCAACTTATCCAAAGTCAGGTGAATAGTCAACATACAAAATACGATATATCAGATATGTATTTAGAAAGAAAAACCTTTAGTGATCAATTGATTGGGACACAAGAAATAATTATAGCTTATGAGGGGCAATTGGTTTCATTTACAAGTGATGATGGACCTGTTACAGATTTTGAAATTGTGAGTCAAATAGCGAGTCCGCAGCATTTTATGGAATATTTAATGTCCGAATATCCTGAATTGGATTTATTGGAGGGTGTGAAACATATTGAGTCTCACGGGCAGGGTGTTTATAAAGTGAATTTAAATGAAGGTTTTTTTGGAGACGAGATTAATATGGATTTGGTTTTCAATCAAATGGGTATTGATGGATTCTCAGAGGCAAATATAGAAGCTATATATACCTTTGATCAAAATCATCAATCATATGATATTTTACTGACAATCACAGGTCTGAAAACAATTGAGGGTGCTTATGATGTGACATATGAAGAAACAACCAATGTTTCTATTGAGTCTTTTATAAAGAAAGATCCTTTAGAGTCACTTATCTTCTTTAGGTTACCGCAAACAAAAGAGGGTATAATCTTTGATTCAAATATCAATCAATTAAATGTCTATTATATTAATGAGGGTGAATCATGGATGAGATTGTATTTAGACGAAGGCGTCTACTCATCAAATATTCACGGAAGCTCTAATAGCCGTTTATCCTATGTCTTAGTCAATGAGAATGGGCAAGTAATTGATGATAGCACATATCGATTTGAAATTGATACGTCTGGTTATTATTACTATAAGTTCAACTCTTCTGTTAAACAGCGGATAGATACATTGATTAGTGAAAACCCTTATCCCAACAACCAAGATGTCACAATGGATCAAAGTGATGGTTTAATTGAAATGTATAGTCAATTAGAAACGGACACCTATCATCTAATGACCAATATAGAAGATAAAGAAAGGGTATTGCGTTTAACATTAAATCCAATAAATCACGATTTTTTAGTCATCACCGAATTAGATACTTTAGGCGATTCCATAAATGATTATGTTTTCGAAAACTATGTTAATGTTGCTTATATTTTAGTTCCTGAGAACACACAGGTTGAGTTTATGATTTCAGGTATGTATGAAGGCCAATTTTCCTTTGTTTATGACTACATATATCCGCCTGTATCAGAAGAAACAGACATAAGATATGAAGTTGATAACCTTGATAATTTTCCTCATGCGATAATGAACGAAAATGTGACCAAGGTACGTTATGATTTTACTATTGAAGAAGAAGGTTATTATAGGTTTGATAAAAATATGATTACTTTTGGACTTAATCTAGATTTAAGCATGGCCCTTTATGATTCTAATGATACTAGCCTTGGTATGTCAGACCAAGTGATATATGAATCATTGCAAGCAGGGGACTATTATATAGAGTTTTATTTTTCAAAAACAGATAGTGGCTTATTAATCTTAATGCCCACTGTGAATTAATAGGAGGTAGTAAAGATGCGTTTACTAAGTAAAATGATTATTTTTGGTTTTTTTGTTTTTATGCTTTTGTTTACAACACTTGCCTGTCAAGAAGTGTCAGAGACAAGTCAAGATATGACGAGTCTCGAAGAAACGACAAGCAATGAAACAACTACTGAACAAGTGATAACAGAGATACCTTCAACTGAACAAATAACAACACTTATCCCCTCAACAACCACAGAAATGGTGGTTGAGAGTATTTCTTATGATATAGAGAATGATCTGACCACATCATTAGGAATGTATCGATTTGATGGTAATTTTATTAATCCTGAATACCATCCTATAATAGGCAATTTAACATTTACTTTAGAAATTAATGATGAGAATTACCGAAATTCAACGTATTTTGTTGTTGTTAGGGAGTTAAACTCACCAAATTATGTTTTTTTACAAGCTTTTACGATTAACGATAGTCAAGTATCTAGATTTCATTCTATCGATTATACACCAGGAAGAGAAGTGATTGTTGCTAAAATAGAAGGGACGGTTTATAACGATCATGTATATCTTGAGCCTGTCGCATCTTTGCTTGTTGAAGACTTGATGGCTGATTCAAGAAATACTGTATCTGGATACAACATTGTCGGAAATAGTTTAAGAGATATAGAAGTGGATGAAACGCCCTATTTGGATTTTACGCTAACAGCTAATGATCCCGAAAGAATTATTTCTTCAATAAAAGCAATGGTTTATTATCCAGAATATAGTTTAGTCCTTAACACAAGAGTTTTTGAAGTCAGTGAAGATATGTATTTGGATGATGAACTCTCAATAGAAAACATTATCTTTGATAATCTTCCACCTGACAAAACATTTACTATCATATATTACATGAGTGGGAATGATGGTGTAGATGACTTTGAAGACGTTCTGGTGATCTCAAAAAGAATGAAGACTTCAGAATATGCTCTTGGTTCAGGTGTCACAAATAGCTATCCAGGTTTTTGGGGCGTAATTCATAATCTTGAACTCAATGATACATATACTAGGGTTAATTTACATTATGTTAACGATCAAGTTTTATCAATAGATGATGAATACTTAACAGCCAGTCTAAATGTGTATGATGAAACTGGTAACTTAGTTACAAGTTATCCGTTAGTTGGTCATATGTCGTACATAGATATTGATAATGAATATTTGGATGATTATTATAGTTTAAGAATCGAATGTGATCAAGTAGATGATATTTTAGCTGTATATCATATTAGATATGGTTTTGATAGTCTAGATTTTATAAGTGCGACTTACTATAATCAAAATTTAAGGGTGAGCTACCGAGGAACTTGGGTTGAGGTCATATCTATATATATAAAAATTACTCAGGTCGGTGGTGAATCAAACATCATAGAAGTAACTCTAAGTGACTTAGATGAAGGTTACACAGATATATATTATCCTGAAGGACCTAATGAATATTTTGATCAATATGACGCTTATATAGAAATCACCTTTATTGGCTTTAAAGGCGAAGAAATACATATAACTGGATATTCAAAACGATAGTATTGCTAAAGATTCTTATATTTGACTTGTAAGTTCTAAAAATTTATTTCGATTTATATTTCTTAACAGGCTCTTTTTATTATTGTTCTGTTATAGTATGTTAACAAGTTTCAAAAAAAAGTTACAAAGAGCCGTATCACAAACAAGTGCTATAATCGTTATAAAGCGCATAACTAAGGGAAATACAAAGGTATTTCTCTTTTATTTTTTTATATCAATATTGTGCATAATATAAAAAAACAACAATCCCATCTACAGGGATTGCTGTTCTTATCTGTCATTATTATATCACACTATTTTTTAATATAATAGTCTAGTATTTAATTTATTTAAACTTATAATAGAAGCAAAGTTAGTATTAATAGGGGGAATTATCAATGTTAAAAGCAATTTACAAAAGAGTTATGGAATCTAAGAAAAAATTTATCTTGATTAGTACACTGTTAATCCTTATTTATCTATGTCAGTTATTTATCCCATATATTTTTAGTGGTTTTATAGATGCAGTAACTGAAACTACTTCCGTAAACTTAACTATTGAGCCAGTGGTCTATATTTTAGTGTTTACTGTCCTATTAATCGTCAGTTCATATATCCATCATATAGTTTCAGAGGTTTTTATATCAAAGACAGCTTTTAAGTTTATTATTGATGTTGATTATAAATTGGAACATATTCCTTTAAGAAAAACTGAAAAATATAACCCAGCTTATCTAAATAATCGAATATTTAATGATGTATTGACTACTTTGAGTTTTTTCATTAATAATTTTATAGTCGCTATTATAATGTTTATTAGTACTATAGTAGTTTTTATATTAATTATCAAAATAAATCTATTACTCGTTCTTATACCAGTTATTGCTATGACGATAAATATAATAGGAATAAAACTTTTAAATAAAGAGTTTTATAAAAGAGGTTATCTTTATAGAGAACAGAACAGTCAATACATCTCTGATAATAATGATCTGATAACACAGATAAAAGAAACAAAGATACATTCTTGGTTTGACATCTCAGCTGATAGAGTTAAGTTCTCATTTAAAAAACTTCTGAAAACAGGCATTAGTTTGAATAAAGTTTTAGCCGCTTTAAACAATATTGGGACTTTTTCAAAAAATATTACATTAATACTTACTATGTTATTAGGAGGAACATTGATTCTCAATCATACTATTACCATTGGAGAATTTGTACTAATAACATTATATACTAATATGTGTTTATCTTATTCTGAATATCTCTTAAAGTTGGGCCAGGAGTATCAACATGCAAAAATTAGTTATGATAGAATAGAGGAAATATTCAGTATTGAGGATGAGGAAAATGGAGAAATTAATTTAGATAGAGTTAATAATATAAGAGTTGAAGAACTAGAATTTGCTTATCCGAATTCCGATATTTTAATTAGTGATTTTAGTTATGAATTTGAAGAGGGAAAGATTTATTGTTTAAAAGGAAAAAATGGAGAAGGAAAATCAACATTTATCGATTTATTGTTAGGTCTGGATTTTAACTTTGAGGGTTCTATTGAATATAATAACTCGAATATTAGAAAACTAGATATGATAGATATTAGGAAAAGCCAAATATCAGTTATTGTTCAAGAACCTAGGTTGCAGAGATTGCCTGTTAAGGATAATATTACTAGAGGTATAGAAGAATATTCAGAAGAATTATTAAATGAGTTGGTTAATATATTTGGATTAAAAGAAATAATTGAATTAGAAGAATCTCTTTCCTTATCTGGAGGAGAGAAACAAAAAGTATCTATAATTAGAGGCTTTTTGAAGAATGCTTCACTTATTATATTGGATGAACCTGTTTCAGCTCTTGATACCCTTAGCGTAAGTGTTTTAAAAAAAGAACTAATCAAACGCAGAAGTAATGCAATCATTATTTTAATAAGTCATAATGAAGAGATATTTGATATAGTTGACGAGTTCATTGATTTACAAAAAAATAATAAAAACCAGTTTAATAATTAAAACTTCATTAATAATCAATATTGCAATATCAGACACATATGATTAAGATATTTGATATAATATTTAATATAAGAAACGAATTAGGAGAAAAGATATGCTTATATTAGAAATTTTTGTTTTTTTAATTACGATAGTCTCTCTTTATTTAATTATGAGTAATAAGATAAGAAACAAATCGCTTTTTATTGGTTTATTTGGATTGATTGTTATTGTGTCTGTTTTACATTTAGTCTTAGCTGGGTTTATGTGGCAGTTATTGTTACTCTATATAGCTATTAATTTATTAATTATTTTTGGTTATTTTATTAAAATAAGAGAAATAAGTATTAAAAAAAGAATACTTAAGATAGTTACAATTCTCACATCAATCTTTATTGTACTTTCTGGCTTGTTTGCATTTTCATTTCCAAAATATAAGATGCCTGAACCAAGAGGCGATTATTTAATTGGTACGAGTACTTTTATTGTCAATGATGACAGACCAGAAATTTACACTGATGATCCAAATGACACAAGAAGAATAAAACTTCAAGTATGGTATCCAGCTGAAACCGTAGAAGGGTATGAACAAGCTCCTTGGTTATTAGATGGTATAACTATATCAAAAGCTTTAAGTAAGGATTTCGGTTTCCCTGCATTTGCTTTAAATCAGACAGCTAAAGTTCTCTCTAATTCATATCTTGATGCGCCTATTAGTAATATCCAAGATAAATACCCGATAGTAATCATATCCCATGGATGGAGAGGTTTTAGAAATCTGCATACGGACTTTGCTGAAGATCTAGCAAGTACAGGTTATATTGTTGTTTCAATCGATCATACTTATGGCTCTGTGGCTACTTTTTTTGAAGAAGATGATGTTGCTTATCTAAATAAAGATGCATTACCATCAAGAGAATCTACACCTGATTTTCTGGATTATGCAAATAGATTAGTATCCACCTATGGTGAAGATGTTATATCGACGATAGATTATTTAGAAGTTTTAAACAGTAATTTGGAACTATCTATTTTTTCAGGAAGACTAGATCTTACTAAAATTGGAGTTATAGGTCATTCTACAGGTGGCGGAGGAGATGTTTACGCTGCTCTTAAAGATGAAAGAATAACTGCTTTGATCGGACTAGACGCTTGGGTTGAGTCAATAGATTCTACAGATATTAGTAAGGGATTAAACATACCTTCTTTATTTTTAAGAAGTGGAGATTGGGAAACTGGCGAGAATAATGACAATCTATATACTCTTATAGATAGTAGTGAAGAAACATCTACGCTTTATCAAATTGATGGAACTACTCATTTTGATTTTACAATGGTATATATGTTTTCACCTTTAATTAAATTAGTTGGGTTTTCAGGTTCAGTTGATAGTAAAGAATTGAATTTGATGTTAGAAGAAGTTATTTATGACTATTTTGATGAAACATTAAGAGCTAATACAAGCGGTAGTACAGGTCTTGATAATATTGATGAAATAAGATTTATTAGATCAAACCGATAATTATGATAAGAAATATTTTTTACATAGTTTGTTAGTGGTGGACAATATTATAATAGAATAACAAGTTGTATCAGACTTTTGAACACATTACATTTTTTACAAAGTGGTATCTATGAAACGCTTTTTATTAATTATTATTATACTTTTACTGTCATCTACTGTAGTAGCATGCGACTCGAACGAATTGGGCACAAAAATGTTAAGAATATAATATATTTTTTGAAAATAATACTGATTTTCCTTTTTTTGCAAGGGATGTCGATTATTATGATGAGGAAAATTAGTATTATATGATAAAAATGACATTGAAAGATTTAAATATCTTTATAAAGAATGTTATAAAGCGCATAACTAAGGGAAATACAAAGGTATTTCCCTTTTTAATTGTGTATTATATTTTCTTGAACCAATGCTCAAATAATTATCATATGAAAA
>CAYWUZ010000040.1:0-10747 GCA_964461565.1 uncultured Candidatus Izemoplasmatales bacterium | reverse complement strand
GGAAGGAGGAAAAGCTATGCCTAAATTAGCAATGTTAAACCAACAAGGTGAATCAGTAGAAAATGTTAATTTGAAAGACGAAGTGTTTAATGTTGAACTAAACAACCAAGTCATTTACGATGTTGTTAAACAACAAAGAGCTGCTATGCGCCAAGGAACTTCTATGACTAAAAATAGATCTGCGGTACGTGGTGGTGGTAGAAAACCTTATCGTCAAAAAGGGACTGGACATGCTCGCCAAGGAACAATCCGCGCACCTCAATATGTGGGTGGTGGCGTTGTATTCGGACCAAGCCCTAGAAGTTATGATTATAAAGTCAATAGAAAAGTTCGTCGTTTAGCGATGAGAATTGCTTTATCAGAAAAATTAAGAGAAAACAATATAATTTTAATTGACCAAATTTCTTTGGAAGAAAATAAAACTAAAGAAATGGTGAAAGTATTAGAAAACATTAAAGCAGAAGGAAAAATAATGGTGGTATTAGGAGATGTATTAGAATCAATCATGATTGCTTCTAGAAACCTTCCTAATGTAGAAGTAGATTTATATAATCACATCAGTGTGTATGATATACTCAACGCAAACCAAATAGTTATGACAAAAGATGCTTTAGATAAGATTGAGGAGGCTTTAAGTTAAAATGGATAAATATCAAATAGTTAAACGCCCAATCGTTACTGAAAAATCAACCAAATTATCAGAAGAAAACAAATACACATTTGAAGTTGATAAAAAAGCTAATAAAATTCAAATTAAAGAAGCTATCGAAGCTATCTTTGATGTAAAAGTTAAGAACGTAAATGTCATGAACGGTAAACCAAAGGCAAAAAGAGTTGGTCAATACCAAGGATTTAAACCTGCTGTTTCTAAAGCGATTATTACTTTAGAAGAAGGCTACAAAATCGACATTTATACAGCATAATAGGAGGAAAAAATAATGGCTATTATTAAGTTTAAACCACAAACACCTGGTACACGTCATATGAGCAAAAGCGATTATGCCGAAATAACCACTACACAGCCAGAGAAATCCTTATTAACTACTGTTAAGAAAAATGGCGGAAGAAACAATCAAGGTAAAATCACTGTTCGTCATCAAGCAGGTGGAGCAAAACGTAAATACAGAATCATAGATTTTAAAAGAAATAAAGATGGAATTGTTGGGAAAGTAGCTTCTATAGAATACGATCCAAACCGTTCTGCAAATATTGCTTTACTAAATTATGTTGATGGTGAAAAACGTTATATCTTAGCTCCTAAGGGTTTAAAAGTTGGGATGGAATTAGAATCTGGAGAACATGCTGATATCGTTATCGGTAATGCTAAAGAAATCAAAGACATTCCAGTTGGTACAATTGTTCATAATGTTGAATTATACCCTGGTAAAGGCGGTCAATTAATCAGAGCTGCTGGAGCGAGTGCTCAAATCTTAGGTCGTGAAACTAAATACGTATTATTAAGATTAAAATCTGGTGAAGTAAGAAGAATCTTAGGAACTTGCCGCGCTACTATTGGTGAAGTAGGAAATGAATTCCATTCATTAATTAGTATTGGTAAAGCTGGTAGAAAAAGACACATGGGTGTTAAACCTACAGTTAGAGGTTCTGTAATGAACCCTAATGACCATCCACATGGTGGTGGTGAAGGTAAACAACCTATTGGTCATCCATCTCCATTAACACCATGGGGTAAAGTTGCTTTAGGTAAAATTACTAGAAAAAATAAAAAAGCTAGCAATAAGTTAATTGTTAGAAGAAGAAATAAATAGGGAAGGAGGAACTCATAAATGTCACGTTCAATTAAAAAAGGTCCATTTTGTGATGATCACTTAATGAAGAAAGTAGAAAATGCTAAAAAAACTAGTTCGAAGAAAGTAATTCAAACATGGTCGAGACGTTCAACAATATTTCCACAATTTGTTGGCTTAACAATTGCCGTTCATAACGGAAAAGTTCATGTTCCTGTATATGTTACAGAAGACATGGTTGGTCATAAATTAGGAGAGTTCGCTCCGACTAGAACTTACCGCGGTCACGTGGAGAAGAAAGCTGTAAGGGGAGGTAAATAATTATGGAAACAAATCAAGTAACTGAAGCAAAAGCAGTTGTTAGATCTGTAAGAATAGCTCCTCGTAAAGTTAAATTAATGGTTGATTTAATTAGAGGTAAAAACGTTGGTGAAGCTTATGCTTTACTAAGAAATACACCTAAGAGATCTGCCATTGTTATTGGAAAGCTTCTTAAATCAGCTGTAGCTAATGCTGAACATAACTATCAATTAGACCAAGATAAATTATTTATTAAAGAAATTTATGTTGGCGAAGCAAAAACACTTAAGAGAATGCAGCCACATGCACAAGGACGCGCATTTCAAATTTTAAAAAGAACCAGCCACATTTACATTACAGTGGCTGAGAGAGAGTAAGGAGGAGTTTCATGGGACAAAAAGTTAATCCAGTTGGACTACGTATTGGAATCATACGTGATTGGGAATCAAGATGGTATGCTGAAAAAAATGATGTCGCCGACTTACTACACGAGGACATTAAAATTCGCGATCTTATTACTGATTTATATAAAAACGCAAGTGTTTCACAAGTTATCATTGAAAGAAGTAAAAAACGAGTTATTATTACAGTTCATACTGCTAAACCAGGTATGGTTATTGGTAGAAATGCTGAAACTAAAAAAGCTGTTGTAGAACAACTACAAAAGCTTACTAATAAAGAAGTATTCTTAAACGTGATTGAAATTAAACGCCCTGAAATTGATGCTATATTAGTTGCTGACAACATTGCAAAACAATTAGAAAATAGAGCATCATTTAGAAGAGTGCAAAAAGTTGCTATCCAAAGAGCCTTAAAATCAGGCGCAAAAGGATGCAAAACATTAATTTCAGGTCGCTTAGGTGGCGCAGAAATGGCACGTAGCGAAGGATATAGTGAAGGTAATGTTCCTTTACATACTTTTAGAGCTGATATCGATTATGCATTAGCTGAAGCTAATACAACATACGGTAAATTAGGCGTAAAAGTATGGATTTATAGAGGAGAAGTACTTCCTTCTAAAAAAAGGGGGGCTAAATAAAAATGTTAATGCCTAAAAGAACGAAATATCGTCGTCCTCATCGCGTAAGCTATGAAGGTTTAGCTAAAGGTGGTTCTGAAATTACTTTTGGCGAATACGGTTTAAAAGCTTTAGATGGTGCGTGGATTACTTCACGTCAAATCGAGGCTAGTCGTATTGCGATGACACGATATATGAAACGTGCTGGGAAAGTTTGGATTAAAATCTTCCCACACTTAGCAAAAACTAAAAAACCTTTAGAAGTCCGTATGGGATCTGGTAAAGGTGCTCCAGAAGAATGGGTAGCAGTTGTAAAACAAGGAACCATCATGTTTGAAATAGCTGGTGTTTCTGAAGAAGTAGCTAAAGAAGCTTTGAGATTAGCTGCTCACAAACTACCGATCAAAACGAAGTTTGTTAAAAAAGAAAGTGGTGATTCTAAATGATTTATGCACAAGAAATCCGCGAGTGGGACACCGCAAAAATCTTAGAAGAAATTGAAACCTTAAAAAAAGAGATGTTCGACTTACGCTTTAAACAAGCGACAGGTCAATTAGAAAATACTGCACGCTTATCAAATATTAGAAAAACGATTGCAAGAATGAAAACTGTACTTACCGAGAGAGAAAGAAGCTAAGGAGGAAGATGATGATGGAAAAAGTAAAAAAATTCTTTACTGGAACTGTGGTATCAGCAGCAAACGATAAAACAATTACAGTATTAATAACAACCTATAAAAAACATCCATTATATGGAAAAAGAGTTATCTCTTCTAAGAAATTCAGAGCTCACGACGAAAAAAATGAAGCAAAAAACGGTGATGTTGTTAAAATAACAGAATGCAGACCTTTATCAGCTACTAAACGATTCCGTTTAGTTGAAATAGTTGAAAAAAGTCAGATTATTTAGGGCGGGTGAATTATAATGATACAACAAGAAACGAGACTTAAAGTCGCAGATAATACTGGTGCAAAAATAATTTCAACTATCAAAGTACTTGGTGGTACTAGCCGTAGATATGCAAGTATCGGAGACGTAATTGTAGCTTCTGTTAAAACAGCTATTCCTGGTGGAATGGTTAAAAAAGGTGATGTAGTTAAAGCGGTAATCGTTAGAACTAAAAAAGCTTCATTAAGAGCAGACGGTTCATTTATTCAATTTGATGATAATGCAGCAGTAATTTTAAAAGATGATGGCAACATGAGAGGTACCAGAATTTTTGGACCAGTTGCAAGAGAGTTAAGAGACGCTAATTACACTAAAATAGTTTCTTTAGCTCCAGAAGTATTATAGGAGGCGCATTTATGAAATTAAAAAAAGGTGATAAAGTAATTATAATCTCTGGCGCAGACAAAGGAAAACAAGGAACAATTTTAAAAGTTCTTAAAAAAACGGATCGTGTTGTTTTAGAAGGTGAAGGATTGACTAAAATCAAGAAACATCTTAAACCATCACAAATGAATCCTGATGGCGGAATTATTGAAATTGAAAAACCAATCCATGCATCAAACGTGATGTTGATGGACCCAAAAGAAAAAACAAGAACTAAAATTGGGTATAAAACTGTGACTGAAACTAATAAAAAAGAAACAGTGACTAAAAAAGTTAGATTCGCAAAAAAATCTGGCAAAGAATTAAAATAATGAAGGGAGAAAATAATGAATAGATTACAAGAAAAATACCGTAAAGAGATTACACCTTCTTTAATGGAAAAATTCAATTATTCTTCCATCATGGAAACACCGAAAGTCAGTAAAATCGTGATTAATATCGGTGCTGGAGATGCGGTTTCGAACCCAAAAGTATTAGATAATGCTGTTACTGAACTAACAAAAATTACAGGTCAAAGACCAGTTGTAACTAAAGCTAAAAAATCAATCGCGACATATAAATTAAGAGAAGGTATGCCGATCGGCTGTAAAGTAACTTTAAGAGGTCAAAGAATGTATGATTTCTTAGATAAACTTATTTCAATCGCTTTACCAAGAGTGAGAGACTTTAGAGGAATTAACCCTAAAGGATTTGACGGTAGAGGAAACTACACTTTAGGTGTAAAAGAACAATTAATTTTCCCTGAGATTAACTACGATCAAGTAAGTAAAATCAGAGGAATGGACATCGTTATAGTAACATCGGCAAATACTGATCAAGAAGCTTTCGAATTGTTAAGTCAATTTGGAATGCCTTTCAGAAGATAGGAGGATACAATGGCAAAAACATCGAAAAAAGTCAGTCAAAAACGCGGCAGTAAATTTCCAGTAAGAAATTATACGAGATGTGAACGTTGTGGACGTCCTCATTCTGTATATCGCAAATTTAGATTATGTCGTATATGTTTTAGAGAATTAGCTTACAAGGGTCAAATCCCTGGAGTTAAAAAAGCTAGTTGGTAATATATTATGAAGAAATTTATTTCCTATAGATTAAGGAAGGAGGCATTATTAATATGGTCATGACAGATCCAATTGCGGATATGCTAACAAGAATTCGCAATGCAAATCAAATGAAACATAAAACTGTTGAGTTACCAGCATCAAAACTTAAATCAGAAATCCTAAAGGTTTTAAAACAAGAGGGTTATATTACTGATTTTGAGAGTATTAGTGGTGGAGTTCAAGGTACTATAAAAATTAAATTGAAATATTTAGATAATGAAGAAAGAGTTATTAGAGGTTTGAAGAAAATTTCAAAACCTGGATTACGTGTGTATGCTAAGACGGACGAGATTCCAAGAGTTCTTAATGGACTAGGAATCGCAATTATTTCGACATCTAAAGGCCTGTTAACTGATAGAGCTGCTAGACAAGAAAAAGTTGGTGGCGAAGTTATAGCATACGTATGGTAATAATAAAATAAGAGAGGTGCAAGAAAACTATGAGTCGAGTAGGTAACAAGTTGATAAAGCTACCTCAAGGTGTTGAAATTAGCATCAATGAAGATAACTTCGTTGTTGTTAAAGGCGCTAAGGGGGAATTAAGCTTTACGTTCGATAAAAATATCAAAATTAATGTTAATGAAGACGAAATTTCTGTAACCCGACCAAACGATTCAATTCGCAACCGTTCTTTACATGGAACAACAAGAGCGTTATTGAATAATATGGTTATTGGAGTAAGTGAAGGATATACAAAAGGTCTTGAAATTAAAGGTGTCGGTTACCGTGCGTCATTAAAAGATCCTAAAACATTGGTATTAAATGTTGGATATTCTAATCCTGTAGAAATGGAAATTCCTGAAGGAATTACCGTGGAAGTTCCAAAAAACACAGAAATCGAAGTAAAAGGTGCCGACAAACAATCAGTCGGAGAATTTGCAGCAAATATTCGTAAGGTTCGTTTACCTGAACCATATCTTGGAAAAGGTATCCGTTATAAAGGCGAATATGTACGTCGTAAAGAAGGGAAAACTGCTGCATAATCTGCAGTATAGGTGATATTATGTTTAAAACTATAGACAGAAATAAACAAAGACAAGTTAGACATCGTCGTATGAGATTTTACATTAAAGGAACTCCAGAAAGACCACGTCTAAACGTTTTCCGTTCAAACAAACAAGTATATGCTCAAATTATCGACGATACTAATCAAATTACATTAGCACAAGCTTCATCTTTAGGATTAGAAAATGGAGCGAATATAGAAGGCGCAAAATTAGTCGGGAAATTGGTTGCTGAAAGAGCAATCGAAAAAGGAATTAAAAAAGTCGTATTTGACCGCGGTGGATATTTATACCACGGTAGAGTCAAAGCTTTAGCAGATGCTGCTAGAGAAGTAGGGCTAGATTTCTAATGAAGGAGGTAATCTAAATGGAAAACAATAATAAAAGAGGAAGAAAACCTCGTTCTAAAAAAGAGCCAAAACTTTATGAAGAAAGAGTAGTTAATATTGGTCGTGTTACCAAAGTTGTTAAAGGTGGTAGACGTTTTAAATTTTCTGCTTTAGTTGTTGTTGGCGATCAAAATGGAAAAGTGGGATTCGGAATCGGTAAAGCAAGTGAGGTTCCAGATGCTATCAAAAAAGCAATTGAGACCGCTAAGAAAAATATCGTTGAAGTTCCAATGAGTGGAACCACAATACCTCATACAATTACCGGAAAATTCGGCGCTGGAAAAGTATTCTTAAGACCAGCTGTTGAAGGTACTGGTGTAATTGCTGGTGGCGGTGTGCGTGCTGTCCTTGAATTAGCAGGAATCAAAGATGTATTATCTAAATCTTTAGGTTCAGATGCTCCAGTTAATATCGTTAGTGCAACTGTAGAAGCTTTAAAACAATTAAGAACTGTTGAAGAAGTTGCACAGATGCGTGGATTAACTGTTCAGGAGGTATTACACTAATGGCAGAATTAAAAGTTACCTTAGTTAAAGGTATATCAAGAAGAAAACCAAATCAAGTCAAAACAGTTAAGGCTTTAGGACTTACTAAAAGAAATTCATCAGTTGTTGTAGAAGACAATGACATGATTAAAGGGATGATTAACACAGTCAGCCATTTAGTAAAAGTCGAAGAAGTTACTAAGTAGGGGGTGTTGATATGAATTTACACGAATTAAAACCAAATGATGGCGCAACGCATTCTAAAAAAAGAGTGGGTCGTGGTTCAGCTAGTGGTTTAGGTAAAACAAGTGGCCGTGGTCAAAAAGGACAAAATTCACGTTCTGGTGGCGGTACAAGACTTGGATTTGAAGGTGGACAAACACCTTTATTCAAACGTCTTCCTAAAAAAGGATTTACTAATCCTTTCAGAAAGGAATTCGCTGTAGTCAATTTATCTGACCTCAATCTATACGAAGAAAATACAGAAGTTACACCTGAGTTATTACTTAAAGACAAAGTCATTCGTAAAGAATTAGACGGCGTAAAAATCTTAGGTAGAGGAAAATTAGAAGTCAAACTAACTGTAAAAGCTCATAAATTTTCAGTTTCTGCTAAAGAAGCAATTGAAGCAGCTGGTGGCACTATCGAGGTGATATGATGGAAGCCATTAAAAAGATTCTCACTAATAAAGAAGTCTTAAAAAAAATAGGTTTCACATTATTTATCTTTTTAATTTTTCATGTATTGACAAAAGTAACAATTCCATTGATTGATAAACAAGCTTTTGGAAATGCTTTTGATGGCAATGGGTTCTTAGGAATTGCCAACTCAATATCTGGGGGCGCATTAAGAAATTATTCTGTTGTTGCTCTAGGTATTAGTCCATACATTACTGCCTCAATTATTGTTCAGTTATTACAAATGGACATTGTTCCTTTCTTAAAAGAATGGGGCGAAGAAGGTGAAGTAGGTAAAAAGAAAATCGCAAGATTTACACGTTATCTAGCAATCGGACTTGCATTTGTTCAAGCTATCGCTATGACATTTGCTTTTGATGGCGCTAACGTTGGTTTGTTTACCACTGAAGCTTCAACATGGGCAACCTTAGGTGGTAGAAACCTTTGGTTTATTGTTTACTTCTATATCGCAGTTGTATTAACTGCAGGTACAGCTTTAATGATCTGGATTGCAGATCAATTGACTTTAAAAGGTATCGGTAATGGAACTTCAATGTTGATCGTTGCAGGGATTATTATTTCTTTCCCAGGGACAATCGTTTCATTAGTTCAATATTATATAGCTGATCCAAATGCTATGTTACAAGGCGTTGCTTCATCTGTACAAGGACAACTTGGTGGATACTTATTGTTTGGTGTGAGCGTATTAATGTTCGTTGTCGTTTTGGTTGGTGTTACTTACATGCAAATTGCTGAAAGAAAAGTACCAATTCAATACGCTAACAGACCTAGTACAAGTAAATTTAAAGGTAAAACGGATTCTAACATTCCGATTAAATTAAATACAGCGGGTGTTATTCCAGTTATCTTCGCATCAATTATTTTATCTTTACCATTAACAATTGTTGGATATGTTACCAGCGCAACTGCTGAAACATCAGCGACGTTAAATTGGCTTCAACAAATATTTACATATACTCAACCAATTGGTTTTGTAGTGTATATAGTATTAATTTTTGTTTTCACATTCTTCTATTCGTTCATTTTAATTAAACCTGAACAAATAGCTGAAAATTTAAATAAACAAAACGCTTATGTTCCGGGAGTAAGACCTGGAAAAGAAACTGAAGCTCATATTACTAAGATCTTATTTAGAGTAACAGTTATCGGTGCATTTTATTTAGTCGTTGTAGCTAGTTTACCAATCATTACATCAATGATTCTTGGACATAGTTACGCACAAATTGGAGGGACATCATTATTGATTATTGTTGGTGTAGCACTTGAAACAGCTAAGCAGATTGAAGCTGACACTCAAGAAAAAGCTTACGCTGGCTTTATGAGATAGTCCCATGATTAACTTATTAATAATGGGGAAACCTGGCGCAGGCAAGGGAACCCAAGCAAAGAAGATACTTGACTATTTTAATTTAGCTCATATTTCTACTGGCGATATTTATCGTGAAGAAATAAAAAAAGAGTCTTATATTGGTCAAGAAGCGAAAAAATATTTAGACCAAGGTAATTTAGTACCTGATAAAATGACAAATGATATTGTATGGGGTGTTTTGAACAGCTATGAATATCCTAACGGATTCATGTTGGATGGATTTCCTAGAACAATTTCTCAAGCAGAAGCTTTAGATGATATGTTAAAAGATTTAAACATTCATTTAACAGCTGTTATCAACGTTGATGTTGATGATGATATTATCTCTGATCGTATGTCAGGTAGAAGGGTATGTTCAAATTGTGGGCACACATATCATATTGAATATCACCCACCTAAAGTAGATGGTGTTTGTGATCTTTGTTCTCATCAGTTGATTCAAAGACCTGATGATTTAAAAGAATCAGTTTTAAATAGATTGCATATTTATAAAGAAAAAACCCAACCTTTACTAGATTATTATGAAAACAAAGATTTATTATTGGTTATTGATGGAGAAAACACCAGTGACCAAGTATTCAAAGATATATTAAAAAAACTAGGTGAGTTGCATGATTAGATTAAAATCGGATAGAGAAATTGCTTTAATGAAAGAAGCTGGGAGAATTGTGGCTTTAGCGCATCAAGCTGCTAGAGACTATATTAAACCAGGTGTCTCCACTAAAGCTCTAGATGATTTAATTGAAAGAGTCATTCGTGACAACGATGCAATTCCATCTTTCAAAAACTATAACGGTTTTCCCGCAGCAGCATGCATATCTATCAATGAAGAAGTTGTTCATGGTATACCAAGTCGTAGTCGTGTCTTTAAAGAAGGCGATATCGTCTCTGTAGACATAGGGGCTATTTACAAAGGTTATCATGGCGATTCAGCTTGGACATATGCATGCGGGGAAATATCTGAGGATGCCAAAAGATTATTAGAAGGCACAGAAGCTAGCCTATTCAAAGGCTTAGAATATGCAAAAGCTGGAAACAGATTATCTGATATCAGTCATGCGATTCAAGTATATGCTGAAGGATTAGGTTTTAGTGTTGTTAGGGATTTTGTTGGCCATGGACTTGGAAGAAATCTCCATGAAGATCCACAAATACCTAATTACGGTTTGCCTGGAAGAGGACCTAAATTAAAATCAGGAATGACCCTAGCGATCGAGCCGATGATTAATTTAGGCAATAAAGATGTTAAAGTATTGGCTGACGGTTGGACAGCTGTGACTAGAGATAAATCATTATCGGCTC
>CAYWUZ010000039.1:379-10864 GCA_964461565.1 uncultured Candidatus Izemoplasmatales bacterium | reverse complement strand
GGTATTATTACATTCAATAGTTCTCAAAGAGATTTGATTTTAAACTTAATCGACGAAGAATTATTTAAAAAATCAGTTCATCAAAAACGTTTAGAACAAGAAGTGTTTAGAAAAGAACCGGAAGGAGATCAATCTTTATTTGTTAAGAACATTGAAAATGTTCAAGGGGATGAACGAGATATCATTATCTTCTCTATGGGTTATGCTAAAGATGAATCTGGTGTGATTAAACGTCGTTTTGGTTGGTTAAACCATGAAGGCGGACAAAACAGATTGAATGTTGCGATTACACGAGCAAGAAAGAAAATCTATTTTGTATCATCAATGGTTCCTGAGGAACTTAAAGTAGATGATTTAAGTGGTAAAGGACCTAAATTATTAAAAGACTTCATGAGATATTGTTTTTATGTGTCAAATGAAAATCATGATTTAGCTAAAGAAATACTGATGAATCTCTATAAAAAAGAATCAATAACCAAACAAAAAATACTTTCAATAATGTCATCTGATATTCATCAAAGATTAACTAAATTAGGATATAGAGTGGATACTGAGATAGGTATTGGTCAGTTTAAGATCGATTTAGCTATTTATGATGAAACATTAAACCAATACTTACTAGCAATTATCTGTGATTTGAATGATGATGTATATTTCACTGCCAGAAAAGAATTATTGCATCAAGAAAGATTCTTAATCGCTAGAGGTTGGGAAGTGATGAGGGTTTTCCATATGAATTGGTATGAAGATCCGAATCAAATAATTAAAGACATAAAACATAAAATTAAAAAAACAATACAGTAATTAAAAATATATAAAAGAGATTTAAATTTCTTTTATATATTTTTTTTTGAGTTTCTTTATAGTAAAAAAATGATTTTTCTTTTATAATATAATAAAAAGAGTATGAGGTGGATATATGAAGCAATTCATCGACAAGTTTAAAAAAGGCACGCAATACGTCAATATTGTGTCTTCAGTAAGTCAAGATGACTTATTACATGATGATATCATATTAACTGAATATTTAGATAAGTCTTGTGTTAAGTTCATTCCTGCGAGTGGCTCAGCCACACGCATGTTTAGAGATTTATATCAATATTTGAATGAACAAAGAGAGACAGATTTTATTAAGAAGTTTTTTAGTGAACTAGAAAACTTTGCTTTTTATAATGACATAAAAGAATTTGATTTTGATAAGAATCGTTTAGGTGACCGAGTTGAACTCATTTATAGCATTTTAAAAGATAAGTTGAATTATGGGTCATTACCTAAAGCTTTAATTAAAATGCATCAATATGGTGATGATTTTAGCACTCCAATTGATGAACATATTCATGAGGGTGAACATTATTTAAATAAAGATCAAGTGAAATTACATTTTACAATATCTAAAGAACATGAAACAATGTTTAACGAGTATGTACAAAAAGTCATTAATGAAAAACCACATATTGATATCACTTATTCTTTCCAAAAAGATAAAACAGATACATTGGCTGTGTCTATGGATAATGAACCTTTTAAATTAGAAGATGGGTCAATCTTATTTAGGCCAGGTGGGCATGGTTCTTTAATAGAGAACTTAAATGATATTGATGCGGATATTATTTTTATTAAGAATATTGATAATGTAGCACATCGAGACAAAGTTAAAGATACAATAGATTCAAAGAAGAAACTTGTGAGTATTGGTTTAAATATTAAAAAACAGATTGATCAGTATATGAAAGATATCTTGAATGATACCTATGATTTAAATGAAATTGAATTGTTTTTAAGAAAGAAATTACATATTAAACATAAAAAAGACTTAACAAAAGAGATGGCTTTATCTTTTTTAAATAGACCTTTAAGAGTGTGTGGTATGGTTGAAAATACAGGAGAACCTGGTGGGGGTCCTTTTGTGGTTGATAATGGAGATTATACTGATTTACAAATTTGTGAAAAATCTGAAATTAACTTATTTGACCATAGGAGTTTACATATCTTTAATACATCTACATATTTCAATCCTGTTGATTTAGTCTGTTTTGTTAGAGACTATAAAAATGATAAGTTTAATTTATTAAAATATGTAAATGAGAACCGTTATTTTATTTCTGAAAAATCTTATCAAGGAAAACCAATTAAAGCATTAGAACATCCAGGACTATGGAATGGTGCTATGCACCATTGGAATACTGTGTTTGTGGAAGTTCCTTTAACAACCTTTAATCCCGTGAAGACCGTTAATGATTTATTAAGAGATGGTCATCAAGCAAAATAGGATACCTATGCATTTAAATTATAATTAATTTAAATGCATATTTTTATTATATTTCATCTTAAATGGAAAAGAGTTGGTGGTTTTATGAAAGAAAAGAAACAAGCGTTCATATCAAGCATTGTTTTTGTATTGATGATCATTTTATTGTTTATATTAAATATAAACACTGATTATCATTTTATTGTCATGCAATTGATGGTTGTACAAATCATTGTTGGGATGATGTTTTATCCTAAGTATGTTTTAGCGTCAACAGTGACTTTAGGAATCGTTCATATTATAACTGATACGGAACATCTAAGTGCTTTTCCTATTGAGGCTGTTTTGGAAACAGCCATTCAATTTGCTGTTTTGGTTTTAATTTTATATTTTAGAAAATCACGTGATTTATTAGATCGAAGATTAGAAAATATCATAGAAGCATCAAGAGTTGGGACATGGGAGTGGCGTGTTGATTCTAATGAAATATTTGTGAATGAGAGATGGGTAGATACAATCGGATATACAATAAATGAATTATCGCCTATGACCTTTGATACATGGAAGTCTTTGGTTCATCCAGATGATTTTATAAAAGCCCAAGACCAGTTAAAAAAAGTGATTCAAGGTGAACTTGATTTTTACGATATTGAATTAAGAATTAAACATAAAAACGGTCAATATATATGGGTTCATGATCGTGGTAAAGTGACTAAAAGAAGTTCATTTGGTAAAGCTTTGTTATTGAGTGGAACATATACAGATATTGATATTAATAAGCGCGCTAAAGATAAAATCAATTATTATCATCAATTAATGTCTTATGTGATTGATTATATGAACAGCGGAATCGCTGTTCATGATAAAGATATGAATTATGTTTATGTGAGTAAAAAATATTTAGATGAGTACCATATAGAAGGCAATATTATAGGTAAGAATCATTATGATGTTTTTCCTGATTTACCAGAAAAATGGAAAGATGTTCATAAACGTTGCCTTCAAGGCGAAGTGATTAGGGCAGATAGAGATATCTATATCCATGAAGATGGTCATATCGATATTACTAGATGGGAATGTAGGCCATGGCATAATGAAGACAATGAAATCGCAGGTATTATTGTTTATACTGAAGTGATTAATGAGTATATTGAAATAGAAGAAGCATTAAAAGAATCTAAAGAGATTTTACAAACTGTCATGGATCATTTACCTATTGGTATTGCCTTGCATACATTAGAGCCAACACTCAAATTTGAGTATATGAATGATAAATTCCCTGAGTGTTATAATACAACGAGGGAGTTGTTAGAAAACAATGATTTTTATGAAGTGGTCTATGAAGATGAAAAAATAAGGGAAGTTTATAAAGAAGCTGTTTTACAAGCAGCCAAATCAAAGGATCCGGATTCGATGAAATGGAATGATGTTCCCATATATAAAAACGGAGAAATTGTTAAGTATATTACTGCCTTAGTAACACCTTTATCTAATACGGATAAGTATATTTCAACAGTGATTGATACGACTCTAAGAAAACAATTGGAAGAATCATTAACTGAAAAAGCCAATGAAATGTTTGTTCAAAAAGAAAAAACAGAAGCCACTTTATTGGCGATTAATGACGGTGTTATTTCAACGGATCAGTTGGGTAATATTATTGCATATAATGAAACAGCTGAAGTGATTACTGGATATAAAAAAGAAGAAGTTGTAGGTAAAAAATTTGGCGATTATATTCGCTTGATTAGTCATGAGTCTGGAGAAGATTTAATCTGTCCAGTAACTAAAGTGATTGACTCTAAACAACCTAATCAAACACGAGAAAATACGATTTTAATCACTAAAAATAACGAACAAAAATATGTAGAAAACACATCATCTCCTATCTATAATCAAGCAAATGAATTAATCGGTGTTATATTAGTTATTAGAGATGTAACTCAAGAAAAACAAAAACAACTAGAAGTTGAGTATTTAAGTATGCATGATTATTTAACAGGCTTATATAATCGACGTTATTTTAGTGAAGTATTGAAATCCTTAGATTGTAAAGAACATTTTCCATTAGGATTAATGATGATGGATGTTAATGGCTTGAAAATCATTAATGATGCTTTTGGGCACCAAACTGGAGACTTAGTCCTTAAAGAAATATCAAAAGTATTTAAGGATGTTGTTAAGAGTAAAGGGATTGTTTCTAGAATTGGTGGAGATGAATTTACTATTATTGTTAAAAATACTGATGAAGAAGAACTCTTGAATATTAAAGAAGAAATAAATCAAAAGGTCAATCAAACAACTGTAAAGAATGTTTCTTTATCTGTTTCTGTTGGATATGCGATGAAAGATGATAATTCAATGGATATATCGGATATATTAAGAGATGCAGAAAACATTATGTACCGATTTAAGTTAATTGATGGAGATAGCGCAAGAAATCAAACTATCCAAGCGATTCATAAAACCTTAACTGATAAATTTGAGTTAGAGAGAAAACATTCAGAACGTGTTGCGACTTATAGTCGTAAAATTGGTGAAGCACTTGGAATGCATAGAGATCAGCTTAAAGAGTTAGAGATGTCTGGTATGTTTCATGATATTGGAAAAATTTCTATACCAGATTCAATCTTATATAAACCTGCTAAATTGACTAAAGAAGAATATGAAATAATTAAAGAACATACTCGAAATGGATATATGATTTTAAGAGCTGCTGGTGAGTATTCTGATTTAGCTGAAAATGCACTATATCACCATGAACATTGGAATGGTAAGGGTTATCCTGAAGGTTTAATAGGAGAAGCAATACCTTTTGAATCTAGGATTATTGGAATCGCGGATGCCTATGAAGCTATGACATCTGATAGGCCTTATCGAAAAGGTATGGCAAAAGAAAAAGCAGTTGAAGAATTACTTAGGTATAAAGGCACACAATTTGATCCTAATTTAGTTGATGTTTTTGTTGAGAAAGTCTTAGTGAATGAGTGAAATTTATAAAGATGTTGGTAGATTAATCATTATCTACCAACATCTCTTATTTAATAAGATGTGGTCTAAATATTAAAGAAAATGGTTCTATGTATCTAAAGCATATTCTTTTTGATATATTTCTTTGATTATTATATACTATGATTACATTAATCAATTGCAAGTATTAGAAAGAGGATATGATGTCTTGGATTAAAGAAATTCAAAAAGAGGATAACCCTTTATTAAAGAAGATTTATGAATCAGCTGAAGAAAGAACTAATGAAGAAACAGCTAATGTTTTAAAAGTTCATAGTCTTAAACCTAAGACATTAGAAGCTCATATGGTTTTATATGAAACAATAATGTTTGGTGATAGTGAATTATCTAGAGCACAAAGAGAAATGATCGGTGTGGTTGTATCTAAAAGCAATGAATGTCCTTATTGTGCGTCACATCATAGTGAAGCACTCTTTCATGTGACAGAAAATAAAAAGTTTATGGAAGCTGTCGCAAATGATTATCATCAAGCTAATTTAAACCAACAAGATTTAGAGATATGTCAATATAGTGAAAAACTAACTAGATTTTCCTATAAAATGGTTGAAGACGATATTCATAAATTAAGAAATGTCGGTTTAAGTGATCAAGCTATATTTGATGTGAATCAAGTGGTGGCGTATTTTAATTATGTGAATCGTATTGTTCATGGTTTGGGTGTTGAATTAGAATAATTACTGGAAAAGTGTAGGTTTGTATATGAAAAAATTAGTTGTTATTTTATCTAAAAGGAAAATTAAAATTTGGTTGACTGCATTGTTTGGTTTTTTTATGTTAGTTGTCCTACCAGTTGTGAGTATGGTGAGCGATTCAGCTTCACCAGATACCATGTTTTTTTATTCAAGTGGACGTTTTTATGATTTGATGGAAAGTTATGGTCAATCAGGTAGAAATTTATATATTATATTACGATGGACTTTTGATTTAGTTTATCCTTTAGTATATGGATTGTTTTTCATGATGATTATGATTGCATTAAATAGTAAAATAAAATTTCTGTTTTTTCCTATATTAGGTGTTATATTTGACTATCTAGAAAATACAGTCGCAACGATTAATGTTGGTATTTATCCAAAAGAAGTAGACTTTTTAGTATATTTAATGCAAGTGTTTAGTTTGATGAAGTGGTTGTCTTTATTGATAACAGTAGCTTTAATCATTTATCTACTGATGAATAGATTAAGGAGTTATCGACATGATTCAAGAATTTAAAGATTATATCAGTCAGATTGATGATTTGAAGAAAAGAGAAAGAGTGAATGATTTATTAGAAAGAATACATCATGATTATCCTCAATTAGTTCCAGTGATTAAATGGAAACAACCCATGTTTATGGATCATGGAACTTATATTATTGGTTTTTCAATATCTAAAAATCATATTGCTATGTCTCCTGAAGCTAAAACCATACAAGTTTTTTCTGATAAGATAAAAAGCAGTGGGTATAACTATTCAACGATGATTATAAGATTCCCATGGAATTTTGATATAGACTATCAATTAATTAAAAATATGATAGAATATAATATCAATGATAAATTGGAATGTCAGAAATTTTGGAGAGAATAATGAAAATACATACAATGAGTTGTATATTAAGGGGTATTATTGGAGCTTTGTTTCTACCAATGTTATTCTTGTGTTGTTTTTATTTTCCTTATGGATTTTATTTGTCCTTGACGGGTGAAATCTCTTTAGATATATTTCAAATTGTATTGATCGCGATTGTTTATCTAATAGCTGTGCCCTATGTTCTTATATTATTAAAATCAAATCAAGTATTATACTATTTTCAAAAAGAAATTTATTTCAATGATAAAATAATTGATTATTTTAGAAAGATCTCATATAATTTTGGCATTATCATTATTTTATATTTGATTGCTATACCTTTTCTTTATGTGATAGCTGATAGAGAAGATGCCCCAGGGATGTTATTGTTAGCTTTGGTTGGCTTTGGTATTATTTTCATCTTTCATATGATATTTGCTATATTACATCATATATTTAAGAAACTTGATCATGAATAAAATTTTATAATTAAATGACTTGAAACCTCACGATTGTGAGGTTTTTTACATTGTGATTTGGTGGGTCTTTTTTCAAAGTGTCAGTTTTATAGGCTATAGTTTAAAACTTGAATTAAGTTTTTTTATTGACTAAAATGCAGTATTGAATTGTAATTTAATAGTGAATATAATAGAATTATACTAACGAGGAGAAATACCACATGAAAATGAATGACACACAAAAGATTATACTCTCAGCTTTATTTTTATCGCTTGCTTTGGCTTTACCTTTCTTTACTGGTTCATTACAAATATTAGGGTCAAGGTTTCTCCCAATGCATTTACCGATTATATTATGTGGTTTTATCTGTGGACCAAAACATGGTGGGATTATTGGTTTTGTTGCACCTTTGTTAAGGTCTTTTATGTTTTCGATGCCGCCACTTTATCCTGTCGCTATTGCCATGTCTTTTGAACTTGCGACCTATGGGCTGATTGTTGGGATTATGTATCATTTATTAAAGAAAAATGTTTATAGTATTTATTTATCGCTATTTATTTCAATGATTGTAGGAAGAATTGTTTTAGGTGTTGCAAATGTTATTCTATTAAGTTTAGATGGAGTGTCATATAGCTTTGAAGTATTTATTAGTGCGGCTTTTATAAATGCTATTCCAGGTATTATTTTTCAAATCATCGTGATACCATTAATTATACTAGCTTTAAATCAATATCAAGAAAGAAGTGGACAATCATGGTCTTAAATATAATCAAAGAAGATATTAATGGATTGTTAAAAGAGAAGAAACAAGTTATCATCGCAATTGATGGAATGAGTACTTCTGGAAAAACAACTTTAGCTAATGATTTATTAAATATCGATCATACTTATGTCATTCACATGGATGATTTTTATTTACAAGATTTTCAAAGGACAGAAGAAAGACTTAATGAAGTTGGTGGTAATTTAGATTATGAGCGTTTTAAAGAAGAAGTCATTAACAGCATTCTTAATCAACAAGATATCTTTTATCATACTTATGATTGTCAAAGAAAATTAATGACATTCAATAGAATTCCTAATGATTATCGATTGTTGGTGATTGAAGGCGCATATGCCTTAAGAGAAGAGTTTAGGGTTGCTTATGATTTAACTTATCTATTATTAATTGATCAAGATAAGCAAAGAATGCGAATTAAAGATAGAAACCCACGTTTATATGATCAATTTGTTAATGAGTGGATACCTAAAGAAAATAAGTATATTCAGGTTAATCAGTTAAGTCATATTGTTAATAGAGTATTTAACATTTAATGAAGGGAATTGTTTATGAGAAAAGCAAAAAAGATTGTAAAACATAATTGGTTTTTAAGGTTAGTTAAAACTATTTTAAAACTATTTAAAAAGAAGCCAAGATTAGTGATGCATGAGTTACAACTTCCAGATCAAGCTATCTATATCGCTAATCACAGTGGAGCATCTGGTCCATTAACATTAAGTATGTATTTTCCAAAATACTTAGTGCCATGGGGTGCACACCCCATGACTGAGCATTATATTAAACGATGGAAATACTTGTATTTTGTTTTTTACCGACAAAAACTAAAATATTCAAAGATTAAGTCTTTTATACTTGCGACATTATTTGGTCTTATTTCTAAGTTCTTATACAATGGTGTTCAATTAATACCGACCTACAGGGATTTAAGGTTAAAGAATAGTATTAGAAAAAGCATTGAACATTTAGATGTTGGGAATTCATTGTTAATATTTCCTGAAGATAGTGAAGATGGATATGTAGATGAAATCAAAGCTTTTCATTCTGGTTTTGTTTTTTTAGCTGAAAAATATTATAAAGAAAAACATAAACATATTCCAATTATTCCTTTGTATTACCATAAAGAACTACAAGAAGTGAGAGTTGGGAAAAAATATACTTTAGATGATTTCCATGACCTAAGTCATCGAAATCTCATAGCTGATAAGTTTAAACATATATTAAATAATTTAGGTATGGATAAAGAAATTCCAGTGTTATATTAATATCATCAGATTCGTTTTTTAAAATGAAGAATCACTATATGAGTTTTCTTTCTAAAATGAGCTGATAAATGATTTTTATTAGTTTGGCTATTGGGATAATATGCTCAATAAAAGATATTTTCAAACACCTTTTATGATAGAGATATCTGAAAGGTGTTTTTTATTTTAAAAAAATATAGCAAACTTGTGAAAAAAATAAAAAGAAAATTTGATATCCTATTGTAAAAAATTGACTAACAAAATATACTTTTAATAAGAGGCATAATATATCTTAATTATATACTTATAATAATACTATTTTAGACAACAAGAATCGGCTTAATATTTTTTTAAAGTCGATTATTTTTATAGTCGGTGTTACATCTCATTTATGAGATTAAAATAAAATTTTTCTATGGTAAGGAGGATATGTAATTTTAAGAAAATTACATAAAGGTAAGATGAAGAAAGGTCTATTAACATTTTTTTCTTTTTTGTTGTGTTTCATGTTTATGGTCAGTATCAACAAATATCCACAATGGATGTATGATGGTGCAAATGATGATTTTGAAGAGATTGAAGAGGTGGTTAGTAACATACCTCAACAAACCCATGAAATCGAGGGTGATTATGTCGTTGGGCGAGTATTGATTAAATATCAAGAAACGTCATTAAGTTTTTTGAGAAACCAAGTTGATTTTTCAAGCGCACATGTTGTTTCTCATCAAGTTTTTGATATGCCTAATGAAGATATTGTTTCTAGGTTATCTGGAAACACTAGAGAAGTTTGGTATCAAGCAGAATTAGAAGAAGGTATTACTTTTGAAGAAGCGGAGAGAAAATTATTACAAATACCTGGCGTCTTGTTTGTTGAACCAGACTATATTAGAAGCATTGATTTTTCAGGCACTTATGTAGAACTTCCGGAAATTCCACTACCAGAAGATCCTTTAAGAGATGAACAATATTATTTAGATCAGATTAATATTCCTGGAACAAGACAGTTTTTAGTTAACCAAGGAATTAATCCTGGTGGAGATCGTAGTATTGTTGTTGCTGTAATCGATACTGGTGTTGATTATAACCATGAAGACTTAGCTGGAAATATGTGGATCAATACAGGTGAAATTCCTGGAAATGGTATTGATGATGATGGCAATGGCTATATTGATGA
>CAYWUZ010000039.1:0-343 GCA_964461565.1 uncultured Candidatus Izemoplasmatales bacterium | reverse complement strand
TGTTTATGGTGCTTCTACAGTAGGAAATGACTACCAACATACTGGAGATCCATATGATTACCATGGACATGGTACACATGTAGCTGGAATTATAGCTGCTGATGGTAAAAATGATATTGGTATTGAAGGGGTTGCTCATAACGTTAGAATTATGGCTATTAAAGCATCAGGATCTAGCGGTATATTTAATACTTCTGATATCGTTGAAGCTATTAATTATGCAGTAGCGAACGGTGCTGATGTTATCAATATTAGTTTTGGTGGTATATCTAAATCGACGATTTAAATGGAAGCATTAGAGTTGGCTTTTAATACGTCAGTTTTAGTTGCCTCAGCTGGTAAT
>CAYWUZ010000038.1:0-10889 GCA_964461565.1 uncultured Candidatus Izemoplasmatales bacterium | reverse complement strand
TGAGGTCAGAGGTGAGGTCCTTAGGAAAACTGCAAAACAAAAAACCTAACAATATAATAAATAGTAATCATAAAGAAGAAGATATTAACAAAGTAAATGAAATAAATAAGGTCTTTTCAGGTATTTCAAAAAAGTAAGAATTAAATCTTGTGAAGTAGCTTTTAGAATAACCACAAAGCAGTTAAAAAAATAATAAAACCACCAATTCTTTCTTGGTGGTTTATTTTAATAATGATTAAATTGGCAACTCAATAACTAATTGATACATTTGATTATCTAATGTTGCTGATATATCTCCATCTAGTTTTTCTATTATCTTCTTTACTAAAGATAGCCCTATACCATTTGATTTAGTGGTATGTGATTGATTGGTATAAAACATATTAAATAATTGAGACTCATCTACATCGATGATATTAGTAGGGTTTGTAAAAATCATTTTTATTCTATTATCTATTTTAGTAAATTCAATATGAATGGTTTGTTGTGGAAATGTGTATTTTATAGCATTATCAATGATATTTGAAAAGACTTGATATATCAAACTTTGGTTTGTTTTCATATTGATGTCTATGACATCTAAATCAAATGATAAGTCTTTTTTTTCAAACATTAATTGTTTCATTTGAATGACTTTTCTAAGTTCTTCAGTGATATTAATATGATCTTCTCTAGGTATGATAATTTGATGATCAATTTGAGATATTAAAAGCATATTATATGATAGATTTGATAATCTATTTGATTCATCAATGATAATTTCTAAATATTCTTTTGAATCATCTGATAAGTTATCTTCATCTTGGATTAATTCTGCATAACCTTTAATTGTTGATAAAGGTGTTTTATATTCATGTGAGAAGTTCCTGATAAAGTTCTTACTAACATACTCATTTTGTCTTAAAGCGTTTGTCATTTCATTAAAACTTTGAGCTAATTGTGATAATTCATCTTTATGGTGGTCATTAATCGTGACGTTATAGTCACCATTAATGACTTTTTTAGTTGTGTCATTTAATGTTTTAACACGTTTAACTATAACTTTGTTAATGATTAGATTATATAGTGTTACAGCTACTGATACTGTTAAGAAAGCAGCGAGTAGAATCCAACCAGGTTCGATATCACCTGATCTTGGTCTACCTTCACCAAACAATGTCCAGATAATATTAGGAATGATTGATGAGACCATAAGGATGACTATGGATATAAAAATAAGTTTAACGGTCATTCTTTTCATAATAATACCGCCTTATATCCTAAACCTCTAACGGTGACTAATTCAAAGTCATCAGTATGAATCTTTTCTCTTAGTCTTTTGATATGGGTATCAATTGTTCTTTCATATGAATAACTATCAAATCCCCATATGTCATTCATGAGTTGTTCGCGAGTAAAGATTTGTCCTGAACTTGATAATAGTTTAAATAATAACATAAACTCTTTTTTAGTTAAGTTGATATCTTGGTCATTAATATGACATATAAATGTTTTATAATCTAATACTGTTGATTTGTGTTCAAATAATTGTTTATTTATGATTTTATATCGTCTTAAAAGTGATTGTACCCGTAACATTAATTCTTTCATGTCTACTGGTTTAACAACATAATCATCTGCGCCACTCATAAAACTTTCTTCTTTATCTTTAATATTGTCTAAAGCAGTTAACATGATAATGGGAATATTTGGGTTAGATGATCTTACTTCTTTAACAAGTGAGATACCATCTACATGAGGCATCATAATATCTGTAATAATCAAATCAACTTTTTGTGACTCAAAAAGGGCAATCCCCTCTCTGCCGTTAAAGGCAGAAAGGGGTTCATACCCAGCTTTTTCTAATCGTTTTTCAATAATGTTACGAATATGTCTATCGTCTTCAACAACCAGTACTTTAAACATAATCAACCTCCATATTTATTCAGTTCTTAATGCGACAACTGGATCTTTCTTAGCAGCAATTCTTGCTGGTATGAGTCCGGCTGTAATTGTTAATAAACTACTTAATAATACTAGTCCTAATGCGTAATGGATTGGTAATCCAGCAAAACTAGGAATATCAATTAATTTATTGATAACAATATTAACTGGACCTTGAATCAGGTAGTAGAATCCTATACCAAGTATACCACTTCCTAGACCTATTAATAAAGTCTCCGCATTAAATATTCTTGTAATATCTTTTTTTCGTGCACCGATACTTCTCATAATACCAATTTCTTTTGTACGTTCAATAACACTTACATAAGTTATAATACCAATCATAATACTAGAGACAACTAATGATATACCAGCAAAAGCAGTTAAGATGATTGTAATGGTACTGATTAAACCTGAAATGGTTGATGAAAAGACTTCTGCGATATCAGTATATATAATTTGGTCTTCTGAATCTAATCCAAGATTATAATTATCTAGATATGTTTTAATCTCTTCTTTACTATCATATGACTCAGGATAGATTTGAACACCTACAGGTGTTTGATCTCCACCAAGTAATTGCATAACAGTATCATAAGTGATTTGGTCATTAAATGGTCTGTTTGTTAAGACATTAATGTCTGGTGAGTTTTGTTGAGCAATAACAACATCAGACGTTAATGCGTTTTCGCTAATAGCTTCAGTTAAGAAATGTGTATAACCAATACCTGATGGTATGATATTACTCGTAGCGTCTTCATTAATTCTCATAATACCAGAAATTTCTATTTCAATAGTTTCATTACTTGTATATAAGGATTCATAATCGTTATTAGGAATATATTGATTATTAACTTCTTGATAAAATGCATCATTAAGAATCACCCTATATACTTGTCCAATAAAATCATCAAAAGAATAAGTTGAATCTATGTTCATTCCTAATATCTCTAAAGTAGATACATCAATTTGATTGTTTTCATCAACGACTAGAATTAATTCATTAGCATTTTCTGGATAAGTACCATCCAGTAAATCATATTGACTTAATACAAAAGCTTCATTATCTGGTAATTCATTAAAGACTTGTCCAGAACTAAAGAAACTCATTTGTGAGTCACTATCATTGATTAATGCATAAGTACCAATAGATGTTTCAGTCACAACATTTAATGAAATAGCACGTGTATATGATATTGAATTATATAAACGATCATCCATTGATTCTAAGTATTGAATAAAATCATTATTTATCACATTTGTATGGATGATACTTGCGGCTTCTTCATCATAAGCATAGATGATTTCTTCATCAGGAAACTCTTGGTTTGTTTCTGTAAATGGAGTGTTCGCACCATTTGGTGGTCCAAACGTATTGGTTTCAACAACTTGATTAATTGTAATAGGATACCCAGCTAAAGTATTTGATTCTAAATCATCTACATAATCAGTCATACCGTTAGATATGCCTAATACTAGCGCAACCCCTATAATACCAATACTACCAGCCATCGCAGTTATTAATGTTCTTGTACGTTTAGTAAATAGATTCTTTAGTGATGTTTTGATTGCTAACCAAAAAGACATACTTGTTTTTTTATTGGTTAGTTTTTCAATAACTGGAAGATTATCTTCTTTAACACCATTTGTGTCATCAATGACTTCACCATCTAATAACTTGATGATACGATCACTATAGTTTTTAGCTATTTTTTCATTATGGGTAACCATAATGACTAATCGATCTTTAGATATTTCTTGGATTAAGGTCATGATTTGTTTGCTGGTTTCACTATCTAATGCACCTGTAGGTTCATCAGCTAATAAAACCTTAGGGTTATTAACAAGTGCTCTAGCAATCGCAACACGTTGTTGTTGGCCACCAGATAATTGATTTGGTTTTTTAGTTAATTGATCTTGTAAACCAACATCTGTTAATACTTTTGTCGCTCTCTTTTTTCTTTCTTTAGTGCTGACACCAGATAAACTTAATGCCATTTCAACATTGTCTAAAACAGATAAATGTGAAATTAAGTTATAGTTTTGGAATACAAAACCAATAATACTGTTTCTATAAGCATCCCAATCTCTATCTTTATAATCTTTGGTTGATTTTTTATCAATTAACAAATCACCACTCGTATATCTATCTAAACCACCAATGATATTTAGTAGGGTTGTTTTTCCACATCCAGATGGACCTAATATAGATACAAATTCATTTCTTCTAAACTTAATACTGACACCTTTTAATGCTGGAACAACATTTGATCCAACACGATAATCTTTTTTAATATTTTTTAATTCTAACATAATCATTTCTCCTTATTTTGGTTTTACGCTTATATATTATCAAGTCAATATGAACTGAATATGAACTAATATAAAAAAACTCTAAAGTTTGATATGATATTATTTATCATATAGAAAACTGAGTGCGACAAAATCAACGTAAAGTTAAACTCTTATTCTACGATAATCATATAAAGTAGAATAAGGCGCTTACTAATTCTATCTTATTATTATGAATAGAAAGAAGTATTAGACTTGCTTGATCAATTTATCATTAATAAATTATAATAAAAAAAACTCTAAAGTTTTATATGATATTTTTTATCATATTGGCTTTAGAGTTTTTTTTATTATTTACTGTTACTTAATCAGTTCTTTTCTGATTTTAAGATGGAAATAAGCAAACCAGAGAATCAAACCTACATGTAATACATCATTTGCACTAAACCATATTCCGGTACTGGTATATAAGTTTGATGTAATACCTAAGAAGTAATATATGTAATAAGCTAGATTAACAATTAAGAAAAGAATCCATAAAATAATAAAGGAATAATCTAAACTGTTTTTGTTTGTTTTGTAATTTCTTATATTGATGATGAAGAAAACTAAAAATAGAGGCATAAAGAATACAGTAAACAATTCATATGAGATCATCATTTGATTATTTAGTACAGCGCCTAATAATAAGATAACTGTGTATAGAACTAAAGCAATTTTTCCATAACCAATTAAATATTGTTTTGTTTTATTATGAGTGAACCTTTCAGCAAATCCAATAGCCATTAATGAAATGCTAATGGCAGTTACAAAGAGATAAGCGAGTTCAAACCAACTGGTGAATAAACAATATGGTTGATCACTGCATTTAAGTTCATAACCCAAACCTTGATAGGAAGTTCCTGCAAGAATAGTTCCTATTCCCCAAAACAATAAACTTAATCCCCATAACTTTTGATTATCTTTAATTAAGATAATACTCATTACAATAATTTGAATACCTAAAAGATAGACAATAATCGTTGAACTAGGAACAATGATAATATACTTATTGAATAATTCAATATAGGGTTTACTAGCAAGATAGTTTTCTGGTGTCATCAATGGATTTAAGAGAATACCTGTAGGCATAAATAAATATAATAAAATCAATACTAACAAGATGATAAAACCATAGATTCCTATTTTCTTTTTCATAATAATCACATCTTTTCTTTAAATAATATTATTATTTTTATTATATCATGTAAGGTATAAGTGTGATGAGTGATTCTGAGAAATAAGAGTAATCTAATATAGTATTACTCGATATTTATCCTCATATGCTTATATCTCATTGTCATAAAAATAAACAAATGCTATAATTATTACAAAAGTTAGTTATCACATCAATACAATATTGAAAGAGAGAGAACTCCATGGAACATTCTATTAGCACAACTTCAAATGATCATAAATTAGTGATTAATGAAGATTATCATTCAAATATAGTAGAACATTTCGCATCTGTACCTGAAATAGCTATGCCACTTTTTGATAAAGCAAATGGTGCGTTAGTAAAAATTAAAGAAATGATTTATTCTTCACCTTCAATGATTAATCTTATAAAGTCAAGTATGCCTAAAGAAGCATTTCAGGTTGTTTTGACAAACAAACAAAAATCTAAGATTGCGAAGGGCGCTCTTGAACTCATGACAAAAAAAGATGGGACTTTATTGGCAAAATTAATAAATCCTAAAACTAAAAAAATAGTATCTACAGTATCATTAAAGAAGATAAAAATGACACCGGAAATATCTCAAGCAATGTCTAGTTTTGCAATGCAAATGCAAATGATTCAAATTGCAGAAGATATACAACATATACAAATTGCTGTTGAAGAAATCAGACAAGGACAAGAATATGATAGATTAGCTACAGCATATAGTTGCCAACAAAAATTATTACAGGCTATGAATATAAAGAATCCAGAATTAAAAGCCATTGCATTATTGAGAGTTGCTTCTGATGCTGAAGATAGTAGAAACCTTTTAATGTTGAGTCAAAAAGCAAATTTGAACTTTATTAAAAAACAGCCAGAATCTTTTTGGAGAAAATTAATATCAGGGGCTGATCAAGATAAAATAAATTTACGAATGAATGAAATTCGCGATAGTTTATATGTAGTCAATATGGTTTCTTTATCAGAAGCCATCGCATATGTTGAACTTGGGGAAATGGATGCTGCACAGATGAGTCTTCAATATTATGCTAAACACATTCAAAAAACATATTTAACATCTAAGGGATTAGTTCAAAGATTAGATATGATTGATCCTTCTCCAAATAATTATTGGTCTATGACATTACCGAATATTGAAAAGAAAATACAGGAATTAACATTTAATGAAGAAAGCCTTGTAGTAGGTAATTAAGATGGAAGTTAAAAAGTGTAGGAATAAGAATTGTGAAAGATTACTTCCAAAAGGATATAAGTATAAATACTGTGAAAATTGTAGAAATAAAAGAGTTAAGTTTATAAAAGACAAAGGAAAAATAATAGCTAGTTTTTTATTTTTGGTTGGTGGATCTGCACTCACTATTGGAAAAAAAGGAAAGAAGTAATTAATAATCAAATTAATAAGTAATATTTTTTCAATACTAAACAGATATATTCTTCTTAACTCAGATTGTTAAAAATTAGAACATATAGTAAAATCATATATAAGAGGTGAGATTTTTGATTAAAACTTATTGGAAGAGAAAATTTTATGAATATGTTCATAGTGCAAAGGCTAAATATTCAAAAAAAATATTTTTAAAGAAATTTATAAAGAAATTCACATATATTAATTACGTGAGATCATGGTTATTACCTCTAATGAGTGGTATGGCGTTTTTTTATATAATGATTGCTCTTATAGAATATATACGTGATGGTGGTATTTTTAATTTACTTTTAGTATTTATGGGCATTACAACATTTATTTTTTTAGTTGTTTTAACTCATGTACATATTTCCTATTTTTCTGCTTTTATTGATGGACAAATTGAATCTTGGAAAAAAGAATTAAATGAAATGATAATAGAGGAATCTAATGGTTAAAGAAATTATAAATAAGATAGATAAAGAACAAATAGCTTCTAGAATACTATTTGATTTGACTGATTGGTTTGGTGTGCCTGAAAATACTAAAAACTATATAGAAACAAGCAAAGAATTACCATTCTTTGCTTGTTATATGGATGACCAAGCTGTGGGATTCATTGTATTGAAAGAAACATCTCCTTATACCTGTGAAATTTACTGTATGGGAGTTTTAAAAGAATATCATAGGCAAGGAATAGGAAAAAAATTATTTAATCAATTTGAGGCATATGCAAGGGAATTCAAATATAAATTTATTCAAGTAAAAACAGTTGAACAAGGGCATTATGATGATTATGATTTGACCAATGCTTTTTATAAATCAGTAGGTTTCTATGAATTAGAAGTACTAGCTGAATTTTGGGATAAACAGAATCCATGTCAAATTTATGTTAAATCAATAGAATAAGAATTAAAGAGGTTAACAAATGAAAATATGTGTTATAGGATATAGTGGAAGTGGTAAATCTTCTTTTGCGACTAAGCTAGGTGAACTATATAAAATAGAACCAACTCATATGGATAAATATCATTATGAGTCTCATTGGATTGAAAGAGATAAAGATATTCGTAATGACATGTTAAAGAAAGTCCTTGATTTAGATGAATGGATTTTAGATGGTAATTATTCTAAAGTCATTACAGAAAGATTTGATCAAGCTGATCAAATCTTTATCTTTAACTTCAATAGAATGAAATGTCTTTACGGTGCTTTTATAAGAAGAGTTAAATATAGAAATAAAGCAAGAAGATCTATGACTGAAGGAAATCCTGAAAAGTTAGATTTAGAATTTATTAAATGGATATTATATAAAAGTAGAACTAAACATAGACGAGATTATTATAAAGAATTGAAAAATAAATATTCAAATAAAGTAGTGGTATTTAAAACAAGAAAACAGGTGAATCAATATTTATCATCAATAGGTATTTACGATTTTAAAGAAAAATCTTAATGATCACTGGAGAACATATGAATAATAATATAATTAAATATCTAAATTCATATAAGAGAATTGAAGGTAAGACATATATAGTTACTGGTGCTAATTCGGGATTAGGCTTTAGTGTCACTAAACATCTAATCTCTTTAGGTGCTAGAGTGATTATGGCTTGTCGTAATTTAGATAAAGCTCATAAAGCAAAGGATACATTATTACAAATGTATCCTCATTCTAATTTACTTATCTTACCATTTGATCAAGCTGATTTTAAATCCATTGATGAATTTGTAAATGAAATATCTATGAACTATAGTGATTTTTTTGGTATAGTGTTAAACGCTGGAATATTTCATCCTAAAAAAGGATTATTAACAAAGGATGGTTATCCAGTAACGATAGGTACAAATTATGTGGGTGTTTATTATTTGCTTAAGAAATTACAAGAACAACAACTATTTAATCAACCTATAGATAGAAGAATTGTATTTATAGGCTCTTTATCTTGGAGTAAAGTCAATCATTCAAAAATAGAAAATATACTTACAGATAATACATCTAGTTCTATAAAGGAATATGCCCAATCTAAAACATTATTAGGTTCTTTAGCATATCAACTATCAAGACATAATAAAGATGGTTTCTATATACCAGAAAATGTTAGGGTTTTGTTGATGCATCCGGGTGTTACATCAACAAATATTGTTTCTTCAAAGGAAAGTTCATATCCTAAGTGGTTTTCTAGCTTAGCTAGAAAAGCATTAAGTATATGTGTGCATTCATCTGATAAAGCTTCTTTAGGTGTTATCATGTTATTACTAAGTAAAGAAGTTAATGAAGATAAGATGATTGTTCCGAGAGGATTACTTCATATATCAGGTTATCCAAAAGAAACTAAATATTCAAAGAAGTTAAGAAGTATAGATCATAGATTAATCAATATTAGCAATAGATTGATTTTTATTAATGAATGATGTTTTTATCAATAATTCAATCAATAAGATAAGTATCAATGAATTATTGCTTTCGCTTTATTGACTGAACTTGACTATTCATCATATAAATATTAAGATATAGATTAGAGAGAAATCAAATACTATAAAGAAAGGTAATATACTCAATTACAATTATGAGTATAAGGAGAAAAATGTATTCAAAAAATATTTGGAAAACAATAACACCTGAAAAAACAAAACAAGTCAATGAGTTCTGTGAAGGTTACAAAGATTATATTAGTGTTGGTAAAACAGAACGTCTTTGTGTTACTGAATCAGTCGCTATTGCTAAAAAACATGGATATTCAGATATATCAAATTTTAAATCATTAAAAGCAGGAGATAAAGTTTATGCTACTAATAAAAATAAAAACATTGTTTTATTTTTAATAGGGAAAAAACCATTAACTGAAGGTTTAAGAATTCTTGGTGCTCATATTGATTCTCCAAGACTTGATATCAAACAAAATCCTTTATATGAAAAAGATGAATTTGCATTACTTGATACCCATTATTATGGTGGTATCAAGAAATACCAATGGGTGACAACACCTTTAAGTCTTCATGGTGTTATCTGTAAGAAAGATGGAACAACCATCACTGTTAATATTGGTGAAGATGAATCAGATCCAGTCTTAGGTATCTCTGATTTATTAGTTCATTTATCAGCTGAACAAATGAAGAAAACAGCTACATTAGTGATTGAAGGTGAAAACCTTGATGTAACATTCGGTAGCATTCCTTTAAAAGATACTGAAAAAGACGCTGTTAAAGCAAACATATTAAAATTATTAAAAGATAAATATGATATTGAAGAAGAAGATTTTGTTTCATCTGAACTTGAAATCGTACCTGCAGGAAAAGCAAGAGACTATGGTTTCGATAGAAGTATGATTGCTGGTTATGGTCATGATGATAGAGTCTGTGCTTATACATCTTTAAAAGCAATATTAGATATTGAAACATCAGAATATACATCTTGTTGTATATTAGTAGATAAAGAAGAAATAGGTAGTGTTGGAGCAACAGGTGCTAGTTCTTCATTCTTTGAAGATACAATCGCAGAATTATTATCATTATCAAACAAAACAAATTATTTAGATTTAAAACATACAATGACAAACTCAAAAATGTTATCTAGTGATGTATCTGCAGCATTAGATCCATTATATGATAGCGTTAGTGATAAAAAGAATAATGCTAAATTCGGATATGGTATTGTCTTTAACAAATATACAGGTTCAAGAGGAAAGAATGGAAGTAATGATGCTGAACCTGAATATATTGCTTGGATAAGAAATATCATGGATAATAATGATATTCATTATCAAACAAGTGAACTTGGTAAAGTAGACCAAGGTGGCGGTGGAACCATCGCTTATATTCTTGGTGAATATAACATGAACGTTATGGATGCTGGTGTTGCAGTATTAAATATGCATGCACCAATGGAAATTGTATCTAAAGTTGATGTTTACGAAACTTATAACGCATACAAAGTATTCTTAACTAAATAATAGAAACAAAGCACTGAATTCTTAAAGAGTTCAGTGCTTTTTATATAATAAGAACTTGAATAGAAAATAATAATTCTCAATCAATTAAATGATT
>CAYWUZ010000037.1:0-11453 GCA_964461565.1 uncultured Candidatus Izemoplasmatales bacterium | reverse complement strand
ATACATATACTTGTGCAGTAAATTGTGTATGTGGAGTCACTGAACCTGGTTTAGCAATAACTTGTCCACGTTCAACTTGATCTCTTGAGATACCACGTAATAATAAACCTACGTTGTCACCTGCTTGAGCATAGTCAAGAATTTTACGGAACATTTCAACACCTGTAACAACAGCTGTTAAAGTATCTCTAATACCAATAATTTCGATTTTATCATTTGTTTTGATAGATCCTCTGTCAACTCTACCAGTAACAACTGTTCCACGTCCAGTAATAGTGAACACGTCTTCAACAGGCATCATGAAAGGTTTGTCAGTTTCTCTAACAGGTTCTGGAATATATGAATCAACTGCATCCATTAAATCCAGAACTTTTTGTTCGTTTTCTGCATCGCCTTCTAATGCTTTTAAAGCAGAACCAACGATGATTGGAGTATCGTCTCCAGGGAAGCCATATTCGTCTAATAATTCACGAACTTCCATTTCTACTAATTCGATTAATTCTGGATCATCAACCATATCAGCTTTGTTTAAGAAAACAACCATTTTTGGAACACCAACTTGTCCAGCTAACAAGATATGTTCTCTGGTTTGTGGCATTGCTCCATCAGCAGCAGATACAACTAAGATTGCGCCGTCCATTTGAGCAGCACCAGTAATCATATTTTTAACATAGTCAGCATGTCCTGGGCAGTCAACATGTGCGTAGTGACGTGCTTCTGTTTGATACTCGATATGAGCAGTGTTAATAGTTATCCCTCTAGCTCTTTCTTCTGGAGCAGAGTCAATTGAAGCATAATCTCTTACTTCAGTAAAACCAGCTCTTGCTAGTACAGTTGTGATAGCAGCAGTTAATGTAGTTTTTCCATGGTCAACGTGACCGATAGTACCGATATTAACATGCGGTTTGTTACGTTCAAATTTAGCTTTAGCCATTTTAATTTCTCCTTTTTATTGAATTATTTGTTTTTGTATAATGAATTCACATCATTACTTATTTTATAACATTCTTAATAATTTTGCAATCAATAAATCATTGCGAGGCTTATCCCTCGTTATTTTTCATGATTTGCTCAGAAATTGATTTTGGAACTTTTTCGTAGTTCGAAAATTGCATTGTATGCGTTGCGCGTCCTTGTGTATTTGAACGAAGTGACGTCGCATATCCAAACATTTCTGATAGTGGAACTTTTGCAGAAACTTTTTGTGCTTTTCCAAGCATTTCTTGACCTTCGATTCTACCTCTTCTAGAAGTTAAATCTCCAATAACGTTTCCGATATAATCATCTGGTGTTACAACATCAACAGACATAATTGGTTCTAATAATGTTGGTGCACCTAAATTTTTAACTTGTTTTAAAGCCATTGAAGCAGCAATTTTAAATGCCATTTCTGATGAGTCAACTTCATGATAAGAACCATCATAAAGTGTTGCTTTGATGTCTAACAATGGATAACCTGCTAATACACCACCTGAAAGTGATTCTTGAATACCTTGATCAACAACTTTTATGTATTCTCTTGGTACTGTACCACCAACAACTTTATCAAAGAATTCATATCCTTTACCAGGATTTGGTTCAAAGATAACTTTAACATGACCATATTGACCACGTCCACCTGATTGTCTAACGAATTTAGCATCAGTGTTAGCAGTTTGAGTAATTGTTTCACGGTAAGATACTTGAGGGTTACCAACTGTCGCTTCAACTTTAAACTCACGTTTCATTCTATCAACAATAATCTCTAAATGAAGTTCTCCCATTCCAGAAATAATTGTTTGACCAGTTTCTTGGTCAGTATATGTTCTGAATGTAGGATCTTCTTCAGATAGTTTTTGAAGAGCAACACCCATTTTAGCTTGATCTTTTTGGGTTTTTGGTTCAATCGCTACTGAGATTACTGGTTCAGGGAAATTCATTGATTCAAGAATAACATGAGTGTTTAAACTACATAGTGTATCACCAGTAATTGTATCTTTTAAACCTACCGCAGCTGCGATATCTCCTGAATATACTTGATCAACTTCTTCTCTTGAATTCGCGTGAATCTTAAGAATACGTCCAAGTCTTTCTTTTTTATCTTTTGAAGCATTATAAATGTATGATCCTTTATGAACGACACCAGAGTAAACTCTAAAGAATGTAATACGCCCAACAAATGGGTCAGTCATTACTTTAAATGCCAATGCGACAAATTCACCTTCGTCTGTTTGTGGTACACGGATTTCATTTTCATCTTTATCGAAGCCTTTAACACTTGCGACCTCTGTTGGAGATGGCAAATAATCAATAACTGCGTCTAACATGAATTTAACACCTTTGTTTTTAAAGGCTGATCCGCATAAAACAGGGAAGAAAGTTACAGAAAGTGTTGCTTTTCTTAGAGCTGCTTTAATCATCTCAACAGAAATTTCTTCACCTTCTAAAAAACTCATCATTAAGTCTTCATCATAATCTGATAAAGCTTCTAATAATTTCGATTTTCTTGCTTTAGCTTCATTTAATAAATGTGACGGAATTTCAATTTCAGTATATTCCTCATTAATATTTCCATCAAAATCATAAGCTTTCATCTCAACCAAATCAATAATACCACTGAAATCATCTTCTGAACCAATAGGCCATTGAATCGCTTCAGCTTTTTCTCCAAGTCTTGTTTGAATAGATTTTACAGATTCGGCAAAATCAGCTCCGACCTTATCCATTTTGTTTGCAAAAACAATTCTTGGAACTTTATATTCATTTGCTTGACGCCAAACTGTTTCAGTTTGCGGTTCAACTCCGGCTTGAGCATCTAATACCGTTACAGCACCATCTAATACACGTAAAGACCTTGATACTTCTACTGTAAAGTCCACATGACCTGGGGTATCGATAATATTAATTCTATGATTTTTCCAGAAAGCCGTCGTTGCTGCAGCAGTAATAGTAATTCCGCGTTCTTGTTCTTGTTCCATCCAGTCCATTTGTGAAGCACCATCATGTGTTTCACCCATTTTATGGATTTTACCAGTGTGATACAAAACGCGTTCAGTTGTCGTCGTTTTACCAGCATCAATGTGTGCCATGATACCAATATTACGTGTTTTATCTAAACTATATTCACGTGCCATAACTTGTGTTTCCTTTCCTAAAAATTAAAATCTATAGTGAGCGAAAGCTTTATTAGCTTCAGCCATTCTATGCATATCTTCTTTTTTCTTAACAGACGCTCCTGAATTATTCGCAGCATCCATAATTTCTTTTGCTAATCTTTCTTCCATCGTTCTTTCGTTTCTAGAACGAGAGTATTGTACCAACCATCTAAGACCTAAAGTAGTTCTTCTATCAGCTCTTACTTCACTTGGTACTTGATAGTTTTGTCCACCAATTCTACGACTTCTAACTTCCAAAGCAGGCATGATGTTATTTAAAGCTTCATTAAATACTTCCATCGGTTCTTTTCCTGTCGCTTCTTGAATACGTTTAAAAGCATTATATAGGATTGATTGAGCAGTAGCTTTCTTACCACCCATCATGATGTTATTAATAAGTTTTGTGACCAATTTAGAGTTGTAAATTGGATCCGCTAAAACATCTCTCTTCGCAATTTTTCCTTTACGAGGCATGATGCAATTCCTCCTTTCAAATTCTTCTTAATTTTTTTTATTGTTTTGGTCTTTTAGCTCCGTATTTAGAACGACCTTGTCTTCTTTTATCTACGGCTGTTGTATCTAAGGTTCCACGAATAACGTGATATCTAACACCAGGTAAGTCTTTAACACGACCTCCTCTAATCAATACAACACTGTGTTCTTGTAAAGAGTGTCCGATACCAGGTATATAAGCATTAACCTCTCCACCATTTGATAAACGTACACGAGCATATTTTCTTAAAGCAGAGTTAGGTTTTTTTGGAGTCATTGTCGCAACCCTAACACATACACCACGTTTTTGCGGGCTAGATTGTTCAGTATAAACTTTCTTCAAACTATTGAACCCAATGTTTAACTGTGGAGATTTTGATTTTTTCGTTTTGTTCGTACGTCCTTTTTTAATTAACTGATTAATAGTAGGCATTCACTTTCCTCCTTCCTACCACACACCCGGGAGGTGCGCTTTTGTCATTTTAATAAGGCTGCTATGCAACCTATGTATTAATAATATATTAAAGCGTGAATATTATACAACACTCATACAGGCGTGTCAAGTATTTATAAACGCTATTTTAATAACCTATAATATTATACATTAAACAAATAAAAAATCAAGGAAAAATTCCTTGATTTATATACTTTTTTCAATCTTTTGTTATATATTTGTAAATATCTTTTTTAACAGGATCTTTAAGGCTAAATTCAATGTTTACAATTGATAGTTCCTTGCCATTATCATTCTTAATATGTGTTTCTATTATTGAGTTTTCCTCTTCGTTAAAATACAAATTCCCAATAAAATAGAATTCTGACCCCTCATCATCACTTTTTTTAACAAACAATGGTATATTAACTTGATTTTTATATTGATTTTTAATTAATACAATTTCTTTTGATCTTAGGTTTCTATTGTTCTTTGACATCCAATTGAATTTATTTCTTGAAATAAAAAAGTCTTGATAATTAGTACTAGCAGAAACAGCTTCGTCTTTATGATAAGTAACAAATATTGGAATATCATTTTCTCTCACCATATAACCAAACATTGTTGCGCTAAAATCTCTTTCCCATTTAAGAATTCTTGATACATCTTTTCTTGAATACTTTTTATAAAGGTAAAATCCATTCCTTTCATTTTCATGAGAATAATATTCATCAAAAAAGTAATTATAACCAAAATCGATAGTATCTTTAACAAAAAATTTAAATAATTCGTTTTGTAGAATTTTATGGAAGAATTCAGTTCTCATAACAAAACCTTCATTAATTCTAAATAAATCACCTTTTAAATTATATCTTTCAAAACTTTTCTTTTGAAGAAAATCACCATTTAAAGTATTTATAGAAGATAATATTTCCTTATCAGAAACTTCCTTAAACCAATTATTCTTTATTTTATCTTTCAACGATTTTATATCCACTTTAAATTCATTAAGCAATTCTTTTAAAATTACTATGTCAATTAAACGCTTTGTATTAATCAATTCTCTGGATACGAATCTAATTAGATTTACTTCATCAGTATTAAAACTCACTTCATAACCCATATGTATTTTTATAAAATCATAGTATGAATTACTGTAATCTATATATAACAAAGGGGACATATACCCATACAAATAAAAATCCATCATCATTGGTATCTTATTTAACTTATTTTTTAATTTGTTATACTCTTCTCTCAAAATAATTAGTTTTCTAAATGAAGTTTGATTGATAGACTCGTATATTTTTTCTTTAGAAATCTCATCAAAATTAATTGTTGTACATCCAGGTATGGACGCATTCCCTTCATGAATGAACTTTCTTAAATTATCCTTGTTAAATGTTCTATCACCGTATAACGCTATAGGAATCATAAAGTTATTGTTATAATTACCAATGAAATCTAATACAACTAAATATTCCTTATCTGGATATTTTCTTAAACCTCTACCGAGTTGTTGAACAAAAATTATTGCAGATTGAGTTGGCCTCAGCATAATAATCATATTGATGCTTTGAATATCAATGCCTTCATTAAATACATCAACAGAGAATATGAAATCCAAATAGTCATCATTATCTTTGGATTCTAGTAAACCCATATATTTTTCTCTAGCACCCTCAGAGGTGCCTCCATCAACACTAATAGTTCTAAATCCTTTTTGATTGAACAACAAAGACAATAATTTAGCCTCTTCAACCCGACTACAAAATATCAATCCTTTTGGACGATTACCTGAGTAACTATATAGATCAATTGAATCAATAATTCTATTTACTCGTTCATCTGAAGTAAGCATATTAAAATCAGTATCTTCATTCACCAAGTAATTATCAGAAATAATATCTGCTATACCAAAATAGTGGAAGGGAGCTAATATATCTTCTTCTAAAGCATCTTTTAATCTAATTTCAAAAGCAATATTGTTATCAAACAAAGAAAAAATATCATAACCATCTGTTCTTTCAGGGGTAGCGGTCATTCCTAATAAAAATTGAGGTTTAAAATAGTTTAACAACTTTATGTAAGACGATGCACCAGATCTATGAACTTCATCAATAATAATATAATCAAAGTCATCAGGTGAATAGTATTGTAACATTTCATCTTTACTCATTGTTTGAATAGTCGCAAAAACATAATCTAAGTCTAAATCTTTTTCTTTTCCATAAATCATTCCCATTGATTTATCTGTGATAATTGTTTTAAAAGATAACATCGCTTGATGAGCAATATTCGCCCTATGAACAACAAACAATAATCTTCTTGGATTACACTGTTGAACATCAAAAGCGCTTAAATATGTTTTACCTGTTCCTGTAGCTGAAATTACTAACCCCTTATTTTCGCCTTTATCTCTTAATTCTGATAACTTTAACAACGCTTTTTTTTGCATTTTGTTAGGTTTGATTTCTCGTTGAATTTCTATATCTTCAACAAACCTTCTGTTATTTATGTACACTTTTTCATACTCGTTAATTATATCGTCATTTAAAGGTTCAGCATCAGCCCAAACTTCTTCAAAATCAATCATCATGTCAATAAATAATTCACCATTTTCAAAGGATGAAATCATCATATTCCATTCTTTATTTTTTAATAAGGCTTCTTGAGTTATGTTTGAAGAGCCAATAATCATCGTTGAATACTCTTTTTTATTAAAAATATAACCTTTTATATGAAAAGCCTCTTTTGTGTAAAATTTAACTTCAATGTTTGAAAATTTAAGCAATTCCCTTAATGCTTCAGGTTGGTTAAAGTGTAAATAATCAGTTGTGATGATTTTCCCTTTGATATTTCGTTTTTCAAGTTCTAGTAGAGTATTTTTAAGAACGAGAAGCCCCGACTTTGTAATAAAGGCAACAGAAAAAATAAAAGAATCACATTCCTTTAAGTTATCAATGATACTATTCAATAATTTAACACTTTTTGTATAGTCGTTCAGTAATAACTGTGGTCGTAAATCCTTATCAGAATAGAAATCTTTGTTTATTAATCCTGTTTCAACTGACTGTAGCAATTCTTTTTTTAGATTCATCATTACCTCTGTTATTTCATCAATTTTTCTACAATTGGTTTGTCTGCTTCTGCCCAATCTAATTCATTTAAATCTTTTTCTAATAACCATTTAAAATTATTATGTTCTTCTAATGTAAAATGATCATTTTTCATTTCACATAGATATGCATGCATCATTAACCTAAAATGTGGATACGTATGATCAACTGTTATCACAAAGTCTAATACATCTATATCTAATTTTAGTTCTTCTTGTATTTCTCTTTTTAAGGCTTCTTGATGTGTTTCGTTTGCTTCGATTTTACCTCCAGGAAATTCCCATTTTAGAGATAAGAATCTACCATCATCAGCTCTTTGTGTACATAGTATTTTATTGTCTTTTTTGATAATAGCTGCTACGACTTCTATTGTTTTCATAGGCCCTCCAAATATATCGTTATTATTTTAACATGAATTATTTAAGAAATGTATACTTAACCAGTAATTTACTAAAAGAAGGTCATAATATTGATATATTTATCATTTTATTCAATTTTATGAATGATATGATTGATTTAATCGTGCTTATTTACTTTCATTCCCCTATGTCTATTTACTCTCAGTGAAATCTCACTTATAATAAAACTAAGGATAAAACCTTAATTTAAGTAAAAAGGAGAGAATTATGTCGAAAAAAGATGACAAGAAATTAACAAATTATGTTGGTGCACCTGTTTATGACAACGAAAACTCAATGACAGCCGGGCCAAGAGGTCCTATGTTATTACAAGATGTTTGGTATTTAGAAAAACTCGCACATTTTGACAGAGAAGTTATTCCTGAAAGACGAATGCATGCTAAAGGTTCAGGTGCATTTGGAACTTTTACAGTGACACATGACATTACTCAATATACAAAAGCTAAAATATTCTCAGAAATAGGAAAGAAAACGGATATGTTTGTTCGTTTTTCAACAGTGGCTGGTGAAAGAGGCGCTGCGGATGCTGAAAGAGATATCCGTGGATTTGCAATGAAGTTTTATACTGAAGAAGGTAACTGGGATTTAGTAGGAAACAATACACCAGTATTCTTCATTCGTGATCCTTTACGTTTTCCTGATTTAAACAGAGCAGTTAAAAGAGATCCTAAAACAAATTTAAGAAGTGCTAAAAATAACTGGGATTTTTGGACACTTCTACCTGAATCATTACATCAAGTAACGATCACTATGAGTGATAGAGGGATTTCAAAATCATATCGTCATATGAATGGTTATGGTTCTCATACATATTCAATGCTTAATGAAAAGAATGAAAGAGTATGGGTTAAATTCCATTTAAAAACCAATCAAGGAATTAAAAACTATACTGATGAAGAAGCTGAAATACTTGTTGGTAAAGATAGAGAAAGTCATCAAAATGATTTATTTTATGCCATCGAAAATAAAGATTTTCCTAAATGGACAATGTATATTCAAGTGATGACTGAAGAACAAGCTAATAAACATCCATACAATCCTTTTGATTTAACAAAAGTATGGTATAAATCTGAATTTCCATTAATTGAAGTTGGATATTTTGAATTAAATAAAAATCCAGAAAATTATTTCAGAGATGTTGAACAAGCTGCGTTTAATCCTTCTAGTATCGTTCCTGGTATCGGTCATTCACCAGATAAAATGTTACAAGGACGTTTATTCTCTTATGGTGATGCTCAAAGATATCGTTTAGGTGTAAACCATAATATGATTCCAGTCAATGCACCTAAAAACAAAATGAATAGTTATCATAGAGACGGACTCATGCGTGTCGATGATAACGGTGGTTCTACAACTCATTATTGGCCAAATAGTGACGGTGAATGGGAAGATAATAAAGATATGAAAGAACCACCATTAAAACTATATGGCGATGCTTATAACTATGATTTTAGAGATGATGACGATGATTACTTCACTCAACCAGGTAAACTCTTCAGATTGATGCCTAATGACGAACAAGAAAGACTTTTTGCTAATACCGCTAGACATATGGGGGATATACCTAAAGAGATTAAAATGAGGCATATCGTTCATTGTTACAAAGCTGATCCTGATTACGGAAAAGGAATTGCTAAAGCCTTAAATATATCTTTATCTGAAGCAGGTTTATGAAAAACAAATTAAAACAATATATTTATATATTTCTAGGCACAATCTCACTAGTTTTAGGAGCCATCGGAATCGTTTTACCTTTATTACCAACAACACCTTTTCTTTTATTAAGTGCATACTTCTATTTAAGAAGTTCTAAAAAAATGTATGATTGGTTATTAAATCATAAAGTCTTTGGTATATTTATATATAGTTATATCAATTACCGAGCGATTGATTTAAAAACTAAAATAATGTCTATTAGTTTGTTGTGGATAACATTGTTTATATCTATAATTGTTATAGAAAAAATCTATATGACGATTATTTTAGCCATTATTGGTTTATCTGTTACATATCATTTATTGAGTTTAAAAACGATGTCAAAGAATGAAATGATCAAAAGAAGAAACAATCAAAAGATATTAACATAAATATTGTAAAAAAAAGTTGTTCGATTTGAACAACTTTTTTATATCATATTTAATTTTTTTTGTAGAGATCTTCTCCTTGGAATATACTTGAGATGATTGACCAATCATCAAAAGGTAGTAAGAAGAAATTTTCATATTTTAAATCAGCTACTGCAAACTCATCAAGATATTCTGCATTATTAAATGTTACAGCTAAAAAAGCATCAACCGCAGCTGCATCTTTAAATTCAACAACAATACCTACTGGTTCTTCCAAAGAATCTTTAACTACATATACTTTAATCGCATCATATTCTTCGAACTGACTTAAGTTATAATTTATTTCTGTACCATCTTCGTGAACAAAAGAATCATCTTCTACAATTGTATATCCATTGTCTTCAAATCTTTTTTCAATCACTTCAAAATTATCATTACTACAACCTACTAAAAGAAAAGTGAAACTAAAAATTAACAAACTTAACAAGAACTTTTTCATCATTTTATCTCCGTTTTTTTTATTTTTGAATAGCGTTTAAAATTTCTTCTGGAGCGTAAATAAGTATATTCTCAAATATTTGATTATCACGAATCAATATATTTGTTTCATTAATTGAATTGACAAATTCATTTAAATCTTCTATTGATTCAAACTCATAAATTTGACCTGCGATAATATCATTAGAATCATATATCAAATAATACGCTTCAATATTTTGACTACAATATTCTTTATCCGTTTCTATAATATAATACCCTTGATCTTCTAATCTTTTTTCAACAGTATTCATTTGATTACAAGCTGATAATATAAAAATAAATAGCATTGAAAAAACAAAAACCAATTTCTTTAATATTTTCATGCATCTCCCCTTAGATTCCATTATTTTTATTTAATTATATTTTATATGATTTATTTGTTTTAAACAATAGAAATATTATTAATATTATTTGTTCATGGGAACGAATCTAACCAAATCTAGTTTTTCTAGACTATAATGATTCATTGATTTAGTAACTAAATATAATGTTTGAGAATATCTATGTCCCACAGGAACAATCATTATACCACCAGCAATTAATTGATTAACCAAATTGATTGGTAATTCATCAGGTGCGGCAGATACAATTATTTTATCGTAGGGAGCGTGTTCAACCCAACCATCATATCCATTATTATTAGAATAAACTATATTCTCGTAACCTAATTGACTTAGAATATCTTTTGCTTTGGCTTGTAATGATTCAATAATTTCTAAGGTATATACTTCATTAGCAAGTTCAGCTAATAAAGCTGTTTGGTATCCTGAACCAGTTCCTATTTCTAATACTTTATCTGTCTTTTTTATATGTAGTTTATCAAGCATATACGCAACAATGTAAGGCTGGGAAATTGTCTGATTATGGCCAATATCTAATGGATAGTCATTATAAGCTAAATCTCTTAATTCTTCTTTAATAAAGTGGTGTCTAGGCACTCTTAAAAAAGCATCAAGTATTCTCGGATTATTTATCCCTCTTTGTTTTAAATGATACTTAACCATATATTCTTTTTGTTTTTGGTAGTTGTTCATAACTTAACCTCGTTAAAAATTTTAATAATCATAGATATTTTTATAGAGAATTCATCTTCAGTTTTTATTATATAACCGAAAATAAATATGAGCAATCAATAAATTGTGATTGCTCATATTTGTTTGATTAAGGCAAATCATATCCCCATGTAATCGAAACAGTCACCGTTGACGTAAATTGACTTTGATAATACCATTTACTTCCCCATGTCCCTG
>CAYWUZ010000036.1:0-11507 GCA_964461565.1 uncultured Candidatus Izemoplasmatales bacterium | reverse complement strand
GGCGCGAATTTAGATTATACATTTAGGCTTGAACAAGATTTATTACTGAAAACATCTAATCCTGTTAAATCATCGATATCTTATGGTGGCGTCGTAAGAAACATTGCAGAAAACTTATCTAGATTAGATCATAAAGTTTCTTTAATGTCTGTCGTGGGAGATGATAGCGCAGGTGATGATTTAATTGTCTCTCTTAAATATATGATGGAAGTTTTCGCTATTGATAGATTACCGAAAGAAAAAACTGGTGGATATTACTCAATTATTGGTAGTAATGGTCATATGGAGGTTGGATTTGCGGATATGTCAATTAATGATTCAATGAATCGAACATGGATACTAAATCACAAACGCCATTTAAATTTAAGTTCTTGGATTGTATCTGATACAAATGTGACAAAAGATGCATTAGAATCTTTAGTTGAATTTTCTCGGAATGAGGATAAAAAGTTAGCGATTATTGGTGTTTCAGGTCCCAAAATGAAAAATGTACCATCGGATTTAGATGATGTTGAAATTCTTATTTGTAATAAGGATGAAACACAAAGTTATTTTAAAACAACAAAAGATGATTTAGAAGAATTATGCCGATTATGGATTGATAAAGGTATTCGCCAAGTAGTGGTTACTTCAGGCAAAGATGGTTGTGTTTATGGTGATAAATCAAATATTCGCTATCAAAAATCTATGGATTTACCAGTTGAGAAAATTATTGATGTGACTGGAGCTGGAGATGCATTTAGTTCAGCTGTGATACATGGATTAATAAGGGGAGAATCTTTAGATACAAGTGTTAAGTATGGTGTTATTAGTTCTGGGTTAACAATTCAAACAAAGTATGCAGTTAATCCAAAATTATCAATGAATATAATTCAGAAGGAGTTAAAAAATTATGAATAATTATGAGATGTTTTTAGATATTAAAGAAGAAGTCAAAGAGGCATTAAGGAATAATATGCCTGTCGTGGCATTGGAATCAACGATTATTTCTCATGGAATGCCTTATCCTGAGAATGTCAGTATGGCAAAAAAAGTTGAAGCAATTATAAGAAGTGAAGGCGCAGTGCCAGCAACCATTGCGATTATAGATGGTAAAATCAAGATTGGATTAACGGATTCTGATTTAGAAATTTTAGCTAAATCAAGTGATGTAATGAAGGTTTCTAGACGTGATTTATCTGTTGTTTTAGCAAAGAAAACATTAGGTGCGACTACCGTCGCAACAACGATGATTTGTGCTGAAATGGCTGGAATCAAATTCTTTGTTACAGGTGGCATTGGTGGCGTTCACCGCGGTTATGAAAAATCATTAGATGTATCTGCGGATTTAGAGGAATTATCACAAACGAATGTGACAGTTATCTGTGCTGGGGCAAAAGCAATTCTTGATTTGCCAAGAACTATGGAATATCTAGAAACAAAAGGTGTTAGTGTTATCGGATATCAAACGAAGGTTTTACCTGCATTTTATACGAGAGAATCAGATATCAATCTAAGACATTTTGTTAATGAAGCCAAAGAATTAGCTCAAATAGTATATACAAAAGATTTACTTGATTTAAAAGGAGGATTACTGGTTGTTAATCCAATACCAGAAGAAGATTCTTTAGATAGTGCTTATATCAATACAATTATAGATAAAGCTATTGAAGAAAGCTTTAAAGAAGGTATAGAAGGAAAAGATGTTACGCCATATTTGTTAAAGAAAATCGTAGATGAAACTAAAGGAAAAAGTTTAGATGCTAATTTAGCATTAGTTTATAATAATGCTAAAGTAGGTGCTCAATTAGCTTATCAGTATCAAAAAATTTCTAGATAAAGTAAATTGAAATAAGATTATTATTTTAAACATTATTAAAAAAGATTCTTTAAATGAAGAATCTTTTTTTTATCGATATCAATTAAAATAAGAATAAATGATGATATAATAAAATAACTGAAATAACAAAAACTGATCTTACGAGGTATGCTAGGTGAAAAAAATTACATTAATAACTATGAGTTTATTAACGATGATTCTACTTGGCTCTGTATACACATGGAGTGTTTTTAGAATTCCTGTAGAAGATTACTACGAAGTTAATACATTTATGAGCGGTCTTCCTTACATGATTTCTCTATTTTTTTATGCCTTATCAATGGTTATAACCGGACGGTATTTAAATTTTTCTACAATGAAAAGAATATCTTTTTTAGGAGTTATTTTTATTCTTCTAGGTTGGGTATTGGCTGGATTAACTTCTTCAATATTCGGATTGATTATGACATATGGTATTTTTATAGGTGTTGGTGTCGGAATGTTATATGGTATTCCGATAATGATTATTCAATCTTTATTCCAAAAGAATAGTGGTTTTTATACTGGGTTTGTATTGGGTGGCTTTGGACTATCCCCACTAGTAACTGCTCCTTTAATCAAGACATTATTAAATAATGTTACTTTGCATCAAACGTTTATTGTGATGGGTTTAATCACTTTCTTTGTACTTTTATTAACAACATATAAATTATCTTCAGTTGACGGTGCAAAAAAAAGTTCAGTCACTTATTCTTCAAAAATAATGATTGATAAACGATTTATTACTTTATATTTTTTGTTCTTTTTAGGCACAACCATTGGTTTAATGATGATTGGTCTTTCATATCAAGTTGGTGTTCAATATTATGGTTTCACGACAACTAGTGTTACAATTGCGATGACTATATTTGCTTTAGCTAACGGATTATCTAGACTGTTATTTGGATATTTAAGTGATCGTTTTGATTTAACACTGATTATAAAATTAGCTATAGGATTACTGTTAGTGAGTGGTGTAATGGCTTATCTTAATAAAGGTGTTTATTATGGGGTATATCTATTATCTTTTAGTGGTTTTTGGTTTATACTTGGGGCTTGGTTAGCAATCGCTCCGAATGCAATAAAAAGTATTTATGGTCTGAATAACTATAGTAAAAGATATGGCGTGTTATTTACTGCCTATGGCTTCGGTGCTATTATTGGGGTATCAGTTAGTGGACTTATTTTAGATGCATTAAATGCTACTCAAAGTTTATATATCATTATTATTGTTGTTTCTTTACTTTCATTGGTTTTAATGAGTTTTAAAAGATTTTCTTTAAAAATATAATGTTTATTTATGTTTTAAAAAATTGTATTTATAGAAAGAGGCTAATATGATCAACTTTGGCGTTATTGGTGCTGGGAATATCGCGAATACATTTTGTCTTGCAGTAAACAATTCAGTTGCCAATGCAAAATTATACGCGATTGCATCAAGATCACTTGAAAAAGCAAAAGAGTATCAAGAAAAGTATGGCTTTACTAAGGCTTACGATAACTATGTAGATTTATTTAAAGATCAAAATATTGATATTATCTATGTTGCGACGCCACATGGGCTGCATTATGAGCAAATGATGGAAATACTTGATTATAACAAACACATCCTTTGTGAAAAGTCTTTTACGCTTAATGCAAAACAAGCAGAAGCGGTTTTTAACAAAGCTAAAGAGAAGAATTTGTTCGTTATGGAAGCGATGTGGACAAGGTTTTTACCTGTCATTAGACAACTTCAAAAAGAAGTTTCAAATGGTGTAATCGGTGATGTCATCAAAGTTCAAGCAGATTTTTGCTTTAAAGCCTCTGCTTCTGAAGAATCTCGATTATTTAATATTCAACTAGGCGGTGGTGCACTTTTAGATGTTGGTATTTATCCTATCACCTTCGCGAATATCTTTATGGGCAAACCAAAATCAATATTTTCTACAGTTGAAAAGTATCATACTGGTGTTGATATTACTGAAGAAATCATCTATATTTATGAGCATGGAAAAGCCTGTTTAAAAGCATCTTTAAAAGAAGATGAACCGATGAAGGCTAAAATTATTGGAACTAAAGGCTATATTGACGTTAATCAATTTTTCTTCGCAGAAGAAGCGACCATATATGATTTAAATAATCATATAATTATGGAAATCAATATACCACATCAAACAAATGGATTTGAGTATGAAATTAAAGAAGTCATAGATTGTATAGAGAATGATCAAATAGAAAGTACGATTATGTCACATAATGAAACCCTTGAAATTTTAAAACAGATGGATTATTTAAGAACGACATGGGGTTTGACTTATCCTCAAGAAAAATTATAGGTATTAAAAGCTATAGAAGGAGTTATGTATGGCAATTGAAAATTCATTTAGAAATTCTATTGAAAAATTTAAAGTGAGTGAACTTTGTGAAAAATATAGTCATTCATTCGAGACACTCATTGTTACATTTCAAAGTAAAGTGTTGAGTGGACTTTTAGCACAAGATATTATTGAAGCCATTCCAGATAGAAAATTTGGATCTGCTCATGGTAAATATGATATTTTTAAATTAAAACAAAATAACCAAATTTTGTTTTATCTTTCACCTATAGGTGCGCCAACAACAGTCGGTATTTTGGAAGAAATAACTTACGCTCTTGATGTAAAGAATATTGTAATGTATGGTAGTTGTGGTGTCTTAGATAAAAGTATAACTGCTGGAAAAATCATCGTACCTACAAAAGCATATCGTGATGAAGGAACAAGTTATCATTATCAAGCCGCAAGTGATTTTATTGATATTAAATATGAATCTGTTGTTTCTCATATTTTAGAGAATAGTCATATTGATTATGTAAAGGGGTTCACTTGGACAACGGATGCATTTTATCGAGAAACTGAAGCTATCTATGAAGAAAGAAAAAGCCAAGGATGTATAGCTGTGGAGATGGAAATAAGTGCAGTTCAAGCATTTGCGAATCTTAGAGGATTGAATTTATATACCTTTATTTACGGCGCTGATAACTTAGATACAAAAAAATGGGATAAGCGAATTTTAGGTAATTTATCCATTGATGAAAGAATGAAGTATTTCATGATTGCTTATGAAATTGCTAAACAAGTTTCAAGATAATTTAATTATTATATGATGATATTTCGATATTGTGCTATAGATTGTTTCTATAGAAATATAGGACTATTAGAATTAATACGTGTTTTATTAAAAACGCTTATTGAAAGGATAAGTACTCTATAAAAGATTTAATTATATTTGAGTATAGGGTGAAAATATGTTTGAATATACAGAAGAAGAGAAGAATGAAGTTCTTAAAAAATATTTTTATGAGAAAGATAGTCTATCTTTGATTCGATTCCCAAAAAAACAAAAACAAAAGTATCTTTGTTTATTATGGATTATTCAGTTGTTTAATAAAGAACTTATATATTCTGAAAAACAAGTGAATGAAATATTAAAAATTGTTCATGAAGATTTTGTTATGATAAGAAGATATTTAGTTGATTATCAATTACTTAATAGGAAAACAGATGGTTCTCAGTATTGGATATAAAAAATATTTCTAATTAGATGATTTTTTTATTAGAAAGTATTATAATAAAGAAAAATATTTAAGGGAGTGATTATTATGACTCATAATCAATCTTTAATTGATCCACATAGCAGCATTATAGTCAAAGCTATGAATGCTGGTACCTGGGAGTGGAATGTTCAAACTGGAGAGTTGCAAATTAATGAGCGATGGGCAGAGATTGCTGGTTATACGCTTGAAGAACTTGAACCTATTTCTATTAAAACTTGGGAAAATCTTGCTCATCCTAAAGACTTAATTAAGTCCAATAGAGTTTTGGAAGATGTCTTTAATAAAAAAATGGACTTTTATTCTGTCGAAGTCAGAATTAGGCATAAAAATGGTCATTGGTTATGGGTTTTAGATAGTGGTCAAATTATTAAGTGGACAGATGATGGTAAACCCTTGATTGCTTTAGGCACTCATATTGACAGAACTGATATTAAAAATACTCAAGTAGCTTTAGAACATAGTGAAAGAAATCTAAGACAAATTATGGAAAACACCAAAGATATTATATATCGCTTAGATTTAAACGGTAATTTTACTTATTTATCAAAAGCTTGGAATAATTTATTAGGTCATAATATTCAAGAAAGCTTAAATAGGTCTTTTTCATTATTTATACATCCTGATGATTTGAATAAAGCGAGTCGATTTTTAGAAAAGGTCAAACAAACTTCATCTCATCAAAATTTTAGAGGGTATCGTTTGAAAAGTAATGATGGAGCATGGCGTTATTTTGAAACAACTGCTTCCGCGATTATAGAAGATAATATTATTCTTGGCTATGCTGGAATTGCAAGAGATATTACTGATTTAATGATTAAGCAAAATCAGATAGAATATCTAAGTTATCATGATCAACTAACAAAGTTTTATAATCGTCATTATTTAGAAAAAGCAGAAAAAGAGATTAACCAAAGTGAAAACTTTCCTTTATGTGTGATTTCGATAGATTTAAATAATTTAAAGCATGCCAATGATACATATGGTCATCAAGTTGGAGATAAATTGTTAATTAAGGCAGCTGAGATTATTAGAAATAATACTTATTATACTGATTATTTATTTAGAATGGGTGGAGATGAATTCTTAATTTTTTTACCAAAAACAAATGAAGAAGAAGTATTAAATATACGCGATAATATTAACGCTGAAGTTAAAGAATTCCGTAGAAAAGATTTTCCTTTATCTTTAGCCTTTGGCTACCATATTCATAACAATCCATCTTCTGATCTTTATGAGATTGTCAGGATCGCTGATAGATATATGTACCAAAATAAGAGAGAATATAAATTATTTAACTTAGAAATGGTTTAAATATTAAAAAAAAACTGAGATATCGTTAGATTGGATATCTCAGTTTTTTTATTTTAATTTAAATACTAATACTTTATCTACGTTATTTGTTAACTGAGCAAGTTCACTCATTGTTCTTCTTTGTGTATTTTTAACAATCATTTGTTTTGTTTATCATCACGTATCTTTAAATGTTCCAAATAATTTAAAAATAAAAAACATACCGAATTAAAAATAATCCGGTATGAGATTTATCTATTATAATAGAGTTCAAATTCTTTAGGGTGAGGCAATTTAGATATTACTTTCTCTTCAGAAAGTAATTGTTCGATTTGATTTTGAATCATCACTTTTGAGAAAGCATCATTCACTAATAAATAGTCATGATCCATTTCTAGTTCAATAGCGGCTTCCTTTAGATTCGTAGGTAAAGCTTCAATTTTGTTTTTCTCAGATTCAGGTAAATCATATAGATTGATATCATATGGACCATATCCTAAGGCTTCTGGATCTAGTTTGTTTTTGATTCCATCGTAAGCTGCCAACATGATTGCTGAAAAAGCAAGATATGGATTACACATAGCATCTGGACTTCTTAACTCAAAACGTTTTTCATCTTCTTGAATGGTGTAGCCTGGTATACGTATAACAGCGCTTCTATTAGCAGTAGCATATGCAAGGGTCACTGGAGCTTCAAAACCTGGCACAAGGCGTTTATATGAGTTTGTTGAAGGGTTTGTGAAGGCACATAAGCTTTTAGCGTGTTTTAATATACCTGCAATAGCGTGATGTGCTATTTTTGATAAACCAGAATATCCTAAAGCGTCATAAAAAATGTATTGTCCCTTATTCTTTAATTGAATATGGACATGCATTCCATTGCCTAATTCATCTGAAAAAGGTTTAGGCATAAAGGTAATTGTTTTATTCATTTCTTTAGCAGTGTTTTTTAGTAAATGTTTGATTTTCATAGTTCGATCGCCCATTTCTTTAATTCCTGCAAAGTTCACTTCGATCTCAACTTGTCCTGGTCCACCGTTTTCAGAATGATGATATTTAATAGGTATATTAATTTTCTCAGCTTCAATAACTACTTTAGTTCTCAAATCATAACTGATATCTAATGGTGAATCCAAGTGGTAAGCACCATGTTTTTTTACATGTAAACCATGGTTATGGTCTTGTTTACTTGTATTCCATTCTGCTTGTTCGCTATCGATTCTGACTTCTAAATGGTTATTACTTAAGTTATATGAAATATGGTCTAAGACATAAAATTCATATTCAGGTCCAAGAAGTATTTCATCAGATATATTTTCTTGAGCAAATAGATTTTCTGTTTTTTCAGCGATATATCTTGGATCATCTGAAAAACGGATTAATTTGTTGTTTTTGATTAAGTAAATATTAGCAATCACATTTAGTGTTTTATAAAGTCTAAATGGATCGATATATGCAGTAGTGACATCTGGTATCATCACCATATCTGATTTTTCAACGGTTAAAAAATGATAACTTGATCCATCAAAGCCAATGCCTTTCTCGATGATTGATTCATCTAGTTTGTTAGATGTAATGCTAATTCTGTGCCAAACACCAGTCATATCGACTACTTTTAAATCGATGATTTCTATTTTTTCTTTTTTGACATATAGTATCATATCTTGAATTGTTTTAAACATATCCTACCTCCGATTTATCATTATAGCATATGACTATAAATCATATAAGTATATTCTAAAAAAAACGCAATAGTTTTGACAATTAAAGGATAAATGAATAGAATGATTGTAAAGGAGAGCTTATGTCAATAGAAACTTACATCATATATGGCTTAGCATTCATTTTACTGGTTGTATCATTCATTAAAGATAAGAATAAAACAAAGCAAGGGTTGAAAAAGGCAATAAAAAGTTTTTCTAAATTAATGCCTGTATTAATTCCTTTATTTTTGTTTGTTGGTATATTATTAGCGGTAATCACGCCTGAGTTCATTTCAACAATTTTAGGTGAAGAAAGTGGATTTTTAGGTTATGTGATAGGAATGAGTGTTGGTAGTATTACATTCATGTCACCATTTGTTGCTTATCCTTTAGGACAAGAATTGTTAGAAAATGGTGCGGCTTATCCACAAGTAGCTGGTTTTTTAGTAACATTAATGAGTGTTGGATTGGTTTACTTTGCAATGGAAACGCGTTTCTTCAATAAAAAGGCTGCGATTTATAGAAATTTAATTAGTTTTATTGGCGCTATCTTTGTTGTACTGGTTGTATTGGTGGTTTACTCATGATGACATTTATAAAGAAGAATAAGTTCTTAGTCTTATCAATCATCTTATTAATTATACTAACAATTGTTGATATCAATTTAACTTATAAAGCATTAGATAACTCGTGGAGACAAATTCTGAGTATGCTCATGATTGTGCCACCTATCTTTGTGTTAATCGGCTTATTTGATGTTTGGATACCAAGAGAAACCATTATTAGATTAATGGGTGAAGGATCTAAAACAAGAGGCATGGTACTGGCTTTTGTTCTTGGTGCTTTTAGTGCAGGTCCAACTTTGATTGCTTTTCCTATTGCGATGATTATGTTAAAAAAAGGTGCTAAATATTCTAATGTTATTTTCTTTTTAATGGTTTGGAGTTCCTTGAAACTACCGATAGTTTTTTATCAAATCACAACATTAGGTTTAAAGTTCTCATTGGTTATTAATACCACAATGATTGTAGTATTTATTATATCTGCGTTATTGGTTGATAAAATTTTCACCAAAGAAGAAAAAGAATTATTTACAGAAAAAGCAAATTCTTATTCAAAATAAAAATAAATGATGGGTAAAAAGCCATCATTTATTTTTTAAGTTGCTCAAGTATCATTTCAGCTGTTTCTTTGTACCATGGCATTTGGAATTGATGAATGCTGTTTTCGATTAAATCATTATAAGTTGAATTGTTTTGTTTAAGTAATATTGCTAAAGCGTTTCTCATTAGAATTGTTTTACCCTTCCAAAGATAGGCCATATCTTTGTATTTTAAGTAGAAATCTTTTTGTGAAAGAGTAAACAAATCAAGAATTGAGACGGCTTCTTTACCAGATAATTCAAATTCAGGATGAATGATAGTTCCTTTACTGATATTCTTAGGGCAGACTAATTGACAAATATCACATCCAAATAATGAGTAATTTGACTTGATTTCATCAATAGACAAGACTCTTTTAGTTTGATTGTAATGGCTCATACAGCGTTCTTGAATATATCCATTTTCAGATAAAGCATTTGTTGGACAAGCATCAATACATTTTCTACAGTCACCACAATTGTCGCCAATTTGATAGGTGATTTCATCTTCGATGGGAATATCTAATAGGACATACCCAAGAAAGATATAACTGCCGTATTCTTGATTGATAATTAATTGGTTTTTAGCGAAATATCCGATGCCAGATAAAGTAGCTGCTAAACGTTCGTCAAGAGGATGATTATCAACACCATAGTCGTATTTCACTGAAAGTTGATTACAAATTTTTTGTATTTTATTTTTCATAATTATATGATAATCTGTTCCAAAAGTATAAAAAGAAGGTATAAGATGCGTATGTGTATGTTTAATAATCCTTTTTGGATAAGCTAAACCTAAAACAACCATTGTTGGATAATCAACATCTGGTAGTCCTTTGCTCATTTTTTGAGCAGCTTGCATATATTTTTTTGTATGAATAAGCCCTACAAGGTCAAATTCATTTGAGAATAGATTTTTTAGACTTATAGCATTCATATTCTTTCCTTTATAACTCAATTCTTAATTATATTTTAACATAGAAAAGAATATAATTAAACATAAGCAAAATCAATAGGTTATTATATTACTTATAATTGATATTTTGTGATAATATAGAAAAAAAGGGAGGTAGAATTATGAAAAAATTTATTTTATTTATTTTAACTATAACATTATCTATCACGATTATTTCTTGTAGTGATAGTGACACTATTATGACTGATGAACAAGGAAATGAAGTTTTACCATTGAAAGTGGGTATGGATCTAAGATATCCACCATTTGAAACAACGGTTATTGGAACGAATACACCAGAGGGTATATCAGTTGATATTGCTTATGCTTTTGGAGAATTTTTAGGAAGAGAAGTAGAAATCGTTAACACGAATTTTGCTTCAATTATTCCATCATTAAACTCAGAGAATATTGATATTGCGATTGCATCTATGAGCATTACACCTGAAAGAGAAGTATCAGTTGATTTTTCAAATCCTTATTTCTATTTTAAGATTATTTCTTTAGTCAACAAGGATTTTGCACAAGCGAATGGTATCACTGAAGATTCGACTATTGAAGACTTATTAGCGATAGAAGAAGCTAGATATGTTGGTGTGGTTTCTCAAGTATCTGCGACGATTCCAGAATCATATGGTAAAGAAGTCACTGAAGCCATTGATTTAGGAACAGCTGTTGAGTCAGTTGCTCTAGGATATTCAGATATATTGTTGATGAGTGCGAATCCAGTTGTTCAAGGATACAATGCAAATCCAAATGACACAATCGTTGTTTGGGACTCATTCCAATCAAGTCCAATTGGTATGGCTGTTATGAATGGAAACTCAGAATTACTTGCACAAGCGAATGCCTTTATTGCTACATTTAATAATGAAGGTGGCTTATATGATCAATTAGCAAGTGATTGGGATGATGTTTTATTGGAGCAGTTAGGAAGGTATGGACTTGAATTCTATATTAACGAATAAGGTTAGAACTTACATTGCTTATTTATTAGCGATTTC
>CAYWUZ010000035.1:0-12975 GCA_964461565.1 uncultured Candidatus Izemoplasmatales bacterium | reverse complement strand
CTTGTCTTGTTCTTGTCGTTTTTCGTTGTATATGTTCAGTTTTCAAAGACCTAATCATTCTCGCAACGTCAGGTTGACGCGCTTATATATTCTATCATAGCGAATATTTAAAGTCAATCATTTTTAACCACTTTTTTTTAATTTTTTTTCTGCTTACATAAAAAGCCATTTTACTGCAGTAAATAGGTGTAAAAGGTCATAACTTTAGAGCATTCGTGATAACTATTTTAATACAAAACCAAATTTATTTCAAGCCAAATAATCGCAAAATATCATAATATGTAACATAGATCATTAAGGCTAATAATAAAAAGAAAACAGCGGTATGTAATAAATTTTCAATTTTTTGATTTGGTTTCTTTTTTGTAATGGCTTCATAACCTAAAAATACAATTCGACCACCGTCTAAAGCAGGTATTGGTAATAAGTTTAATATACCTAAGTTAACAGATAATAAAGCAATAAATTGGAACAAATAGATAATGCCTAATGCTGATGCTTGTCTTACCATTGTAAATATCCCAACAAACCCTGATAAGTCTTTAACACCAACTTGTTCAGATGCAAACAATAACTTCAAGGTTGAAAATATTGACGTTGCTGCTCCAGTAAAACTTCTTCCAGCACTTCCAAATGACCCAAAGAAACTAAATTTAGATGATGACTCTATCCCTATTCTAGTAAAGTAAATATCATATCCTAATCCGTTTAATACTTCTTTACTATAAGATACATAAGTCAATGTTATTTCTATACCCTCTCTTATTACAACGACTTCAGTAGGATTATCTTCTGAACTTCCATCTGTATAAGCTAAAGAATAATCTACTAAATCATTTAATTGAGTAAATTCAGTTCCATTGACACTCTTTATCTTATCCCCAGTTTTAAAGACAGAATCAGTATATAAAACCCGATCAATTATCAATTCTTCTGAATCGTTATCTAAAGCAAATCCTAAATTATAAAAAATATGCAAAGGTTTTATTGCGTCTAATACAACAACTGCACCATCTCTTTCAACAGTGAATACATAAGTTTCAGTACGACTTTCCTCTAATTCATTTAATCTATTAATTATAGAGTCATCAGTTTCAGACCAAGAATCAACAACTAATCCGTTGATTTCAATGATTTTATCATCTTCTTTCAATACAGTCTCAGCTGGCATATCTTCAGTCACATTACCAAGCACAGTACTCTCAGTGTTTGGAACACCTAAAATAAAGGCCGCAAACAAATAAATGATAAAGGCTAAAACAAAGTTCATTAAAGGTCCACCAAAAGTTGTTAAAAAACGGTGTGTTTTTGATTTATCATTAAAACGTCGCCCAATAGGAGCAATCTGCATTTCGTTTTTAGGATAAACATACATTGCTTTTTCATTAACAGTTACACCGTTTATATGAAGTTTATCTGTATGACTTAAATCAAAAGATTCAACCACTGTTGGTATCATCTCTGGATATCTTGTGTCTTTTACATTTAAAACAATTTTTGAAACATTTTGATGTTTATCTAAAACTAGACCTACTTTATCGCCTATTTTTATAATCTCAGCTTCTACTTCTTCACCAGCCATTGAAACAAATCCACCAAATGGAATGGCTCTAATAGAATAACGTGTTTCACCTTTTTTTATACTCCAAAGTCTTGGACCCATTCCAAAAGAATATTCATGGCATAAAATGCCTGCTCTTTTAGCAAAAAACAAATGTCCAAGTTCGTGAATACAAATAACTAAACTCAATACCAATAAAAATATAAGTATATTAATTATGGTATCAAACGTTGCTGCAAAAAATCCTAATGTCATTAACATATGTAAAAACCCCTAACTGTATCTTTGATAAACTTTATTTTTTATCAAAGCATCTATATGATATATATCTTCTAATGATGGATGATTTATAACTTGATGCTCGTCCATCATTGTTTTAATGATTTTTTCAATATCTAAAAAATCAATTTTATGATTCAAAAAAAGCGCTACAGCTGCTTCGTTCGCAGCATTCAAAACAGTTCTCATTGAACCCCCTATTTTATACGCTATTTTAGCATAAGTCAAACAAGGATACCTGAGTTCATCCATGACAGAGAAACTTAATTGATTCAGTAGCATTAAATCAAATGATTTAATACCGGTTTCTTTTCTTTCAGGATAATTCATCGCATATGAAATCGGTAAATGCATATCAGGTTCAGAAATATGCGCTAAAACAGAACCATCATTAAACTCAACCATAGAATGTATCAATGATTCTTTATGAATAACTGTTTCTACTTGGTCTATATCTATATTAAATAAATAACACGCTTCTATCACTTCAAAACCTTTATTCATCATTGTCGCTGAATCAATGGTAATTTTATTACCCATCGACCAATTCGGATGATTCAAGGCATCTTTAACTGTTACATTTTTTAAAGATTCTCTTGATAAATCTCTAAAAGACCCTCCACTAGCAGTAATAATTAATCGCTTTATATTCGATTTATTTTCATGATTCATTAATTGCCATAAAGCATTATGTTCAGAATCAATTGGATATAAATTAAATTGATAATCTTTTTTTAAATCATTAATTAAATGTCCGCCTACCACTAAAGTTTCTTTATTAGCAAGCAAAATATCTCTTTCTATTTTAATTGCTTCAATCGTAGATTCTAAACCAACCATACCCACTAAAGCATTGATTAAATAAGCGTTTTTATCATTTGGTTCAAAAACAGCTAATTGCTTTAAGCCATCTCTTCCATAAGAGATAATAATATTGGAAAATATCTTTTTCAATTCTTCTGCGTTTGATGCATCTTTAACAACAACCATTTTAGGTGAAAACTCTTTAATGATCTCTTTTAGTTTATCCAATTGAGAATATCCAGACACTGCAACGAGTTTAAAATCTTGAGCTTGTTTTCTAATGACATCAAGCGTTTGTTCCCCTATAGAACCAGTGCCACCTAACAAATAAATATTTTTCATTAAATCACCTGTAAAATAATCATTAAAAATAAAGCCGCAAACATTGTTGAATCAAATCTATCTAAAACCCCACCATGTCCCGGAAATAAGTTCGAATAATCTTTAATTTGAGCTTCTCGTTTAAATTTAGAAGCAATCAAATCTCCTGATTGTGACACTACAGATAATAATAAGGATAGTACAATCACTAGGATAAAGTGTATTTCAAACAAATCAAAAACAAGGGCAAACACACTTCCTAAAACTCCACCAAATACAAGTCCTCCAATAGCGCCTTCAACACTTTTTTTAGGAGACACTTTAGGTATTAACTTATGTTTCCCAAATTTAATACCAATAAAATAGGCAAAAGTATCTGTTAAGATTGTTATAATCAATAAATATAAAATCATATTCAAACTAATCATTCTTAAATACGCTAATGCAATAAAACCTAAACTAGAATAAAAAATAGCTAAAAAAGAAACACCTAACTCTTCTCTATTCATTCGATGATCAATTAAATAAACGATTAAATATACGAAAATCATCGATATTATAGAGTAAAACATTATAGTCGTATAATTAAAATCATTAAAGTATATGACGTTAAGTAAAACGAATAAAAATGTTAACCCAATCGGTAAATAATGAAACCAATAGATATCCGATTGATTCCTATGTAATTTAATCATAAATTCATAAGCCGCCATGGTCGCTAATAAAACAACACCACCAGAGAATAAAAAAGCTAAGTCGCCTTCGCCAATGATTAATATAGTTCCAAACACTAAGATAAGGATAGTTGCCGTAATAATTCTTATTTTCATGACTTTAATCCTCCAAAGCGTCTATTTCTATTCGTATAATCAATCAATGCTTTTTCCAATTCTTTTTTAGAAAAAGCTGGCCAATATGTCTTACAAAAATATAATTCTGCATAAGCCGCTTGCCATAACAAGAAATTAGATAATCTTATTTCACCACTTGGTCTAATTAATAAATCAAGTTTAGGTAAATCTTTTGTATATAATCTTTCTTCAATCATACCTGGCGTAATCTCACTTGGAGATAATTCTTTCTTTTCAACCAAAGCTGCAATCCCTTGAACAGCTTCGGTAATTTCAGTCATTGAACCATAATCAAAACAGATATTTAAGATTAGCCCTTGTCTATCTTGTGTATTTTTTGTAATTCGTTCTAATATTTCTAAGTTTTCTTCACTTAATTGAGTTTTCCGGCCAGAAAACATGACTTTAATATCATATTTTTTAAATTCATCTTTGAACTTTTTTTCAAATTCACCAGGCAATTTCATTAAAAAATCAACTTCTGCAGTTGGTCTTTTCCAGTTTTCAGTTGAAAAAGCGTAAACAGATAAAGCTTTTACACCATATTCACTAGCCGCAATAGCGATCGTTTGAATATTTTCGACCCCTTTTTGATGTCCGTAAGTTCTCGGCATACCTCTTTTTTTTGCCCAGCGTCCATTTCCATCAAGAATGATAGCTATATGTTGAGGAATATTTAATTTTGTATTTTTTGTTTTAAACATTTCTAACACCTATTCTTTCATAAAGATTATACTATATTTTATGTGTTTATTCTATGAATTTTATTTATAGACTTTTCATTCGCTAACAAAAAAGAACCTTGAAAGGTTCTTTGGAAATTCTATAAAGAAAAAAAGAAACTCAAAATGAGTTTCTTAATTATACATGCATAATTTCTATTTCTTTTTCTTTTGCAAGTTCATCTATTTTTTGTGTGTATTTATCAGTTAATTTTTGAATTTCATCTTCATAATAACGTAGATCGTCTTCACTGATTTCAGATGCTTTTTCCATTTTTTTGTATTGGGCAATGGCATCTCTTCTAACGTTTCTAATCGCTACTTTGTCATCTTCAGCCATTTTATGAACTTCTTTAGCAGATTGTTTTCTGTTTTCCTCAGTCATTGGCGGTAACGTTAAACGTACACCAATCCCATCATTTGATGGCGTAATCCCTAAGTTAGCAGCAAAAATCGATTTTTCAATTTCAGGAACTAAAGTTTTATCATATGGTTTGATATAAATTTGTGTAGCTTCAGGAACTGAAATAGAAGCGATTTGTGTGACAGGTGTTTCTACACCATAATAACTTACATGAACTTTTTCCAACATTTTCGGATTAGCTCTACCACTTCTTACTTGAGAATAAGATTTAATTAAAGCATCGATTGTGTGTTTCATTTTTGTTTCTGTTTCTTTTAAAATTGTTTGTGGCATATCCCTCACTCCTTACCATTTCTTATTAATGTACCTATATTTTCACCAAGTATTGCTTTTTTAATGTTACCTGGTTGATTCATATCAAAAACGTAAATATCAATATCATTATCATAACACAAAGCCGCAGCTGTTGAATCCATAACATTCAAACTGTTATTAAGGATTTCTTTATGTGTTAATTGATTATATTTTATAGAATCTTTAAATTTTCTCGGATCCTTATCATAAACACCATCTGTACCATTTTTCGCCATATAAATAATTGAAGCACCTAACTCAGCTGCTCTTAAAGCAGATGTTGTGTCAGTTGAGAAATATGGATTACCTGTTCCTCCTCCAAAGATAACAACACGGTCTTTTTCGAAATGAGACAAGGCTTTTCTTCTAATATATGGTTCAGCGACTTCAGGAATATTAATTGATGTCATTACTCTGGTTTGAACCCCAATGGCTTCTAAAGAATTTTGTAATGCTAAAGCATTAACAATCGTCCCAATCATTCCCATGTAATCAGCGCTAGAACGTTCAATACCCATTTCATCAGCTAATTTGCCACGGAAAATATTTCCTCCACCAACAATAATACCAATCTGATTTTGTCCAAGATCATAAGCTGCTTTAATTTCATTAGCGATTTCTTTTACTTTTTTTGGATCAACACCAATACCAGTTTCTCCGGCTAATGCTTCACCACTTAGTTTAATCATGATTCGTCTTTTAGACATATTAACCTCCTATTATCTTGTAAAAAAAGGACAAAAAGATGTCCTTTTAATTATCTAGATTGACTCATTACTTCTTCAGCGAAATTTTCTTGTTTTTTCTCAATACCTTCGCCAACAGCCAAACGTTTAAATAAAGCGATTGAAGCATTCGCTGATTTTAAATAAGACTTAATTGTCTCGTCTGGATTCTTAACGTAAGGTTGACTTAACAAGCAAATATCTTGGAAGTTTTTATTTAAACGTCCAACCACCATTTTTTCAATAATGTTTGCAGGTTTTGGTTTATCTGATTCAGCATTTTCATTTAATGCTTGAGCAGTTAATACTTCAGTTTCATGTTTGATGATATCTTCAGATATTTCATCTCTAGAAATAAATTGTGGATTACTAGCAGCAATATGCATAGCAATATTTCTTGCCATTTCATCATTACCATCATTTAAAACAACGATAGCTGCGATACTTCCACCAAAGTGAACATAAGAACCAAATACTTGCTTATCTTCTTTTGTGATTAATTCATATCTTCTAAAAGTCAGTTTTTCACCGATCATTGCTGTTTCAGCTAATAAAGCATCTTTTAATGGTTTTCCATCAATTTCAACTTCTAAAGCACATTCTTCACAAGGTTTTTTTGCTTCCATTAACGCATTACCGATTTTTTTAACTAAAGCAGTAAACTTATCGTTTTTAGCAACAAAATCTGTTTCACAGTTTAATTCAAAGATAATACCAGTGTTTCCACTAGTTACGACTTCTACTAAACCTTCTGCAGCAATTCTTGATGATTTTTTTTCAGCTTTTGAAATACCTTTTTCTCTTAGCCAATCAAGTGATTTGTCAAAATCGCCATTGTTTTCTACCAAAGCTTTTTTACAATCCATTAAACCAGCACCAGTTTTTTCACGTAAATCTTTTACCATTTGTGCACTAATTTGCATAATATTCCCTCCGATTTTCTAAATTTCTTTAAAAAGGAGGCCGTAGCCCCCTAATATTGATTAAAGTGCTGTTTTAATTAATTCAATTAACTCAGCTTTTCTTAATTTCGAGTAATTTGATAAGTCATGTTCTTTTGCCATATCTCTTAATTCAGCAACTGTATGAGATTCAAGTTTTTCTTGTAATTCTTGATCGTTTGCTTTAACTGTTTCTTTAACAGCTTCTTTGATCTCTTTTTTCTCAGGTGCATTAGATACTTTAACAATAACAGGTTTTGACTCTTGTTTTGGTTCTTCCTTAGCTTTAGGTTCTTCTTTAGCTTTAGGTGCCTCAACCACTTTAGGAGTCTCTTCTTTAACCACAACTTGTTTGACTACTTTTTTAGGTTGTTCAGGTTTTACTTCTTCTTTGCTTTCAGTAGGATTTTGAGCATTTTTAGCTTCTATTACAGCATCAGCCATAACATCAACAATTAAACTGATTGATCTTAATGCATCATCATTTGCAGGGATGATGTAATCTAAATCATCAGGATCACAGTTCGTATCAATGATACCAAATACTGGGATATCTAATTTTCTTGCTTCTAAAATCGCGTTTCTTTCCTTTTTAGGATCGATAATAAAGATAGCTTGAGGTATTTTTTTCATTTCTTTAATACCACTAAAGAATTTTTCTAAACGTGCGATGTCTTTTCTTAGTTGAACAACTTCTTTTTTAGGTAGTAAATCAAATGTTCCATCTTTTTCCATTTTGTATAAATCATGAAGTTTTTTGATTGAACGTTTGATTGTTTTAAAGTTAGTTAAAGTTCCACCTAACCATCTTTGATTCACATAGAACTGTCCAGAGCGAATAGCCGCTTCTTGAATTGGTTCTTGTGCTTGTTTTTTCGTACCTACGAACAATACTTCTCCACCTTCAGCTACGATATCAAACAAAGCTTTGTAAGCATCGTCGATGAATTTAGTAGTTTGTTGTAAGTCGATAATATGGATACCATTTCTTGATGTGAAAATGTAACGATCCATTTTAGGATTCCATCTTCTCGTTTGGTGTCCAAAGTGTACTCCTGCTTCTAACAGGCTTTTCATTGTAACAATTGACATTTTTTAATTCCTCCTTTTGATTTTTATACCTCCACCTAATCTTCGCTATTGTCACCTTTGACGGCTCCTGACAAATTACTCATAGGTGTGTGTATTTTTATTGCCAAGTCATTTTATCAAATTTCGGTTAATAAATCAAGTAATATTTATCAATATTTCTATTTATCTGTTGAGCCAAATCCGCCTAATCTCTTAACCAAAGTATTGTCTTTATCTGCTTTTAAGTATTTAGTAAAAATTCCTTGAGCTATCCGCTCGTTTTTTTGAATATTGACGACTTCATCTCCAAAGTTATAGAGAATTAAACTAATTTCACCTTCATTATCAGGATTATTATAATAATCTGAATCAATAATACCAACACTATTCAATTTAATCAGTTTCTTTTTAAAACCTAATGAACTTCGTGGGTATACCTGTAAAACTTCATCTTCTTCCATATATGCTTTTATTCCAGTCGGAACAAAAGCGACTTCTTTAGGGTTAATCGTCATATCAACTCTAGAAGCAATATCATAACCAGCACTTGCTTTTGTTTTCCTAACCGGGATTAATAAATCTAAGTCTTTATACTGACTAACGATTTCAAAACCTCTTCTTTTCATTATAAACTCCCGGCACCCGTTTGTTTAATTTGTTTTTGAAGTTCTTGTTCTGCTTTAGCAAGTTCAATATTACGTTCTTTATTTTCTTTAATGCGATCTTTTCTGATTTGTTCAAGATTTTCCATTGCTTGTTCTTTTGATTTACCAATATATGCATCTTGAGCAATAACACGAATATGGTTACTACGGTTTTCAACAATGCCATTAATCACCACAACAAAATAGACCAAATCATTTTGGCTTAATTTGATGTATCCAGTATCAATGGTAGACACAATAGGTAAATGGTCTGGTAAAATTTCATAATTACCATTGTTTGAACTCGACACGATGATTGAATTAACAACTTCTTTGTACAATTCACCATCAGGTGTAACGATTGTAATATCCATAATTTCCTACACTTTCATTTTTTTCGCTTTTTCAATCACTGCTTCAATACTACCAACAAGTCTAAAAGCATCTTCAGGTAAATCATCATATTTACCTTCTAATAATTCTTTAAAGCCTTTAATGGTATCTTCTACTTTAACGAAACTACCTTTTTGACCAGTAAACTGTTCAGCTACATGGAAGTTTTGTGATAAGAAAAGACGAATTCTTCTTGCTCTATGAACAACTAATTTATCATCTTCAGATAATTCATCCATACCTAAGATAGCGATAATATCTAATAAATCATTATATCTTTGCAATGTTTGTTGGACATCTCTAGCAACTTTATAATGTTCTTCACCAACAATTTCTGGAGTTAATGCTCTTGATGTTGATGCTAATGGATCTACCGCAGGGTAGATACCTTCTTCAGAAATCTTTCTTGAAAGGTTGGTTGTAGCATCTAAATGGGTGAATGTTGTCGCTGGTGCAGGGTCAGTATAGTCATCTGCCGGTACATATACCGCTTGAATTGACGTAATTGATCCTGATTTAGTTGACGTAATTCTTTCTTGCAATAAGCCCATATCAGTCGCTAAGGTTGGTTGATAACCTACCGCTGAAGGCATACGCCCTAATAGGGCTGATACTTCTGAACCGGCTTGAGTAAATCTGAAAATATTATCAATAAATAATAATACATCTTGTTTCTCAACATCTCTAAAATACTCTGCCATGGTTAATCCAGTTAACCCAACACGCATTCTAGCCCCAGGTGGTTCGTTCATTTGACCGAAAACCATGGCTGTTTTATTAATAACACCAGATTCTTTCATTTCATAATATAAATCATTACCTTCTCTGGTTCTTTCACCAACACCCGCAAACACAGAAATACCACCATGTTCTTGAGCAACGTTGTTAATTAATTCTTGGATTAATACTGTTTTACCAACACCGGCACCACCAAATAAACCAATTTTACCACCCTTAATATAAGGTGCTAATAAATCAACAACTTTAATACCAGTTTCTAAAATTTCAGTTTCAGCACTTAAATCTTCTAACTTAGGTGCCGATCTATGAATCGGTAACGTTTCATAGTCACCTTCAACAGGTAATCCATCAATTGGTTCTCCAAGCACATTAAACATTCTTCCTAAAGTCACTTTACCTACAGGAACTGTAATTGCTCTTCCAGTATCTTCTACTTCTAAACCTCTCATTAATCCATCAGTAGAATCCATTGCAATTGCACGAATGATTCTATCTCCCAAGAAAAGTGAAACTTCTAAGGTTAAATCAATAGCAATTCCATTATTTTTATCAGCTGGAACCTTCACGGTTAAAGCGTTATTGATATTGGGCATTTCGCCTTCAAACATAACATCAACAACCGGCCCCATCACTTGTACTATTTTTCCTTTGTTAGGCATATTTTCCTCCTAATTAACTGCATTGGCGCCACCGATAATATCGGTAAGTTCAATGGTTATTTGTGCTTGTCTTGCACGATTATAGATCAAATTTTGTTTTTGAATAATATCTTTAGCATTATCCGTCGCGTTTTTCATAGCTGTCATTCTTGAAGCATGTTCGCTAGTTTTGGCATCTAAGATGATACCGTATAATGTGTTTTCTAAAAATATCGGTAATAATGATTGAATAACTTCTTCAGTGCCAGGTTCAAAAACATAATTTGACACCATGACTTTTGATTTCACCAAATCTGTGATTGGTAAAAGCTGTTGCTGAGTCACATTTTGACTTAAAGTGTTAATGTAATCTGTATAAATAATAACAATCTTATCGACACCTTTATCTAAATAAAGTTTAATAAACGCTCTAGACATCGCTTGAAAATCTATGAATTTAATCTCATCTCTAGAACTAATAGATTCTTTATTTAATAAAGGGTATTGTCTTTTTTTACAGTAACTATAAGCTTTAAAACCAATAGTCCCAACAATAAAGTCTTTTTCATTTTCTTCAAGTAAACTTTCAAAGTATTTAAAAACGTTACTGTTATATGGTCCAGCTAGACCACGGTCACTTGTAATTAAAATGTAACCAATTTTATTAATTTCTCTATGTTCTAACAATGGATGCATTGCCCCAGGATTTGATGACAAAACATCTTCTAGTAATCTCTTTACTTCATCTTTAATCGGTTGAAAAGCACGAAATTTCTTTTCAACTTTACGTAATTTAGAAGCAGACACCATGTTCATCGCTTTGGTTATCTGCGATGTTTTTCTCGTCGCTTCTATACGTTTTTTTATATCACGAAGTGAAGCCATCATGTGCCTCCTTTTTAATATTGATCATTAAATCTATCAATCACTTGATTTAATTTTTCTGTATCAGGTAAGTTTTTAGTCTCACGCATTTCTCTTAATAATTTATTAGCTTCAGTATCATTTAAGAAGAAACTATGTAATTCAGATTCATATTTTCTCACTTCGTCTGTTTTTACATTATCTAAGAATCCATGAGTTAAAGCATAAATACTAATCGTTTGTAATTCGAAAGGCATAGGACTATGTAGTCCTTGTTTCAAAATTTCAACTGTTTTTTCACCACGATTTAATTTCGCTTTTGTATTATCATCTAAATCAGAACCAAATTGTGTAAATGCTTCTAATTCTCGATAACTTGCTAAGTCAAGTCTTAACGTTCCAGAAACTTTCTTAATTGATTTATGTTGAGCAGCGCCACCTACACGAGACACTGATAAACCAGCGTTAATGGCAGGTCTAATCCCTGAATGGAATAATTGAGATTGTAAGAAAATTTGACCATCAGTAATTGAAATAACATTTGTTGGGATATATGCAGAGATATCCCCTTCTTGTGTTTCGATGATTGGTAAAGCAGTAATTGAACCGCCACCAAGTTTATCCGATAATTTTGCAGCTCTTTCTAATAAACGAGAATGCAAATAGAATACATCTCCAGGGAATGCTTCACGTCCTGGTGGACGTCTTAATAACAATGAAAGTTCACGATAAGCAATCGCATGTTTTGTTAAATCATCATAAACAATTAAAACATGTTTACCTTCAAACATAAATTCTTCAGCAATGGTTACACCAGCATATGGTGCAAGATATAATAAAGGTGCTGGATCAGATGCACTCGCAGCGACAATAATTGAAAAATCCATTGCATCAAATTTCTTTAATGTTTCATAAACATCTAAAACAGTCGTTTGTTTTTGTCCAATAGCAACATAAATACAAATAACATCTTTACCTTTTTGGTTAATAATTGTATCTACAGCGATCGATGTTTTACCAGTTTGTCTATCACCAATAATTAATTCTCTTTGTCCTCGACCAATCGGTACCAAAGCATCAAGTACTTTAACACCAGTTTCTAATGGTTGATTTACAGATTGACGTTCAATTACGCCTGTGGCTTTTCTTTCAATAGGTCTTGTTTTTTCTGTTTTAATCGCACCTAACCCATCAATCGCTTGTCCAAGTGGATTAATGATTCTACCGATTAATTCTTTCCCAACACCAACTTCAAGAATACGACCCGTCGTTTTAACTTCATCGCCTTCTTTAATTAGGTTTGTATCATTTAATAAAATAGCTCCAACATGATTTTTTTCAAGGTTTTGAACCATTCCATAAACGCCGTTAGGAAAAACCAAGAGTTCTCCACTCATTGCGCGATCAATACCATAAACAAGAGCAATACCATCTCCTACTGAAATGACACTACCAACATTTTCTGTTTTAATTTGTTTTTCGTACTTTTTTATTTGTTCTTTTAGTAAAGAACTAATTTCTAACGAATCTATTTTCACTTGTTTACCTCATCATCCTATTAATGAAGACTTAAGTTGTTCCAAAGAAGCATTCACAGTTTGATCTATGACTCTACCTTGATACTCTATGCGTATCCCACCAATGATTGATGGTTGGATAACTTCATTAATGATTATTTTTTTGTTTAATAATTCAGTGAATT
>CAYWUZ010000034.1:0-13987 GCA_964461565.1 uncultured Candidatus Izemoplasmatales bacterium | reverse complement strand
TTAATAGCATTGATTTTCCAGCACGTCTCACACCTGTTATGATTTTGATGTCTGGTTTGTTTTTAAGTGTTAGCAGTTCATCCAAGTATTTTTTTCTTTCTATAATTTTCATTTTCATCACCACATATATTATATCACACAATTCCCAAAACTTCATTTTTTTTATTTTTTAGGGAGTTAATTACTTAACTATGAGTCCCAAAATCGAATATTTCTGTTTGATTTAGGAATGGGTGATAAAATAGAAGGTTTCAAAGTAATCGTGTAAATCCATTTTAAATCGTGTATTTTGAAATGTAATCGTGTAAAAATTCTAATGAAATGTCTGGAAACCAGTAAAATTAGAGCACTTTTAAGTCGCATTAAAAACAAAGAAATAGAGAAACAGCCCTATATAGCACAAAAAAAGGCCTGATACAATTGTATCAAACCTATGCTTTCAATATGGAGCAGGTGAAGGGAATCGAACCCTCATAGTCAGCTTGGAAGGCTGAGGTTCTACCATTAAACTACACCTGCGTTAGACGCTAGACTATGATAACACAACTACGCCTACTTTGTCAATATATTATAACTAGTTTTTTTCAATTATTCTTAGTTTTGCACTATGAGCACGATTATTGTCTTCTAATTCATCTTCTTCAGCGGTTATCACTTTTCTATTAATCAACTTAATCAATGGTACTTCATCTGATATAATCGCTAAACCTTTAGGTATTTCTATGGTTGAAAGTTTTCTAAAAACATTTTTACATATTCTATCTTCTAAAGAATGGAATGTAATGACTGCTAATCTACCACCAGGTTTTAAAACATCGATAGCATTTCTTAATGATTCTTCTAAAATATTAAGTTCATTATTAACAGCTATTCTTAGTGCTTGAAAAGTTTTCTTTGCTGGATGACCTTTTTTATTTAATATTTTTTGAGGTAAAGCATCTTTAATAACTTCTACTAAATCAAAAGTTGTTTCAATTGGCTTTTTGTCTCTTTGTAAAATAATATTTTTTGCGATGATTCTTGCAAATTTTTCTTCACCATATTCAAATAATATTCTAACTAAATCATCAAAAGAGTATTGATTCACTATATGTTTCGCAGTCAAATCTTGAGATTGATCCATACGCATGTCTAATTGATAATCAAAGCGATAAGAAAATCCTCGTTCAGGTGAATCAAATTGAAAAGAAGAAACGCCTAAATCAAAAACAATACCATCTACTGCTTCAATATTAATATCTGCTAGTCTATATTTGGCATTTATAAAATTATCATTAATCGCAAAAAAATTTGAATACTGAGATAATCGAGCAGTGGTTTTCTGTATAGCAAATTCATCTTGATCAAAACCAATTAATTCACCATCAGTTAGTTTTTCTAAAATTGCTTCCGCATGCCCACCGCCGCCAAGCGTCATATCAACATAAATTCCTGAAGGATTAATATTTAAATATTTAATTGTTTCATTTAACAGAACTGGTATATGTTTTTCCATTTTATCACCTATTTTATTATATCATAATAGCTTATAAATTGACATATTCACTTTTCATTATTAATTAATGATTTGTGTACCGATGCTTAAGATATTAAAAATTTAATTATTAAAAATCAAGAGAATAATATGAACCTCGGTTTTATTTAATTGATTATACAGATTAACAATGATAAAATAAAATAAAGCTATTGAATCTAACAAATCATTGCCTATGGGGGGCTTATGGACACATTACGAGATATTATTATCAATATTATCTTGCTATTTGGATTAGTCTTTATGATTAGTCTTTCGAGTTCGACAATCAAATTTAAGAAAAAATGGATGGACATACTGTTCGGTTTTGTTATTGGTCTTGTGACAATGATTATTATGATGAATGCTTGGCAAATGGATACAGGTGCTATTTTCGATACCCGTTCAGTTATGATTGGTGTAACCTCTTTATTTTTTAGTTATACTACTTCATTCATTGCAGCAATCATTGCTATAGCATATCGAGTTTATGTTGGTGGTCTAGGCGTTTATGCAGGTGTATTATCTATCTTATCTGCTTTATTGATTGGTTGGATTTGGAAACGATATATTTATGAAAAGTTGAAAATTAATAAGTACTTAAATCTCTATCTTTTTGGGTTTGTGATTCATATATTCGTTATATTATCACAGTTTTCCTTTCCATATCCCCAAAACATTGAAGTCATTAAAAATGTTGGTTTAATCTTTATTGTCTTTTTCCCTATAGCAACGACATTACTTAGTATGGCTGTATTAAATCATGAAAATAGAATCAAATCCCAACAAATGATTATTAACAATGAAAAAAAATATCGTACACTTATTAACAACTCTAAACTAGGTGTCATCCAATACAATAATCTTGGTGTAATCGAAATTGCTAACGATGCTTTTGCTAAAATTTTATCTGCAAGTACAAATGACCTAATTGGACTCAATATGTTTGATTTGCCAGATAAGCGATTAGTTAGCAAAATAAAAAGTTCACTTGACGGAAATTTAAGTGTCTACGAAGGCTACTATAAGTCTTTTATATCGAATAAAACTTTTCCTACAAGATCTCAATTTTCTCCTATTTATGAAAATGACCATGTCATTGGTGGTATCGGCATAATTGAAGATTTAACAAAAGAATATGAAGACAAAGAAAAAATCAGTGAGCTTACGCTTTATGATTCACTCACTAAATTATACAATCGTCAATCTTTTGATACTTATATTTTAAGTAATCCTTTGTCTGCTGAATTACCTATATCAATAATCACTTTAGATATCAATTCTTTTCATATTATTAATACTTCTTTTGGTTATGAGGTAGGTAATCAAGTCTTAGTCAAAATAGCTAAAACAATGAAGAATACATTAAAAAACCACTCTAATCCTTACCTATACCGAATTGGTGGCGATGAATTTGCTTGCGTTATTAATAAAACGTCTATTGAAGAAGCGGAAATGATAGGTAAATTAATCAAAGATAATGTGAGTGAAATTGAAGCCTTCAATTTTAATATCAATATGAGTTATGGTGTTTATACAACTGATAGTCTTGATCAATCTTTATCCGAAACATATAATCAAGCATTGATTAACATGAATAGCAATAAAATATATGATGGATCTAGTATTTCAACAAAAACCATTGAATTAATCATGGGTACTTTATTCGATAAAAGCAAAAGAGAAAAAATGCATAGCGAAAGAGTCAGCTTAATCGCTAAAAACATTGCTCAGCAATTTAATTTAGGTACAGCTTTTGTCAATAGAGTTGAATTAGCTGGAAGGTTACATGATATAGGAAAAATCAATATATCAGAAGAAATCTTGGATAAACCAGGTAAATTAAATGATTATGAGTGGAAAAAAATAATAAAACATCCTGAGTCTGGATTTAGAATTCTTTCAACTGTTCCAGAATATTTAGATATTGCGAACATCGTATTAACGCACCATGAGAGATTTGATGGTAAAGGCTATCCTAAAGGATTATCAGGGCATAATATCCCCTTAGAATCAAGAATAATCTCTTTAGCGGATGCTTATGATGCTATGACAGAACAAAGAACTTACCGAATGGTTCTATCTGAAGAAGAAGCTATCCAAGAAATCAAATATCATAAAGGAACACAATTTGATCCTGAAGTTGTTGATAAATTTCTAATCTATGTGAGTCAACTACAATAAAAATAATAAGCCTATAATATTCATAGGCTTTTTGTTTTGTGCTATTATCTAAATAATTCTAAAAATTTGTAAAAGAAAAACGTTGAATTATCAACGTCTCTTTCTTTTATTCAGCTTCTACTTCTTCTTCGACAGGTTGAGAAACTACTTCTTTACCTTTGTAGAAACCACAAGCTTTACATACTTGATGTGAAAGTGTTACTTCACCGCAATTAGGACAAACTGTCATTGCTGGAGCATGTAATTTAAAATGAGTTCTTCTTTTTCTTTTTCTTTGTTTACTCACTTTTCTTTTAGGAACAGCCATATTGTTACCTCCTTATTTTTTTAACTTAGCAAAAGGACTATTTTCGAGAACCTCTTCTTCGTCTAGTGTAACTTTTTCTTCAAGATATTGATCATTTGCATTAGGACTAATAACCCTCATAGGTTTTTCTACAATAATTTCAGAAAAAATATAAGGACTTAAATCAATTGTTATCCCTTCAATTAAATGAATATCATCTTCATCATTTGTTTCAGAGAAATATAACTCAATATTAAAATCCATATCTACAATGACTTCTTTTAAAGTAATTGAGCAAAGCATGGTTAATGAAGTTTTTACATTTAAATAAAATGCATAAACATCTTCATCAATTATATATTGAAAATACCCTTTAACAGCCGTTGGAGAAATATCCGTTAAATCATTAAAGTCTTCGGATAAAAATGATTTCAAGTCAATGACTTGATCAATCTCATTATCGCTGTAAACTTTTTTCTTCAGTTCATGAATTGTCCATTTCAATTTAATCACCTCATCACAGCAGTACAATTATACTTTTTTTATAAGCGATTGTCAAGAAAAACATCTATATAAACAAGCAAAATAAATCATCATTCCTGTTTGAAAGTATCCGCTTTTGCGTTATAATGAATATGTTAATATATTATGAAAGAAGGCATATAATGAAACCCGAAGAAATTAAATCAAAATTATTAAATGTAGTCGATCCAGGTTCAAACCAAACACTAGGTGAAGTCGATGCCATTAAACATGTTGGTGTTGATGAAAATAACGCTGTCATATTAATTATTGATGTGGCTGACAAAGCGACAGAGTTTACTAAACAAATTCAAAGAGATATTGCTAAAATAGTCAAAATAGATTTAGGTTTTAGTGGTGTTAAAATTGAATTTCAAAAAAGAAAAATCCATAATAAAAACGCAAAAACTTTATTAATAGCTTCTGGAAAAGGTGGCGTAGGAAAATCAACTGTTACAGCTAATTTAGCTTATGCGCTAATGAGAATGGGAAAGAAAGTTGCGATTATAGACGCAGACATTTATGGCGCAAATATGCCAAAAATACTCGGAGGTGTTGGCCATCAATTATTAGCAGATGCCAACAACAAAGTATTTCCATTTGAAGTCGATGGTATTCAAATGGTATCTACTGAATACCTCGTTGAAAAAAACAGAGCCCTTATGTTACGTGGACCTATGTTAGGTAAAATTCTTAAAATATTCTTTGAAGATACATTGTGGAATGAAGAAATCGATTACTTTTTAGTAGATTTACCACCAGGTACAGGCGATGTGATGATGGATATTAAAAACTTCTCTGAAGATGCTAAAATGGTTTTAGTCACAACACCTCAAGCGAGCGCAGCTCATATCGCTATTAAAGCTGGTTACGCAGCTAAAGATTTATCTCAAGAACTACTAGGTGTTGTAGAAAACATGTCATATTATGATGTCAACGGAGAAGACCACTTTATTTTTGGTCAAGGTGGCGGACAAAAAGTTGCGGATGAATTATTAGTCCCACTTTTAGAAAAATTACCTATAGTCCCTACTGATAAACCGATATATAAAGAATCTGATGTTGCTGGTATGATTTATTTGAATCTTGCACGCAAAATAATGAAATTATACTAGAAAAAGGTAAAAAGACTTAGTTTGATTAAAAACTAAGTCTTTTTTTATTAGCCACACAATTTCTTGATATTAGCTTGTAGATTCTCCGTATAGGTCAAAGCATCTTTATATCTTGCTTTTGATTTCAATATATCAGTAATCATATATGTAATTTTCTTCATTAAATATATATGTTCATGTTTTTTTGCTTCTTTTAAACACGAGTTTGCAAGATAGTCTTTAAAAAACATTGCATCACCTTTTTTCTCAAGCGTTAATAAATTATTATAGTCAATTTTAAGTTTGCTTTGATAATGGAATTTAGAAATTTCTTCTCTTAAATCGTTATAAACTGCTTTATCTTCACTTGAAAATGATTGTCTAGCAAGTAAGTATAAGCCAATTAAATATAGATCATGATTCTTTTTAGATATTTTTTCAATATATTCTTTAGGATTGTCTGAGCCAAATCCTTTTACTAATAAATATTCATCTACTACTTCATAATCTACAGTTTCTATAAGTCTATCCAAATATTTGATATTTATCTTTTCGTCCATATACTCAGAAAACAAAGCTTTATACATAGTCAATTCATTTAATAATACGATATTCCCTGTTTTCATTAGGTCCATCATAAGACCTGGAACTAAATCAGAAGATTTATAATTAAGATGTAATTTCCCGTACACAACAAATTTAGTGTAATTGTACATCATATTTAATTCTGGATAATCTTGATGAATCACATAAGTAGACTCAATTAAAAACTTAGCTAATTTTAATCGATATGTTTTATAAAACAATTGAGATGAAAAAAACAAGAATAATTCAAATGCTAAATCATCTATTGAATTCAAATAATCGAGTATTAAATGATATGCTTTTTCAGCTTTATCATATTCTTTGTTTAATACATAATACCCTAATCGAATCACTTCAATAACTGCTTGAAAATCATTGTCTTCAATTTTTTCAATAAGAAGACGATAATTATCTAAATCTCTGTAGAAAAAGTAATCGATAACTTTCTCTAAAAAATGGACCAATTTCTCAGGTTTAGCATATTGTTTCACTGAGATATTAAGTCTTTCCATAATTCTAAACAATTGATCATCACCCATGACAACTTGATTGTTTTCTGTTTTTGAAATATAAGTGTTTGAGCATATTGACTTTGCAACATACTCCTGGGTGAGATTGAGTTCCAGCCTTCTCTTTTTAATAATTTGGCCGAACATCATGTAATAAAATTGATACATTTGTTCATTTCTTTTTTTTGAATAAAGTAAAATATCGTTAACCATTTTGTTTCTCCTTTTCAGTAGTAATTTAAGTACAATAAATTATAAAACATATAGAGAAAATATGAAATAAGGAAATTTTGAAAGGTTTTTATAAATTCTCAACCAAATCGGTGTTTAGGTCTAAATTTAGCCAAAAAAATACCAGTCATTAAATGACTGGAAATTTACAAATTTTTAACAAAGGACACACTTTACATTGTGGATTTCGAGATTTACAAAAATATCTTCCAAAATGAATGAACTTATGATGTAAAGCAATCCACTGAGATTCATCATATAATTTCATTAATTTATTCTCAACTTGTAATGGAGAATCATCAATTTTAGCAAGTCCTAATCTAATAGAAACTCTTGACACATGAGTATCAACAGCTATCCTTGGAATTTTATAAAACTCAGCTAAATATACATTAGCTGTTTTTCTACCAACACCAGGAAGTTTTTCTAAAAGAGATTGGTCTTTAGGAATAACGCCATCAAATTCTTCTATAATCATTGACGATAGTTTTTTTAAATTTTTTGCTTTGTTTCGATATAGACCTATAGTTTTAATATATGATTCTAATGTTTCATTATCAGCATTTGCATAATCAGCTAAAGTTTGATAGTCTGCAAAAAGTTTTTTTGTTACTTTATTCACTGCCACATCTGTTGTTTGTGCACTTAACATAATAGCAATGAGTAATTCATGAGCTTTTTTATAGTTTAGCTCAATAGTGGCATTAGGATACATTTCAGTTATTTTTTCAAGAATAAAGAGTGCATTTTCTTTTTTTGTCATGACTCTAAAAAATCCTTTAATACTTTAGATTTTTTTCGATTAGTTTTAATTACAGTTGTTTCTTTATTCTTTGATTTTTTCAATAAAATGCCATCTATATAACTAATTGAGGTTTTACCAGATTTAACTGCTTCAATAATTGCGGATTTGATTTGCGTTTTATCATAATGATAATCCTTTATCCATTTAATGATAATCTCTACCTCAATTGGCTTTAATTGCCTTTGTAATTGCGTTTCTAATATTTCAGCAATCTCATTTTCATCAGTATCAGACACTGAATTTGTTTTAACTATATCTTCTTCTATATATGATTGATAATAATTAATTATTTTGATAATGGTTTGATCCAAAGAAAAACTTTCTGATGTTAAACCTTCTTTATTCTCTATGATTTCAAAAGAAAGGTACTCTCTTTGCATCATACTATCTAATAACTCAGTTAATTCTGTTTCGTTTAAAGATAAATGTTCACTTAATACAGTCGGATTAATGCTTGAAATCCCTTTATGTCTTAACGTATATAACTCCATTAAGAAAAACGCTTCAATTTCTTTGAGGCCAATTTGACGATATGTTTTTTTAAGTAGTTTATCAAAATCTAGCAAATGATCATCAATTAATTTCTTTACAAATAGCAATTCCATAAACTCATCCTTTATCAGATTCAGCTAATTTCTTTAATGCTGAAAATGCCGCTTTTTGTTCGGCTTCTTTTTTCGTCTTTCCTTTGCCTTCGCCCATTATGATTGTATCATCAAGATAAACTCTAGAAATAAATTCACGATCATGTGCTGGCCCTTTTTCTGAAATAATATCGTATCTTAATGTGCGTTTATCAGATTGAACCAGTTCTTGTAACTTACTTTTATAATCTGCATCTTCTTTATCTAAGTCATCTTTAACATGAGGAAAAACAATTGCATTTAATACTTTATATGCTTCTTCTATTCCTTTATCAATATATATAGCCCCTAAAAAAGCTTCAAAAGCATCTGCTAAAATACCTGGTTTTTGTCTTCCTAAAGAGATTTCTTCTCCCTTACCAAGTAAAAGATATTTTCCTAAATTAAAACTTTTAGCATACTCAACTAAAGCATCTTCACATACTTCTTGAGCTCTTTTTTTCGTCAATATGCCTTCAGATTCTGGAATGTGGTCATAAAGAAATTTACCAACAGCTAAATCTAAAACTGCATCTCCAATAAACTCAAGACGTTCATTGCTTAAGGTATTATTTTCATAAGCATATGAAGAATGTGTCATAGCTCGAGTAAGTAAATTTTTATTATTGAAAGAAAGGTTAAATAGTTTCTCTAATTCACTCAGATTGTGTTCCAAGCTCTTCACCACTTTCTGTACGTATATAATCTTCTACAATGTCAAAAACTTCATGTCTTACAATATGCGCAGCCTGACGAATAGCATTATAATATCCATATGCTTTTGAAGCACCTTGAGCTTTTATAACTGGTTTTTTCAAACCATAAATAACAGCGCCACCGATTTCTTCAGCTGATAATTGTTTTTTAAAATTAATTAAATTCTTCTTAGCTAATAATCCAGCTATTTTTCCACTTAAAGAACTCATTAGGTTTTCTTTCAATAATTTACCCATTGATTTAGCTGTACCTTCAATTGTTTTCATAACGATATTTGCTGTAAAACCATCACTAATTAAAATATCACAGTCAGGTTCTAAAATGGTTTTAGGTTCAATATTCCCTGAAAACTCAAATAAATTCGTTTCAGAAAACAACTTATAAACTTCTTGATCTAATTCTCTACCCTTGCTCTTTTCAGTTCCAATATTAATTAACCCCACTCTAGGATTATTAACACCCAATACTTTATTAGCATAAATTGTCGCAAAATATGCTTGTTGAAGCATATGTTCAGGTCTTATTTGTAAATTAGCACCTGTGTCTAATAATATGACCTTACGATGATCTACTGTTGGTATAACTGGCGCAATAGCTGTTCGCTTAAATCCATCCATTCTTCTAATAATCATATGGGCTCCAGCGATTAATGCTTGAGTTGCTCCACTTGAAACTATTGCATCTGTATCTCCATCAGAAACGCTTTGTAAAGCTTTAACGACTGAAGCATCTTTGTTTTTTCTAATTGCAGCAATAGGATTCTTTTCATCCATAGGTATAACATAGTCTGCATTGACTATTTTAATTCTATAATCATTGGTTAAATATTTTTTGATTTCTTCTTCTTTTCCATATAAGATAAGTTCAATATCATCAATTTCTTTAATGGCCATCATTGAGCCTAAAACTTGTTCTTTTGGTGCGTAATCTCCGCCCATTGCATCAATTGCTATTTTAATCATAATTTTCACCTCTTACTTAAAAAGTATATCATATTTTAATCTAAATGATAAGATTCTATTGTTTGAATCACTTTATCTTTTAATGATTTTGATGCATTATCTGTTTTTATTAATATCTCTTTTGCATCTTCTAATGCAATTTTCAATAATTCTTCATCTTCAACTATATTAGCAAAGTTAAAATTTGGAATACCTGCTTGATTCTTACCAAACACTTCACCAGGCCCCCTTAATTTTAAATCATACTCACTAATCATAAAACCATCATCGGTTTGTTCAAGTATTTTTAATCTATCCAAATCTTCTATACCTTCATCAACAACTAAACAACAATAGGATTGTAAATCGCTTCTTCCGATTCTCCCGCGTAACTGATGCAATTGAGCAAGTCCAAATGCATTAGCATTCATAATGACCATGGTCGTTGCTTGATCAATATGCACACCAACCTCAATAACGGTCGTTGATACAAGGATTTGTGTTTGACCTAATTTAAATCTATTTAGAATACTAACTTTTTCTGAATCATTCATTTTTCCGTGTAAAGCTTCAGTCTGGTACTGTTTAAATTTATTTGCAAAAATCTTATATATTTCTGAAACAGAATAATAATTAGAATGATCACTTTCTTCAATTAAAGGGCATATAACGTAAACTTGATTTTTTAGTATTAACTCTTTTTCAATAAGTTTATATATTTTATCCATCTTAGAGTATTCCACAATTTCAGTAATAATCGGCTTTCTACCTAATGGTTTTTCCGTAATCTGTGAAATATCTGAACTTTCAAAGACTGATATTGCAAGAGATCTAGGGATAGGTGTTGCACTCATAAGTAGAATATCAGGATAGTATCCCTTTATTCTTAATTTTTTTCTCTGTTCAACGCCAAATCGGTGTTGTTCATCAATAATGGCAAGGCCTAGTTGCATAAATTCAATTTGCTCCTGAATTAGCGCATGTGTACCAATCACGATATTAACGTCATTTTTTCTTATACCCTCTAGGATATTTCCTTTTTCTTTTAAAGATATTTCACTAGTTAGTAAAACGATATTAATTTGATAGTCAGATAGATATTGTTTAAAGACAGAATAATGTTGATGAGCTAAAACGAGTGTCGGAGCCATCACAGCTACTTGTTGTCCGGCGGTTACTGCGGCCAAGGCCGCTAAAACTGCAACAATTGTTTTACCTGATCCTACATCGCCTTGTAATAAGCGGTTCATTTGTTGTTCCGATTTTAAATCACGAAATATATCATTTGTTGCTTGCTTTTGTCCATTGGTTAACTCAAATCCAATATGAGTTATAAAATCTCTAACCTTTTCAATATTATAAGTTTTCTTTAATAGTTTTGACACTTTTTGATTTGATTTAATCAATTCAATCCGTAAAGCAAACTCGATTAATTCTTGATATTTTAATCTATATAGTGCTTTTTCTAATTGAGTATTATTCAAAGGCTTATGAATATATCGAATAATATCATTAATATTACTAATATGTCGTTTCTTTATAAGAAAATCAGGTAACGATTCATCTATTGTATAATTCATCTCTAAAAGTAATTCTATGACTTTTCTAATTCTTCCATCTTTAATATCTTGAAACTGATATTGTGGTATAATTCCCTCTTCAAAATTCTTTCTTAAAACAATGTCACTTGCAGTAAAGACTCTAAAGTTTTCTTTAAACTGACCGGTAATGACTATATTGGTTTTTGGTATTAATATTTTTGATAAAAAATGCCGATTAAATATATCCACTTTAAAGACTTGTTCTTGAATATTCACTTTAACTGACAATTTTGTTAAATTCTTTCTAAAAAAGAATACAGAAGGTTTATTGACAACTTCCACTTCAAGACTGACTGTTTCTTTTGTTTTTACTTGATGGATAGATTCTAACTTTTGAATTTTATAAGATTTAGGAAACGACAACAATAAATCTTCAATCGAATAAATTGAAGCATTGTTTAATTTTTCTTTAGTTGCAGGACCTAAGCCTTTAATATCTGTTAAATTATCCATTCATACACCCTTAAATATATTTTGTTTATAATATTATACCATTAAAAAGAATGAATTTTGAAAATTCGACAATAAAAAAAAGAGGCCTAAGCCTCTTTAAATATTTTTATTCAACTGAGATGATGTATGAGTAAACTTCTTGACCACCGTTGATTAAATCAACTTCTAACTCATGAGTTTCTTCAACATAATCTACCAATTCATTAATCTCGTCTTCATCAACATTTTTTCCATACATAATGGTAATAATTTCAGAACGCTCTTCAACCATTAAATCAATTAATCCTTTTGCAGATTCAAGTCTATTTGAAACAGAGTGTACAATCTTTCCATCTAAAATTCCCATAAACTCATCTTTTTTAATTTCAACACCATTGTTTTTACTATCGCGAATTGCATAAGTAATTTCACCAGTTTTAACTTTTGCTAAATAACCGGTCATTTCTTCAATGTTTGTATCAATGTCTTCTGTCGCATCAAACATTGTTAATGCTGAATATCCTTGCGCCACTGTTGTTGCTTTTAAAACATGAACTGATCTTTCTTCAATCATATCTCTTGCAGCTTCAGCTGACAATAATACGTTTTTATTGTTCGGTACAATTATAATATGATCTGCATTTATTGCTTCAGTAGCTTTTATAAATTCTTCCACAGAAGGGTTCATCGTTTGACCACCATCAATAATATAGTCACAACCCATTTCAATAAATGTTTCTTTAAGTCCTTCACCATTAACAACTGCAACAATTGCATATTTTTTCTTTAATGCTGGTGCAACTGATAATGAATGATCATGACCACAACCACAATCATCTTGATGGTCTTGGTCTTGGTGAATAAGAACTTCAGTGTGTTGTAAAGTCATATTTTCAATTTTAATATTCACAAAGAATCCATAATGTTGAGCTAAATTCATAGCATCACCAGGTGTTTTTGTATGAATATGTACTTTTAGGATATTGTCATCTTGAACAACCACTAGAGAATCTCCTAGTGGGCTAATCATATCAACGAATCTTTTTTGCGAAAATTCGCTCATTTTTTCGATTTGCATGATGAACTCAGTACAGTAACCAAAATGTTCACCATCTTCTATATGTTTGTGAGTTATTTTAGTAGAACCCACTTTATAATCTTCAGCTATAGAATCTTCAGGATACATTTCTCCTAATAAAGCTTTTTCCATTCCTTCAACAACTTCAATAAATCCAGCCCCACCTGAGTCAACAACACCAACTTCTTTTAATACAGGTAATAATTCAGGTGTTCTAACCAATGAAGCTCTTAATTCTTTTAAATAAATAGTGAATAAATCTTCAAAATCATCTAAGTCTTCTTCGACTGAAACGACTCTATCAGCTGCTTCTCTTGAAACTGTTAAAATAGTGCCTTCTACAGGATGAATAACTGATGCATAAGCTTGTTCAACACCAAGTCTCAAAGCGTTACCAAATTGACTCATATTAGCTGTGTCAAGTCCTTCTAATCCTTTTGAAATACCGCTAAATAATTGAGACAAAATAACTCCCGAGTTACCTCGTGCTCCCATCAACATTCCTCTTGATAAAACTTTTGCAATTTTTCCGATTTCAGTTTCTTCTGTTTCTCTAATTGCATTAGCGCCCGCCATCATTGTCGCAGACATGTTTGAGCCAGTGTCCCCATCAGGAACTGGAAAAACATTAAGATCATCGATTCTATTCATGTTAATTTTTAGTTTAATACTTCCGTTAATGATTAGTTTTTTAAATAAATTGCCATCTAATGATAATGTAGACATTTTAAAAACCCCTTATTTTTTAGTTTAGGTGCGTCGTGTTTGACATTTTTATAAAAAGCATAAGCATTATACCATATGACTTTTGAAAATGCAATATATTTGGTTTTGGCTAAATAATCCAAATATATAAATATTTTTAC
>CAYWUZ010000033.1:0-14104 GCA_964461565.1 uncultured Candidatus Izemoplasmatales bacterium | reverse complement strand
CCATCCTTGATGTTGGCCAGTAACGTTCTTTTAGTAATTGATCACATAAAGAAATAACATATTAATTTTATATACTTCGCCTACTCTTGTAGGCTTTTTCTATTTATATCTCTACATGATTTTCTAAATACAATTTCCTATTAAATAAAAAAAGTCAGCGTTTATCGCTAACTTTGGTTGTTTTGCTGGTGACCCGTACGGGATTCGAACCCGTGAATGCATGCGTGAAAGGAAAGTGACTCTAAATTTTTAGAGGGCTAATTATAGAGATATAAAGTCAAAAATGAATTACTTTACCCTTGTTATCCCCTTGCTTATATTTAAATAAATCAATAAAGAAACGCGAATTATTTATATAGTTTTAAATTAAATTTTTCTCCAAACATCCCAACTACATCACAATATTGTTTTACTTGCTTATTAAATGGAGGTAAGGAGAAATAATGATTACGCCGAAGTAGCCAAAAATGGAATATATAATTGAAGACATAATGAAAAAAGAAACAAAATAAAAGCTATTGGTTGCAAAAATTTATGATAAGATAAGATTTGGATAAATTTACCAAATAGTTCACATATAAAAGTAATGAAAAAAATGGGGATTGATATTAAATATAGAGGGAAAACCATTAAAAACGGTACTAATTTAAAGTTGAAAATCACAAGTAAACCATAGGTACCAAGACTTTTCATGAACGTGTCTTGTCTTTTATGTTCACTTGTTTCATATGTATTCATCTCATCATATTCTTCATTCTCAAAGTGGTTATTTGTCTTCATTTGGATTTGTTTTAATGTCAATGAAATCAATTATTTTATTTAGTAGGAATCTATTGATTCTATTAAATAATCCTATTTTTCCAAATAATAAAGTTATTATTGGACTTAATAAATAATACACTTTAATAAACCATCTTCCAAAGAGTTTTTTTTCTAAAATATTATCTCTAAATCTACGAAGTTTAATTACTTGTGGATGATTATAATCGCCATAAGCTGAAGTTGCAATATAGCATCCTCCACTATATTTTTTTCTTAATTCATTAAACTCATAATGTTCTCTATAAAAAGCCCTTCAAATATAACTCTCTAAATGAACGTTCATCAACAATCACATCAACTGTCATTCTCATAGTTTCTTGATTGTTAATAGCAAAATGCTTTAAGGATGTTCCAATACCTTTAGATTGAACGCCTTGAATAAACTGAGAAGCCAACCTACCAGATAAAATCGGATCTTCTGAAAAATATTCGAAATTTCTTCCACATAATGGATGGCGTTTAATATTGATGCCCGGCCCTAGTAATACAGAAACATTTTCAGCCAAACACTCTTCAGCTAATGCCTCACCAACAGCATAGATTAAATCATCATCCCATGATGAAGCAAGCACTGAGGCTGTTGGAAAACACGTCGCAGGCACTGAGTTTGATAAACCTAAATGATCCCCGCTATCTTTTTGTTTGCGCAAACCATGAGGACCATCAGTCAACATAACACTTTTTAACTTTGCTTGAGGCAGAGCATATAAATACCAAAAATTCTTGCCTGATAATAATTTTATCTTATCATCTAATGATAACAATAATAAAATTTCTTTAGCATTCATCATAACACCTTCTTTACTATAAATGATGATTAATAGAGGCTAGACGCCCTCTGACTCTATTATACACTACTTAATCATCTTCACAACCTTCGTATTATAACAATCGCACCTCACTAGCTGAGACTTAATCTTCAGCAACATTATATAAATCACTTTGAGTTTACACTTGAGCATTGTGATAAACAATCATATTTATATCGATTACATGAATCATTATTAATATCTCATCGCAATGAATATGTTATTAAAAAAAATGACTCATATTTCATGAGTCATTTAACATTATTCTTCTATAACAGTGACATATCTTGTCACTGAGTTATCATTACCACTTGAATCAGTGGCTGTATAAATAATTTGATATCTACCAGGTGTATTGATATCAACTGAGCCTGTTATGACCGCTCCAATTGCTTCATCTGAATTGTCTGAAATGGTCACTCCAGCATCTGTCCACTCATTTCCGATAATCACTGTATCAATACCTAAATTGAGTTTAATTTCTGGTGAAATTTGATCTGTTACAACCACATATCTCATGATTGAGTAAATGACCTCTTCATATGTATAAGTATATTCAACTCGATATATGCCTAATGATGTTATGTCAACCTCATCTTCTGTTGTCATTTCAATTAAGACATTATTAAGTACAAACAATGCACCAGCATCTGTCCATTCAGTATTGATTTCTACAGTATCTTGTCCTGGATTCAAGCGTAAATAAATATCGTTATCTATGATAGTTGTTATGTAATCAGTCCTTTGATCAGTTGATGATATCAAATCTGTTGAAGTTGAAATATTAGAAAAAATCGGCAAACTGTCACAAGACATAAGTGCAAAAACCATCATTAAGACAAACCCTAATAATATTTTTTTCATTTTTCATCCTCTTCTTTCCATAAATCAATATATAATTCTAAATCATCATAACTGTTTATAACGTAAATATATCGTTTATATCTATATTCCTTTTCGCCTAAAATAAAAGAATATTCAATCCAATAAATGCCCGCAGTGGTTGTATCCACTTTGTTTTCTTTCACTTGACATTCAAAATCTTCACCATTCACTATAACACGACAACTTCCGTCGGTATAATCCTCTCCAGTGAGTAACGTTGTTCGAGCATAACCTAATTCAAATTCGACTTTTGTTGGTTGTTCATAAACTGTTACATATCTCTTTATAATTGTTTCATTTCCAGATGTATCAGTAACAATATAGTTTAGTTCATAAACCCCTACAGTATTTGTATCGACCATACCGTCTAAAACAACATTTGTATCTGTCACATCGATGACTTCAACCCCATATTCTGTGTAAGTTTCTCCCACACTCACACTATCTAAACTTGGGTTTAGAAATACTTTAGGTTTAGTCGTATCAACAACTGAAACCTCTACATTTTTTTGATGCGTGTAATATCCATCAGAGACATTGAATATGACTGTGTATTCTCCAGGAATATCATAATTAATATCTGTTTCAATTTCAATTTCAACGTCTCGATTAGAGTTTTCATAGATATCAATAATGTATTCTTTCCAATCAACACTGATTGTTCCGGCTTCGATTGGAAATATCTCTAAGAGAGAGTAAGAAGGTCCCGTTGTATCAACAATCTCAACCATTATTTCTATTTCATATCTATTCTCTGAATCATCTATTGCACCTATAATGACTGTATATTCACCAACCATTTTATAATCGATATCTCCGGTTTGGTATATCATTGGATCAACATAACTATTGTCCCATAAATGCTTGATGATTGAGGTAAAATCATATGATTCATAGGCCCCCGCTTCAAATTCGAAACTACTTTGATAGATAGTAAAACTAGGCGCAATTGTATCAACGATATGTACAATGATATTTTTCACTGTCTGATTTAAACTTTCATCATGGGCAGTAATTGTGACATTATAGGTACCTGTATTATAATAATCCACCTGGTCATCAATGATTATTTCTAAACCATTAGGGTTATTATCACTTATGCTATTTAATTTTCTGAGCCAATCAACACTTTCAGCGTCACCTATTTCAAAAGTAAATTCACTTTCAATTTCAATGATTGGCTTCATTGTATCAACAATTAAGATTGTTCTCTCTATTGTCTCTAAAGATTTATTCCCCGATGAATCTACTGCACTATAAACAATCTTATACTCACCAAGTTGATCAAAATTTACATCATTCATATTGACAATTAAGCGACAGTCATCATCGTAATTATCAAAACACGAAACACCAGAATCGATATAATCTGTCCCAATCTCATGTGTAATGAAACTGTCACCTATCAAGTTGACTTCTGGTTCAATTGTATCTCTGACATGAACAACAAATGAATCAATCGTTTCATTGCCTGATGCATCCATCACTGAAAATTGAACATCATATCTTCCAATAAGATGATAATTTACAGTATCTTCAATAACAGATACGGTCAGTTCAGAGTGACTGTTATCACGAACTATATCAATATAACTTGTCCAATCTTGTTCTTCTGAAAAAACTTCGACTTCTATTAATGAGGGCAAATATATTTCTGGAGGCGTCGTATCTATAATTGTAATGTTAAATGTTTGAAACGCTGTATTAAAGTTTTCATCCCGTGCTTTGATTGTAAAATAATATACGCCTGGAATATATAAATCTAAATTAGTATCGAATACTGATAAATCTATCTCACCAATTCCATCATCACTATATTGGGCGACAGAATCAATCAAATCTGAGTAATACATATGTCCAGCTTCAATAATTTGATCTTCAATCGGCTCTAAAACTGGCGGGATAAAATCTTTATTAATCACTCTGATATTGAAAGTTAAAACATTAGAACACACATCAGTGGCGGTCAACACCACATCGTAAAATCCGCCAGCATTATAAATAGTTTCATCAGAAACCTCCTCAAATACAATGTTACCTTTGGAGTTATCACTGACATCTATTAATAAATAAGTCCAATCAATGTTTTCGTACGGATACATCATAATTGTTTGATATAAACCAATCCCATCTAATTCTGGAGATTCTGTATCTGCTAGTGAATATATTTTATCAATAAGTATCAACCGATTACCAATAATAGTGCTATACATTAAATGATTATCTCCAGCATTTAATGATATATCATTTGATATCAAACTTAATGTCAATTCACCATAATGAATACTCATTTTAGGGTTATACAAGTCTGGTTGATTTTCAACCGTTTCATCATTGGCATTGATAAAAGTCATATCTAAAATCACCTGTTCTGAATATGTAATCTCTTCAAATACAGTGACAATTTTCTCAACAGTTGTTGAATTAGCAACTTCATCAAACGCTGAATATTTGATGATATATTGACCAGGTTCATCCCAATCGACTGTTCCTTGAATGAATAATTGAGCCGGATTATATGATTCATCAAAGGCAATTGCAGTTAATAAATCATTGTTTCCTAAACCCTCTTCAACGTATAACTCATTGTCATACAAAAATTCAATATGCGGATTTTTCTTGGATGATATCAGTGTAGTTTTTGTTGTTGTATCGCCAAAAACATTGATCGTGTCTCCATTGGAAAAAGTAAGAGAATTTACTTGAAAATATATCTCTTCATCAAGTTGTCCATCATTAGGAACAAAAACTGTCAATGAAAATTCATTACTAAAATTAGGATTAACTTCATAGGCTACATTATTGACAGTAATATGCGTCACCTGATCCAATATTGAATACTCAGGTATGATGGTTAACTTAAATCTATCCACTTGAAAGTAATGCGTAGATTCAGTCATCGTTTTTAATAGTTGATGGTCGTTAGAGAATACTCTATTCAACTCATATGGAGATGTTTCATCTTCCCGACTGCCATTTCCTAATTGACCATAATAATTATCACCCCAAAGAAATAATCTACCCATAGATGTTTTAACAAACACCATATCATCACTTAGTGCAAAGGAATCAATCATTTCACTGTCCAGAAAATTAAAACGGTTTGATATATCATAACTGACTTCAAAATAATGTGATTCACTATAATCCTGACTGATTTTAAAATAACGATTTAAGCCTAGCATTAATATACGACTCTCTGAAGTCTTGATTCCTAAATTTGATTTTGAAAGATGAATATCCACAATAAATTCATCATCTAATAAACCCATGTTTTGAGTAATATCATTTGGAATTGTGTCATCTTGAACTTGACCATATGATCCAAAATCACTCGCACCAAAACTAATCAAACGATGATTCGAAGTCAAAATCGCTGTTTGATCATGACTCGCTTGAATCTTTATGATTGATTCGTTTTCTTGCATATTTAACATAGATGTTATATTGATTGGCAATAAAGCTTCATTTAAAGATCCAATACCTAATTGACCTTTATTGTTATCACCAAACACATAAACCTGATTTTCATTGGTCAACAAAATGCCATGCTTTCTTCCAATTGCAACATCAACAAAATATTCGCCTAATTCTAAATCAAACCAGCTTGTCATATTTTTTGGATAGTACATAGGATTATATACTTCGTACTCAGAACGCTTAAATATCTGATTTCCCCATAAATGTAATTCACCTTTAGAAGTGATTACCGCTAATAAACTTTCACCTGCAGAGAAATCAACAATATAGTCATCTTCTTCTAAAGCAAATTCATCTGTAATATTTACAGGACTCAGCATGTACGAACTACTTGGAACACCGTAACCAAAAATTGAAGAAAACGATTTTCCCCATGCGAAGACATTTCCTTGACGGCTCAGCGCTATCCCATAATCGAGGGATAGTTCTATATTTTCAATATTATCCGCTTCATTCAAATCAAATTCCTTTGTGATATTCATCGGATGATAGATTCCATGAGATATTGTTTGGTTTCCTATATTGCCTCCTGTATTTTTACCCCATGTATACACCTCATGATTTTCAGTCATGATATACGTTGTTTGACCACTCGTGCCATACTCTATAATTTCGTCAGATACAGGTAAAAAACTTTTTTCTACTTCAACAGGATTAAACAACACTTCAGTTGCAAATAAACCTTCCTCATTTGTTTCTAAAACTCTTCCAGATGAAGTAATAAAGACACTCAATGAAGATGCTAAATCAATATGAATGATTGATTCATTATATTTTAATGGCAAGTAACTTGTAATCTCAAAAGGAACATCCTTGCTAGAAGTTGGACCAATGGCTAATTCACCTTCAGAATTGTCTCCCCACATAAATACCCGATTATGTGTTGTTATAAGTCCTGAATGTCTTCCACCCAATGAGATTGATGAAACATCTTCATCATCAAAAAATCCAAATGATGAAGTAATGTCTTGTGGGGATTTTTGATGTAGGTTCGAGCCTATTCCCAATTGCTTAAAGATATTATATCCCCAAGTAAAAACTCTATTATTAGATGTAACAGCCATTGAGTGACTACTTCCTAATGCTATATTAATGACTTTTTCGTCAATTGATAACTCAAAAGATTGAGTAATATCTTGAGGTGTCAATTGAATTTCTTTATCATTATTATTTCCTAATTGGCCATAATAATTATCACCCCATGAAAAGATTTGGCCCTTTTCAGTTAATAACATTGAGAAAGTATGCCCTAAAGATGCTTTTTTTATTTGATCATCTTCATCTAAGTTAAAATATGAAGTGATATCAACGGGTATATTTTTTCTAGTCGTTGTATTATCTCCCAACTCCCCTTCATAATTACCTCCCCAAGTAAAAACACGGTCGTTTGATGTGATTGCCAAAGAATGAAAATACCCAACACTTACCTCAGCAATAAATTCGCCCTCAATTAAATTAAAATTTGATTCAATTGGTGATGGATGATTACTTGACTCAAAAGTACCATTTCCTAATTGACCCTTATCATTTGAACCCCAACTATAGAGTTTACCTAAGTCGGTCAACACTAGATAATGTTCATAGGCTGCATGAACAGATTTCACTTTTTCATTTTCATCAAGTGCGATTAAGTCGGTCAAATCTCTATAGTGTTTAACATAAATTGTTCTAGAACTGATTGGATCAATTTCAGCACTTATCCATATAAGAAGAACTCTATCTTCTTCTGTTAATATTAATATACTGTTGTTCAAACCTGAAACTTGCTTTGCGACAAAGTTATCCGAAAATATATTTGATTCTTCTACTAAATACGGAATCTCTGATAACACATTTTCAGCCTCAGCAGATATGGTTTCCCGATGAACAAAAATACTGCATATCACGATTAAAAAAATAACAAGGATAAATTTTTTCATATAACTCCCTTTCATTACTTCATATATATTCATAATAATCATAAACAAAACTATATGATTAAAAAAATAATGCTGTTTTAAAGCACTACAAACACTTAATTACTTTTTTTTGCGATGATTGAAATGACAACCAAATACTGAAATAAAAATAGACATCATTGATACCTATTTTTTCTTATATACAAATCATACTGATATCATAATTATAATAAAAATTCCAAACGAATTCAATATAATCCTCATATTTTCTTCTGCTAGGCTAAAAAAACAGAAAACATTATTTGTGTGATTAAAACTCATATATCTTTTTACAAACAACTTGTTGCCACTCAAACAAAATCACTTTGTATATGTTATAATATAAAAAATGCCATAATGGCAATTGAATATTCTATCATATAAGAAAACAAAACACATGAGCGAGGAGCGACATAATTAAAAAAAACTATATCATATTTATATTTTTATTGTTACTTATGGGTTCTTGTACAGCACAATCAACTGATAACACAACAAAAATGGTCACAACAACTGAAGCAACAACAGCGCTTGAAACCACAACCGATGAGACGAGCTTAACTGAGAACACTATCATTTTAGAGAGTATTTCTATCGATCAAACTACCCTTTTAGATGTCTATCAGTTGAACCAATTTCAGTTTGAGGATATCGATTTAATCCTTCATTTTAGTCAAGGTTTCCAAAGTCATATAGCTCTCGAGGAATCAATGATTGTTGAATCTTTATTTAATATCATTGAACCAGGCACCTATACATTTAATGTCCAGTACTTAAACCAAAGGACGGCTTTTACTGTTGAGCTTATTGAATACGCAAATGTCATAAGCATCAGTGTCGACAAAGATTCTTATAACCCTTATGCCTTAATATCAACGTTTGATATTAGTCAAATCATGCTCGATGTCAGGTTAGAAAATGATGAAATTAATCAAATACCTCTATCATTTGAGATGATTAGTGAAGTTGATGCCAACAAACTATTTGTCGAGGGATACCATCATATTAAAGTTGAATATCAAGGTTTTGAAACACATTTTGCAATTGCGATGATTTCAGAAATACCGGAGGAAAACCCATTATATAATTTAGAAACTGAAGCTGCAGTATTCTATGAGGTTTTTAATTTGTTGCTTGATAATCATTATAAAGAGCCTAGTATTGGTATGCTTTTTGAAGGCGCAACTCAAGGTATGATTCAAATATTAGATGACAGATTCACCGCATTGTTTAACGCACAAGAATATTCAAATTTCTATGGTGGATTAAATGAAGATTACGTCGGTAGAGGTATTTATCCAGCCATTAGGAATGATTTTGTCATTGTCTCTGAGGTGATTGATCACTCACCAGCAGACTTAGCTGGTATCCAAGTTGACGACATCATTCATTCAATCAATGGCACTCTTGTGACAATCGATAATATTTCTGATTTATATCAGTCAATGGTTGGCACTCCAGCTTTAAACATCGATATCGAAATTAATAGACTTGGTGAAGACAGTCTATTATCATATAGACTACAAACAGTGGTTATAAAGTTAGAATCATTAGAATATGAAATTATCGAGGATAATGGTCAAATCATAGGCTTGATTACGTTAACTAATTTTTCAAGTCAAACAGATGAGCGTTTTATAGAAGCTATTGATATTTTAGAATCTCAAAACATCGATGGTTTAATCATTGATTTAAGAAACAATGGTGGTGGTTATTTAGATACTGTTGTCAATATGCTTCAAGAACTGCTCGTAAAAGATAGCACACCTATTCTTACAATGGATTATCCTAATCGATTATATACCTATTATGGTGAAGCATCAGAAAAGAAACCATACGATATCATCACCTTAGTCAATGAAAATACTGCCAGTGCATCTGAAGTATTTGCGTCTGCTATGCAAGAACATGGTAACTACACCATTATAGGACAAACAACTTATGGAAAAGGCATTGCCCAAACCACGCGTTCCTTAGATTCCAATCCAGACTTATACTTACACATCTCAAATGCAAAATGGTTTACACCATTCGGTGATTGGATTCACTTTCAAGGCGGAAGTGGCGGGGTCAAACCCGATATAGAGGCCCAACCAAATGAACTTGAAAACACCATGAAAATCTATCTTTATCATCAAGATAGTTTACAATATGATACTGTCAGTAATGATAATATTGTTTTACAAATCATTCTCAATGGCATGGGCTACGAGGTTAGAACTGACGGCTATTATGATATCAGTACAAGAGATGCAATTAATCAAATACAAGAAAGTAGTCATTTAGATATAACTGGAAATGTTAATGACCAAACAGCAATCCTGATCAATCAATGGTTATCACAACATCAGGATACTTATGACAATCAACTTCAAGAAGCTATTAATTATTTTATTAATAAGTGATCTAATTCAATAGATTAATACAATGTTCATGTTCATATTTAGCCTACATTTGTAGGCTTTTTCTTATGACTAATAATAATTTATTAAAATTGTTAAAAAAAATAAATATGTTGCACACATCCAATTATAAGTCATGAAATTCACTTATAATTCATCAGATAATATAATTAAATGTTTTGATCTTTTCACAATCTCTATTTCGATTATAATCGAAAATTCCAAAATAAAAAAAGCTAGCTTAATCGCTAACTTTACTTTTATGCTGGTGACCCGTACGGGATTCGAACCCGTGAATGCATGCGTGAAAGGCATGTGATTCTAAAACTTTAGATGGCTAATTATAGACGTATTTAATAGTAATTGTTTTCCTTCCCCCTTGCTATCCCCTTGTTTAAGATTTTTTATACTACTTCTATTTGATATTAAATTCTACATCTATCTATTGGATATCACATGCACGTCAAGCAGATATCTCTAAAATAAATAAAGCACTAAAACAGGTCGTTTGTAGTGCTTATTATTTTTCTTGTAGCGCTATTAATAACCCTTGGCAAAAAGTTGCATAGGTATTATCTGTTATTTTTATTTTCTAATTTCCTATGGCTTCAAATTCTCGGGGAATCCAAATGAAGTCCATTGATCATTAAATCTAAACTCATCACCTAAAATAGTGACGCTAATTAAGTCATTAGAGGAGAATGCTAAGACACCAATAAACTCTACACTATCTGGGATCGTAATGCTTGTTAACTGATTCCGGGCAAATGCACTTCTTCCTATTAATTTAACACTATTTGGGATATCTATGCTGGTTATTTTGTTTCCCTCAAATGAACCTTCTCCGATTTCTATAACACTGTCAGGTATAATGACAGAAGTTATCTCATTCCAATAAAATGCTCTTTCAATTATTGTTTGCACTCCATCTGGGATAATGAGACTATCAAAATTCCCAACACCTGCAACAAGTGTACTTCTATCTAATGTTAAGAGTAAGTTATTCTCATAGATAAAATTATCGTTATCACCTATATCAAAACTTGTCAGTTCGTGCCATTCAAATGCACTAACTCCTATTTCCTCCACACTATCTGGAATTTCAATACTCGAAATTTTATTTATATAAAAAGCATTTCTTCCTATTTTTGTAACACTATTTCCTAAATTGACAACAGTTAAAAAATTTACCTCAAAAGCATAGTCACCAATTGTAATAACACTATCCGGTATGTTCACACTAGTTAACTCATTTCCTGAAAAAGCATATTTGCCTATATTACTAACACTATTTGGAATAGTAACGCTGGTTAAGCTATTGTTTTCAAACGCACCTTCTGCAATATTTTTTACTCCGCCCGGAATATTAAGAGTATCGAAGTTTCCAATACCTGCAACAAGTGTACTTTTATCCGATGTTAACAGTAAGTTATTCTCATATATAAAATTATCGTTATCACCTATATCAAAACTTGTTAACTCTTCCCAATTAAATGCTCTTCTTCCAATTGTTGAAACACCATTTTCCAAAGTAACATCGGTTAAGTCATGTCCTGAATAGAACGCATAATCTCCTATTGATGTAACACCATCAGGTATACTGAGACTAACTAAAGAATTTCCTGCAAAAGAATTGGCACCTATTGTTGTAACACTTTCTGGAATTATTAAGTTTCTTATAGGGCTTCCTAAAAATGCAAAGTCGCCAATTTTTTTTACATTCTTTCCTAAAGTTACATCAGTTAAGTCGTTCCAGTAAAAAGCATAAGCTCCTATTGTTGTGATACTATCTGGAATAATGACACTGGCTAAGGAATTATTTACAAATGCGGAGTTGCCAATTGTTGTTGTACCATTGGAAATATTGATATCGGATAATTGGTTCATGAAAAATGCAGAATTACCAATTGCTGTAACACTGCCTGGAATAGTTACATCTGTTAAGGAGTTAGCTGAAAAAGCGAAGTTTCCTATAGTTCTAACACCGTCTGATATGATAACACTTGTTAAGTTGTTGCTTTCAAACGCACATTCTCCAATTGTTTTCACTCTATCAGGAATAATAAGAGTATTGAAATTACCAACACCAGCAACCAGTGTACTTCTATCTGATGTTAAGAGTAAGTTATTCTCATATATAAAATTATCGTTATCACCTACATCAAAACTTGTAAGTTCTAACCATTCAAATGCTCTTATTCCTATTTTTATAATATTTGTTCCTAAAGTTACATCAGTTAAGTCGTTCCAGTAAAAAGCATAAGCTCCTATTGTTGTAATATTACTTGGGATGGTCACATTTATTAAGGACTTTCCTGCAAACGCATAGTTACCAATTGTTGTAACAGTGTTTCCTTCAATTGACACAGGAATATCTACATTTAGACTATCACCTATATAATCAACAATTATTACCTCATCTTTATTTAGGCTATACTTATAATCTTTAGAATCGTGTATTTCTAACCACTTAGCGTATACATTGACATCATTTTTTATCACACCATCCAATAAAGATTCAGATGTAAAAGGCTCTTTAAATGTTTAATCATCCAGATACCAACCTTTAAAATAATATCCTGACTTTCCTATTAGTGGTAATGTAACTAATAAATCACTCATTGTTTTAATTGAATCAACTTCATCTCCACCATTGGAATTAAAATTAATCTTTATTTCTATTGGACTTGACGAATCAGAATTATTATTACAACTTACTAAAGAAACAACTAGCATAAACATTGTTAAAATAATGAAAATCTTTTTCATTTTATCTCACCCTTTCAAAAGTAAGCGTCAAACGGTAAGTACCTTGACAAAATAAAAACCCTGATAATTAAATCAGAGTTTGGTTGATTTAGTTTTTTATGCTTGATAATTCCAAGGTAGTAAACTAAGAAGATCAGTATTTTGATTTATGGTCATATTGGCTAGTTTAGTTAATATGTCAGTCAAATACTGGTAAGGATTCACATGATTAATGATACACGTTTGCACAATCGAATATAATCTAGCTGAGGCTTCTGCACCAGATACTGAATGATTAAATAGCCAGTTTTTTCTTCCTATGACAAATGGCTTGATTGATCTTTCAGCCCTGTTATTATCAATGTCAAGTTCTCCCTTATCTAAGTAATGCATGAGGTTAGGCATTTGATTCAATGCATAAGTGATTGCCTTACCATATTTAGACTGAGGTAATGCATTGATAGATGCTTGATTAAGCCATGTTAAAAACGCATCAAATATAGGTTTGATTTTTTCTTGTTTAAAATCATATCGGTCTTAAATATCTAGTTTTTTAGATTCTCTATCTAAATCGAATAACTGATTACAGTAAGCTAATCCCTTAGCTGTATTAGAAAGTTTTGCATCTTCATTCTTTTCAATGAGCTTATAAGCATCATTGAAATACCTTCTAACATGCGCTAAACATCCAACCAAACTTACATTGTCTATATGATTATAACCACTATAACCATCCACATGTAAATAACCAGAAAAATCTTTTAAGAAATCTCTTGGTATCTTACCTGATCTAGATGGATGATAATCATAGATGACAACTGGTGTATCATATCTAGAAGTTTGATATAACCACATATATGATTTAGACTTGGCTTCTTTACCGGATTCTTTTAAGACCTGAACAGTCGTCTCATCAGCGTGTAAGATGTCTTTAGATAATAATTCATCTTTCATCTTTTGATATATAATATCAAGTAAATCACTTGATTTTAATATCCAATTAGATAAGTTTTGTCTTGAT
>CAYWUZ010000032.1:0-15034 GCA_964461565.1 uncultured Candidatus Izemoplasmatales bacterium | reverse complement strand
CGCAATGCGAATTATATTTTACTATTTATAAGCATATTTGTCAATTATTATTTGTTGAAATTTATAAAAAAAGTAAAATCCCCTTTATTTAGGGGTTCAAACGAAGAATAACACTGTAAATCAACAATTTGTCAACCTTTTTTTGGATATTTTATTGCATTTTTCACTAATTTTTCCCTAATGATTGTTTCTGGATCTAATCCTAAATCAGCGGCCATCGCTATTGAATATATTAACACATCTGCGAGTTCTTCTTTAACATTTTCGATATTTGGTGATTCATCTTCCCATTGATAATTTTCTAAAAGTTCCGCAGCTTCAATAATAATTGATTTCGCTAGTGCTTGAGGTGTGTCATGATGCTTCCAACCTCTTTCATCTCTAAACCCTATTATATCATTAATTAACTTCTTCATTATTTAACACCTTCTTAATTCTTTTCTTTAAATCCATTCGATTCATTAACACTTCACGTTCACACCCTAAACATTTCAGTTTACATACTGCACCAAACCTTACAATCTCCCATTTATTCGCACCACAAGGGTGTCCTTTTTTTAATACAAGGATCGATCCAAGTTTAATATCTACCATACTACTCACCTTTTAAGAAGTTTTTTATTGATTCAAGTTCTTCTTTGTTATTAAATGTGATAATGATTTTATTACTAGAAATTTTAATATCTTCTTTTAAATGGAATTGTTTAGTAAAAACATCTTTTGTTTCATTAAGTTCTCGTTGAAAGTCAATGTCTATTTGTTTTCTTTTTATCTGCTTTTTCTTTTTTTCTTTTTTAACTAACTGTTCAATATCTCTAACAGTTAACTTCTTTTCAATAATTGTTTGCGCAATCTTAATGATTCTAACATTATCTTTAAGTTTACTCAAACTTCTAGCATGACCCATGGTAATATTACCTTCATTAATTTCATCGATAACCTCTTCAGGTAATGATAAAATCCCTAAAGCATTAGATACATATGATCTGCTTTTCCCTATTTTATTCGCAAGTTCTAAATGGGTTAAATCTAAAGCATCAATCACGTTTTTATATGCTTTAGCTTCTTCAACAATAGTTAAATCTTCTCTTTGAATATTTTCGAGTAGGGCTAATTCTGCTAAATATTGGTTATTATAATCTCTGATAATCGCGGGTATGGTTTTAAACCCAGCGATTTCAGATGCTCGACATCTTCTTTCACCAGCGACTAATAAAAACCCATTATTAATTTTTTTAACAATGATTGGTTGTAAAACACCATTCATTCTTATTGAATCCGATAATTCTTTTAAAGCTGTTTTATCAAAATGTTTTCTTGGTTGGAAAGGATTCGGCGAAATTCTAGATAATTCAATATCAACGACTTCTTCATTATCTTTTACATTAATATCATTTTCTTTTAATAAGTCTTGGAGGTTGCGTTTAATCAATTCATCTTTGTTCATTTCGGCTCACCACCTCTTTAGCCAACTTTTTATAGCTGATTGATGATTTACTCCTTGGAGAGAATTGCGTTACAGGCATACCATAAAAGGTTGCGTTTGAACAAGTAATGTTTCTCGGTATAATTGTAGAAAAAACTTTTTCTTTAAAATAAGTTTTTATTTCATTCACAATTTGAAAACCTGAAGTAACTCGTTTATCTAACATCGTTAATAAGACGCCATAGATTGTTAAATCTTCTTTATTTAATTTTTTCTTGTTTTGAACAATACGTATTGTATTTAATAACTGAGTTAATCCATCCATCGCTAAAAATTCACACTGAACCGGCACAATAACCCCATCAGAAGCGACTAAAGCATTTGTGGTGATATAACCTAAAGAAGGTGGACAATCGATTAATATGTAATCATATTGTTTTTTAAACTTTTGTAAATGTCCATGTAAGATAAAATCTCTATTCGTATCTCCAATAATTGCTTCTTCTATTCCTTCAGCCATTGTTTTAGCTGGTAAAACATCGATATTACGATGGTGACTTTTTATTAATATCTCTTCAAAACTGGCTTCTTTTTTAAATACATCGAAAATGCTTTTTTGAAAAGAACCTCTATCAATACCCATACAAGATGTCGCATTTGCTTGGTAATCTAAATCGATGATTAATATTTTATTTCTTAAGTTTGCTAATGAACTTGCCAGGTTTATCGCTGTGGTTGTCTTCCCGACACCACCTTTTTGATTGGCAATAGATAGTACTAATCCCATATGTATCCCCTTACTTATTTAAATGTTTTTTTATAATATCTATATTATCTTCGTAGAATGCGACCGTTTGATTATCAAAAAACGATTCAAAATCAAATTCATTGATTGCTTTAGTGCTTTTATCTCTATCAAATTTATTCCAACTACTGAATTGATATAAATTATGTTCCATATAAACATAAATCATCGCAAAAGCAATTAATTTTTCATCTTTTAACTCAGAAAGATTTGAAATATCTAAATCAGAAATCTCTAAATTAGATGGATAATGTCTTAAAACAAAATTTATCACTATTGAAAATAAATCAGAATGATCATTCATCATATATTTTTTTAAGCCTACTGTTGTTTTACGCATATTAACACTAATATCTTGGTTATCTAAAATAGTTTTATAGCCTTTTTCATGCATATAAATATATAAATCTGCCATGTTCTTAATTTCAGAACCATCTTTTAAGATTTGTTTAGCAATAAATACACTTGTTTCAATAATTGCTTTTTGAAAATCTTGATCTTCATAAATCGGTGGAACACCTTCTATTTTTCTCAATGCTTCCATATAATTAAAAATATCTTTTTGGATACTATCATTCGTTTTTTTATCATAAATCCATTCCATATTCATTTCACTATATGATTTTTCATTAATGAAGATAAACACAAAATTAACTAAATAATATAAAACCAAACCTACTATATAAATATATATAGCTCCTGATAAATCATTTTCTAATAAAAGACTTTCACCATCTCTTAATATATAGAATACACCTAAAACAGTCACAAAAGTACCAAAAACAAAATATGAATAAATTTCTTGATACAAAGCAATGACGGTTAACACAACATAGAATAATAGATAAGCATAAAAACTTGTAATACCTTGCGTATAATAAACCATAAACATTACTGCTTGAATAATGGTTACTTGCATGGCTAAAAATATTCTATTAAGCTTTAAAAAACCAAAAGTTAATAAGAGTCCAAAACCAAACCCAGAAATAAAGATTGTTTTAACCCATGTTGGGTAGTCTAACAAATATGAAACAGGTATTGTTAATGCAGTAAATAATGATAAGAAAATAAAAATAACAATAATTTTTATTTTTCTAACATCATTCATCGGTAAATACTCAGTTTTTAAGATGGTATTAATAAAACGTTTTATCATGATACCACCCCATTGAAAGCATCATTAAAAATGACTTCAAACACTTCAGAATTATCTTGATAAATTTGTCTAATCGCTGGATGTAAAAAATAATAAAATTCAGTATCAATAATTGTATGATAAATTTCTTCTTTGCTCATTTGTTTTGTTCCAGGCAATCCGTTCTTTAACATAACATATAGAATTGTAAATGTCATTATTTTAATTTCAATATCATCGGTTGATTTATTTAAACTTTCAAAATGAGTTTCTGAGAATATCTCTCTTTGATGAATTTCTTTTTGATTATAATAATAAATCCTCATTGCCATTTTCCGAATGACTGAGTCTTTATCAATCACAAAAGCTTCTAAACGATTAAGATCAATCATCGTTAAATCTTTATATTCATCTAGTATTTCTTTCTTTTTAACACCTTGAGATAGTTTATATATTGCATCTATCTTTGCTTTAAAAACATTATTGATGTTTAACTTCATTGAAAATTCTTCAAAGAAATTATTGACACGTTCACAATACAATAATGAATCAAATTTCTCCACATCAATTTGATCTTTCAAATCAACTAATAATTGTAAATTACGCAATTCTTTTTCTTTAGTGAAAGAAATTTGATTATAAAAAAACTGACTTTCTTTTAAAGTAATATAGGTTGAAATCATCAATAAAGATAAAAACAAGAAAACAAATAATCCTATAACAAAATAACTTGTTGAAGAATTACCTGTAAAATCAAAAATTTCATGGTAATTCATTAAAAGCATAGTAATCGTTAAAATAAAATATAAGCTTATGACCATTAATACTTTAATATCTTTATAAATAGCCGCTATTAAATACCCTAAGAATAAAAACGGAATTATCGAAGGAGATTTAAAATATAAAACATAAATGATAATTAAGGTAAAAAAACTTATACTCGTAATAAACTTATTAAATTTCAAAAACTCTATTTGATAATGACCATAAGATAATGACGCTATATTAAAAATAATAATCACAATAAACCCAGATGACAACCCTAAAATCATTCTAATTTCAAAATCAAGAATAATTAAATAAAACACACTTAAAAGCCCTATAAGTGATATCAGGGTCAATACAAAAATATTTTGTCTAACAAGATATTTAATTTCTAATTTTTCTTTATACTTATTAGACTCTGGAAACATCTTTTCCTTATTGTTCAAAAGAGTCACATCCTATAAAGGAGATTTTTTAATTTTAGCAAAAGATCTTGGATATCCTTTTGGTGATGGTTTAATTTTCTTAATTATAATATATACATGTTCTAAATCATCTGCTAAAGAATATTTTACGATTTGTTCAACTTTACCACCAAGTAAAAAAATACCTTTTTTAGCTTCATCTAGTTCCTCTTGGTAATGTATTGATTTAAAGGCTACAAAATAGCCATTCGTTTTTAAAATAGGTAATGCCATTTCAACGAGAATATTTAATTTAGCAACAGCTCGAGCCATAACGATATCAAAATAATTAAAAACCTTTAAATCTTCAGCTCTTCCATGAATTAAATCAACATCAATTTGAAGTCTTTCTGTTAATCTATCTAAGAAATCAATCCGTTTATTTAACCCATCGACAATTGTTAATTTCATTGATGGTTCAATTAATAAAATAGGTATTGAAGGGAAACCTGCCCCAGCACCAATATCTAATACTAATTTATCTTTAAAATCAATATGACTAGATATCACTAAAGAATCATAGAAATGTTTTAAATAAACATCTTCTTTTTCAGTAATAGCTGTTAGATTTAATAATTGATTTTGTTCGATTAAATATTCATAATACTGATTAAATGAATCTTGATTTAGTTTTTCTAATAAATCTTTATTGAACATAAAAAACTCCTGTTTGTTACATTTTACCACAAAGAATAAAACTGTGAAACTTAGGTTTCATATTTTTTTAAATGAATTAACAACATTTGAATATCTGAAGGATTCACTCCGCTAATTCTTGAAGCTTGTGATATTGTTAAAGGTTTTATTTTATTTAATTTATCTCTTGCTTCTAACGCTAGATTATTAACATTAAAATAATCGATATTTAAAGGTATTTTAATATTATTTTCTTTTTGCATTTTCTCTGCTTGAGAAATAGCTTTTTTAATATAGCCTTCGTACTTACTTAAAATATCAACCTGTTCAGCTTCTTCATCATTTAAATTGAACTTTAAGTTCGTTAAAGCTTCTATTTGATTGATTGACATATCTTGTCTTCTTAAAAGATCAAATAAACTTGTTTTTCCTTTAATACTCATTAAATCGTGGTTATCTAAGTAATCTCTTACTTCTTCAGTAGGCGTAATATCTGTGTTTTTAAGAATATCGATTGTTTTTTCAATATTGTTTTTCTTAATTAAAAAGTTTTTATGTCTTTTTTCAGAAATTAAACCTAACTGATAACCATAATCAGTCAATCTGATATCTGCGTTATCATGTCTTAATAATAATCTAAATTCAGCTCTTGATGTTAACATACGATAAGGTTCTTTAGTTCCTTTAGTCACTAAATCATCGATTAACACACCAATATATGCTTCGTCTCTTCTTAGAATAAAAGGATCTTTTTCATTTAATTTTAAAGATGCATTAATCCCAGCCATTAAACCTTGGGCAGCCGCTTCTTCATATCCACTTGTGCCATTCACTTGTCCAGCAAAAAATAAATTGCTAATGACTTTAGATTCTAATGATGGCCATAAAGTTCTTGAATCAATAGCATCATATTCAATTGCATACGCATATTTACTAATAACAGCTTCTTCAAGCCCTGGTAATGAATGAATCATTTCTTCTTGGACATCATAAGGCATCGATGTCGAGAATCCTTGTAAATATACTTCATCTATTTCTCTTGATTCAGGTTCGATAAATAATTGATGTCTTTCTTTATCACTAAATCTAACAAGTTTATCTTCAATAGAAGGACAATATCTTGGTCCAACACCATCCACAGTTTGCCCACCATACATCGCAGATTTATTTAAATTAAAGTATATAATTTCATGAGTTTTTGGTTGTGTATGTATTAAATAACATGGCCATTCTTTATCTAAAACTCTTAAATGTTCTTTTTCAAAACTAAAATGATGAATAAAACCGTCACCAGGTGATAATTCCATTTTCGAAAAATCGATACTATCTCTCTTAATTCTCGCAGGTGTGCCCGTTTTTAATCTGAAAGTCTCATGTCCTAAAGTTCTTAAATGATCACTTAATCCAATTGAAGCTCTTTGTTTATCAGGACCTTCAATTCTAGAATGATCTCCAACCATTATCTTAGCATTCATAAATGTTCCTGTTGTAATAATCACTATCTGAGATTCAATGATTTCTCCAGATTCTAATTGAACACCTTTAACTTGATTGTTTTCAACGATTAATTCTTTAACATAAGCTTCTTTTAAATCAAGCTTATCTGTTTCAGTTAATAACTTTAACATTTCTTTAGGATATTCTAATTTATCTGATTGAGCTCTTAAAGCTCTTACAGCTGGACCTTTAGATTTATTAAGCATCTTCATTTGTAGTGTGGTTTTATCAGCTATGATACCCATAACTCCACCTAAGGCATCTATTTCTCTAACCAAGGTTCCTTTAGCCGGTCCACCAATAGACGGGTTACACGGCATAAAAGAAACCATGTTTAGGTTTCCTGTAATTAATAATGTTGAGTGATTTAATTTTGCGGAAGCAATTGCGGCTTCATTCCCCGCGTGCCCTCCACCGATGACTATAACATCATACATATGATTCACAACCTTTATAATAACTTATATTTCTTTAACGCTTTCTCAATACCTTGTTTATCGACATCATCTGTCACATACTCAGCTATTTCTTTCAATTCTTTTACAGCATTCCCCATCGCAATACCATGACCAACAGCTTTTAACATGGTGAAATCATTAAAATTATCGCCAAAGGCATAAGTATCTTTCATATCATAATTCAAATGCTTCGCTAGCGCTCTAACACCTTCGGCTTTTAATTCGCCTTTAGGATTCACATCATATGCGATTCCACCAGATTTATTAAACTGCAATTCAGGAAAATCATCTTTAATCTTTTCAACCACATCATCTGCATAAACCAACATGGCAAATACATTTCTATTAGGGTATATTTGACGATCATATGTAGCGATAGGTAAATTAAAATGTTTAGAAAAATCACGAGAAGCTCCCGTATCTTGTCTATAATTTACATACTCATCAATATATTCAATCGTTAAGTCAAAAATCATTTCATCCGCTAATTGAGTTATTCGTTCAATGGTTGATAAAGATACATAATTTTCAAAAACCACTTTATTGTCACTTATTACATAACCACCATTCGCTAAAACCATATGTTCAAATTCCAATTTTTTTTCAATATCATTTAATAAATTTGGATTTCTTCCTGTCGCAATTGACACTTGATGCCCATTATTTTTTAACGCTTTTAACGTTTCATATATCCCTGGAACAATTTTACCGTCTAATAATATTGTACCATCTAAATCAAAAAATATTAATGCCATATCTTCACCTCGTCCATTAAAAAAAGAATCTCACCTGAAGCATCTCCACCCACATAAACACCTCACTTAAGGCTGCTTCCGTCAAGACCTGACCTGATTCGTGGGCATCTATTGAGTGAAGATGCTTCATTTGAGATTCTTTATATATTATAACATAATCTTTTTTTATTTCAATTTATTTAACATATTAATTAGTTAACTCTTAATTTTTTAAAAAAAGTTTGTAACATATCTTTAGACTCATCACTTAATACATCCGTTGTTACGGCTAATTGGTGATTATAATTCTTTAAATATTGATTTAAAATCTCATCTAATGATTCATATTTTTTATCTCTAACACCATAAATTAATCGATCAAATCTAGCTGATACAATCGCACCTAAACACATTAAACAAGGTTCTAAGTTCACGTAAATAGAACATCCATCTAAACGCCATGTGCCAAGTTTTTTTGAAGCTATTTTGATTGCATTGATTTCAGCATGACTAGTTACATCTTGTTCAGTTTCTTTTTGATTATGTGACTGAGCGATGATTTCACCGTTTTTGACTATCACACAACCGACAGGTACTTCATCTTTATCCAAAGCTTTTTGAGCTTCTAATAAAGCTACTTTCATAAAATAGTCATCATTCATCTAAAAAGCCATACCTTTTAGGTTTGTTTGGTATTTCATGGCAATCTCGACATCTGGCTTCATAAGAATCTTTCGCACCAATTAAAATAATTGGATCATCATATTTAGCTGGTTTACCATCAATAATTCTTTGTGTTCTTGACGCTGGCGTTTGGCATTTAACGCAGATAGCTGTTAATTTAGTAACATATTCAGCTAATGATAATAATTTTGGCATAAATGAAAAAGGTTCACCTCTAAAGTCTCTATCTAAACCTGATACTATGACCCTAACCCCTTTATCAGCAAGATATTCACAAATATCAACTGCTTCTTCATTTAAGAATTGGATTTCATCAATGGCTACAACTTGTGTTTCATTATTAACATAATCCAAAATTTCTCTTGCGTTCTTTATATTGATTGATTGTGTTTTATTATGATCGTGAGAAATCACATGATTTTCACCATATCGATTATCAATCGTTGGTTTAAAAACAACTATATGTTGTTTTGCATATTCTAAACGTTTAATTCTTCTTAATAATTCCTCTGTTTTACCTGCGAACATTGGACCAGTAATGACTTCTATCCAACCTTCTTTTTGATTTAAATACATAAAATCCTCCTGTTAGAAATAATTATAACATTCAATAATCAAATTATAAATATGGAAATAAAAAAAGCCAAAATGAATTGGCTTTATTTTATCTTATTCTTCGTTTTCTTCGTCTTCAATACCATATTTTTTATTGAACTTGTCAATTCTACCAGCAACATTTTTATATTTTTGTTTACCAGTGTAGAATGGATGGCAATTTGAACATGTATCAACTTTAACTTCTTTTTCAGTTGATCCTGTTTCAAATGTGTTACCACATGTTGAACAAGTTACAGTGATTGTATGATATTTAGGATGTATTTCATTTTTCATATTATCCCGTCTCCTTCTGCCATGAAATGCGATTTCATAGTAAGTTTTATTTAGCAAAGGTATTATATCAAATGAAATGATAAAAATCAAGAGATAATATCGTCTATAATTATATATTGATAGTGCACCCCATATTTAAAAGTATGAAAAAAAATGTTATAATGAAATAGATATTAAAAAGGAGGGCATATATGGCTGATTTTAAAGAAAAAGTGCTTGAATTACATAGAATTAACAAAGGCAAGCTTGATATTATTCCTAATGTAAATTTAAACACACAAGATGACTTAAGTATGGCTTATACACCTGGTGTTGCCTTACCCTGTATAGAAATTAAAAATGACCCTTTAAAAGCTTATGAATATACCCTTAAAGGAAAAACTGTAGCGATTGTAACAGATGGGTCTGCAGTTCTTGGATTAGGTAATATAGGACCTCTTGCATCTTTACCAGTTATGGAAGGAAAATCAGCTCTTTTATATCACTTTTCTGGTATCCAAGCATTTCCTTTAGCCTTGGATACTCAAGACCCTGAAGAAATCATAAAAACAGTTAAAATGATATCTCCTAATTTTAGTGCAATTATGTTAGAAGATATTTCCGCACCTCATTGTGTAACTATAGAATCTAGATTACAAGAAGAACTTGATATACCAGTCTTTCATGATGATCAACACGGCACAGCTATTGTTGTTAGTGCCGCTCTTATGAACGCATTAAAAGTCGTCAAAAAAGATATGAATCATATCAGTGTTGTTGTTTCTGGCCTTGGCGCAGCTGGTTCAGCTATCATAAAACTATTAAATATCCTTGGTGTTAAAGAAATTTATGGTTATGATTTAATGGGCGTTGTCAAAAAAGAAAAATACTCAAATTACAACCCAGTCATTAAGAACCTTATCGATCAAGAAAAACTTAAATACAGTAACGCTTCCGACTTACAAGAATTACTCATAGATAAAGATGTATTCATTGGCGTTTCTGCAAAAGATATTTTAAAACCTTCAATGATTAAACAAATGAGTAAAGATCCAATTGTCTTTGCCATGGCAAATCCAGATCCTGAGATTAGACCTGATTTAGCCATTGAAGCTGGTGTTAGAATCATTGGTACAGGACGAAGTGATTATCCAAATCAAATCAATAATGTTTTAGTTTTTCCTGGATTAATGAAAGGTGTTTTATCATCAAAAATCAAAAACATTAATGATGATATTAAAGTGACAACCGCTAAAGCTATTGCTGATTTGGTTAAAGATGATGAATTAAGTGACATCAATATCTTACCAAATATCTTTGATAAACGCGTTGTTGAAGCCATCAATTCAGCTATTATAGAAACAACAAAAAAAGGCTTAAAATAAGCCTTTACATAATTTTTTTTAATTCTCTATAAATCTTTGAAACCGGAAAACCTACAATTGCATAATAATCACCATGAATTGATTCTATATATTTAGAACCATATCCTTGAATACCATAAGCGCCTGCTTTATCAAAAGGTTCATGTGTTTTTATATAATCATCTATTTCAATATCCGTCATAGGATAAAACGTCACATAAGCACTTGAATAAAAACTTGAAGAATGACCTTTCTTAATCAAGGCACAACCTGTAATAACGCGATGAGTTGTTCCAGATAATTGTCTTAAAAATACTTTTGCTTCTTCTTTGTTTTTTGGTTTTCCCATAATATGATCATTGAGTATCACTAAAGTATCAAAACCTAAAACTAAATCATCTTTATAATTCTTAAAAACATCAGCTGCTTTTTGATAAGCTAAATCCATAACCATATCTTCATGTGATAATGATAAATCTAAAACTTCTTCAATATGACTTGGTATCGTTAAAGCATCTATATGTAATAAATTAATTAATTCTCTTCTACGTGGAGATTGACTCGCTAATATGATCTTCATTGCTTCACCTCCCATAGATTATATCAAATTTTAAATAAATTTTAAAATAAAAATAAAACTACATAAATCTCTCACATTATATTGTTAATATATATATGCAATTTATTTTTCTCTTTTAATTACATATAATTTATATATTGAGCATAGAAGTGCGAGACTTCTATGCTCTCTATTATAAAAAGGAGACAAATATGCTAGAAAACTTCAATAAAAATTTAATCAATCAATTTGATAATCTTATTCTCTCTATCAGTGGCGGCATTGATTCAATGGTGATGTTAGATTATTTTTTAGGCGTGAAAAAAGAATATAATTTAACTTTACACATCGCCCACATTGATCATAAAAAAAGAGCTTCAAGTCATTCAGACGCTATGTTTGTCAAAAGAATCGCTGATGAAAATCAAATTCCTTTTTACTTATATGAATTAGAAGATAAAAACTATGATAATTTTCATGATTATGCTCATGAACAAAGATATGATTTTCTAGTAAACATCGCAAAACAAGTTCACGCTCAAAAAATAGTTTTAGCGCATCATTTAGATGATTTAGCTGAAACAGTCATTATGAGACTCACCAGAGGTTCTTCTTTTGAAGGCTATTTTGGAATTTTAGAAAAAAACGAATATAAAGGCGTGACTATTATCAGACCTTTATTGAATATAGACAAACAGACAATTAGAACTTATCAAGTCAAACATCATATCGAATATCAAGAAGATCATTCTAATAATGAAGACGATTATACTCGTAATCGATTTAGACATCATTTGATGCCATTACTAGAGCAAGAAAATCCTAAGTATTTAGAAAAGATAAAACAATTTTCGAATTATCAAATGATGGCTTATGAAATGATTGATTATTACGCTAATCAATTCATTGAAAATCTTGATTTAAAAGAAGATATCATTCAAATTAATATTCCACAATTTAAGAATTTATTTGAAATTATTCAAATTGATGTAATAAAGAAAATTATAAACAAAATCACCAATAATTCTCTTGAATTATCTTATGTAAATATTGTAGATATAAAGTCATTATTTAATCAAGAAAAATCAAGTTTAAACTATGAGATAAAAAATCAATTATATATAGAAAAATCATATGATGTAATGACATTTTCCACATCAAAAAACAAAGAAGATGATTTTAACCTTATAATCAATGATTTTGGCATATATCATGTTAATCAACTATATGAAGTGCATATAACTCAAAATCCAAACAAAAATTATGATTATATGTATAAATTATGGTATAATAATTTAGATTTAGTCTTTCCTTTAGCAATTAGGAATAGACGATTCGGAGATCGATTAGACATTCATATTGGTACAAAGAAATTAAAGGATTTTTTTATTGATAAAAAGGTCCCAATCAATATGCGAAATCAACTTCCGTTAATAGTTGATCAGTTCAATGAAATACTATTTGTCCCCAATCTGTTTTCTAAAAAAACAGAAGGGAATCAATCAATCTATATTTCAATAATAAAAAAGTAAAGTATTAGGAGGCATTTATGGCAGTTGCAAGAAAAAAACCCACAGGGCCATTAAATAATCGAACCAGTCATTTTATAATGATTGCTATTTTGGTCATTATTGTTATTTCAATCATCACTTTCTTTGGTAATTTAAATTCACCAATTGAACTTAGTAACTCAGAATTTGATGATAAATTAAGAACAGGAGAAATCATTAGTATTGAAGTTTCCCCTTTAGCTGGAGAAACCAATCAAGGTATTCGTGAAGTTCAAGGTGATTTATTAGGCGGTGATCAATATGTCACTTATTTCGCAAATGATGATGAGTTAAACGCTGTAAGAAATTATGCTTTAGCAAATGATATCACTTATACAGTCGTCCCTGGTCCAACCACAAATATTATGAATATTATTTTCCCAATTCTTCTTGTTGTAGGGGTCGTTATCATGATCATCGCAATGATGAAGGGTGGCGCGAATGCAAATAAACAAGCATTTGATTTTGGTAAATCAAAAGCTGTACAATCAAAAGGTGAAAAAACGACTTTTGATGATGTTGCTGGCGCTGATGAAGAAAAAGAAGAATTACAAGAAATTATTGATTTCTTAAAAAACCCAAAAAAATATGTCGCTTTAGGCGCAAGAATTCCAAAAGGTGTTTTATTAATCGGACCTCCTGGTACCGGTAAAACACTTATCGCAAGAGCTGTAGCTGGAGAAGCAAAAGTACCATTCTTCTTCGTTTCAGGTTCAGATTTCTTAGAAATGTTTGTTGGGGTTGGAGCTTCAAGAGTTAGAGATATGTTTAAACAAGCAAAAACTCAATCACCATGTATCTTATTCATAGATGAAATAGATGCTGTTGGTAGACAAAGAGGTACTGGTTTAGGTGGCGGACATGATGAACGTGAACAAACTCTTAACCAATTACTTGTTGAAATGGATGGGTTCGGACATAACTCAGGCGTTATCGTTATGGCCGCAACGAACCGTGTTGATATTTTAGACCCTGCTTTATTAAGACCAGGTCGATTCGATAGACAAATATACGTTGGTAGACCTGATATTAAAGGTAGAGCTGAAATCTTACAAGTTCATGCAAGAAACAAAAAAATCAACCCTGCAATTACCTTTAAAGAAATCGCAAGACGCACTCCAGGTTTCACAGGTGCTGATTTAGAAAACCTTATGAATGAAGCTGCTTTATTAGCTGCTAGAGAAAATAAACTCCAAATTGAAATATCACATGTTGATGAAGCTGTTGATAGAGTCATGATGGGTCCTGCTAAAAAATCTAAAGTCTTTACAAAAAAAGAAAAAGAAATTATTGCTTTCCATGAAGCTGGACATGCAGTTATTGGTTTAAAACTTGAAGATGCTAATATCGTTCATAAAGTAACAATCATCCCACGTGGACAAGCTGGTGGATACAATTTAATGTTACCTAAAGAGGAACAAGCATTCTTACAAACCAAGAAAAACTTAACAGAAATGATTGTAGGATTACTTGGGGGACGTGTCGCTGAACAATTGGTATTTAATGAAATATCTACAGGTGCACATAACGACTTAGAAAGATCTACTTCTATTGCTCGTAAAATGATTACAGAATATGGTATGAGTGAAAACTTAGGACCAATCACATATGAAAAAGATTCAGAAAAAGTATTCTTAGGCCGTGATTACGGAAAATCTAATAATTTCTCTGAAGCAATCGCAACTGAAATTGATAAAGAAGTTCGCGGTATTATCCATGATTGCTATGACCAAGCTAAAAAAATCATTGGTGAAAACATGGATTTATTAAAAAGTATCGCACATTATCTATTAGAAGTTGAAACACTTACTAAAGAAGATATTGATGAAATTGTTGAAACAGGAAAATTAGCTCGTTGGGATGATATTATCGAAGATGATTCTAAAGACATCGTTGATATGCCAGAAAAAACAGAAAAACCTGAAGACAAGAATCAAGAAACAGATACAGAGAAAGAAAAAGAACAAGAATAATTTAACTGGGGATACACATATGTATCCCCATATTTAAAGAAGGTGTTATTATGCGACTTGATAAATTTTTAAAAGTATCAAGAATATTTAAAAGACGTACTATTGCCAAAGAAG
>CAYWUZ010000031.1:6055-18603 GCA_964461565.1 uncultured Candidatus Izemoplasmatales bacterium | reverse complement strand
GCTGAAGATATTGTTGATACAGGAAGAACAATAAACGTTGTAAAAAGTTTATTATTACACCGTGGTGCAGCTTCTGTTGAAGTGGTTACCTTATTAGATAAACCAGCGGGAAGAATCGAACCATTTAAGCCAAAATACATTGGAGTTACTATCCCAAAACTATTTGTTGTTGGCTTTGGATTAGATTATGATGGTTACTATCGTAACATTCCTTATGTTGGTATATTAAAAGAATCAATCTATCAATAAAAAGATTGAATTCACGTCAGCTATTTGTTATAATTTAAAAGAGCTCACTATTAAGAGTTCTCCATTCGGAGGACTCTTTTTTTATTTTTTTAGGGGGATATATGAAAGAAAGCAAATTTGTATTTATAACAGGTGGCGTTGTTTCTTCTTTAGGGAAAGGTATCGTCGCCGCATCATTAGGTAGATTATTAAAAAACAAAGGTTTAAAAGTAATCATGGTTAAATTTGATCCTTACATCAATGTTGACCCAGGAACAATGTCTCCATATCAACATGGTGAAGTTTTTGTGACCAATGATGGTGGTGAGACAGATTTAGATTTAGGTCATTATGAACGCTTTATCGATGAAAATTTAACCAAAGAATCATCGATTACAACAGGTAAAATTTACCAATCAGTTATCGATAAAGAAAGAAGAGGTGATTATGACGGCGCAACAGTTCAGGTCATTCCTCATATCACCAACGAAATCAAAGAAAGATTGATTCAAATTGCTGAATCTAGTAAATGTGATGTCTTAATTACTGAAATTGGTGGAACTGTCGGTGATATTGAATCATTACCTTATTTAGAAGCAATCAGACAGTTAAGAAGAGACGTTGGTTACAAAAACACCTTATATATCCATAATACTTTAGTGCCTTATTTAGAAACATCAGGTGAATTAAAGACAAAACCAACACAACATAGTGTCAAAGAATTAAGATCATTAGGGATCAGTCCAGATATAATTGTCTTAAGAACAAGAAAACCTATTAACGAAGAAATTAAAGAGAAAATAGCCTTGTTTTGTGATGTTGAAAGTAAAGCAGTTATTGAGTGTCAAGATGTTGATATTTTATACGAAGTCATTCTCAATTTAAAAAAAGAAAAACTAGATGAACTAACAACAAAACACTTAAATTTAGAAGATAAACCTTCGAATATTGAATTTTTCGTTCAGTTAGTCAATAGAATTAAACAAATTAAAAATAAAGTCAATATTGCATTGGTCGGAAAGTATATCAGTTTAAAGGATGCCTATTTATCAGTTGTAGAAGCATTGAATCATGCAGGATATGATCATAATGTTTTAATTCAGATTGATTGGATCGATGCGAGTAAATTAAATGAAAATAATATTAACCAAAAGTTAGAAAATGCACAAGGTATATTAATACCTGGTGGTTTTGGTGAACGAGGAATTAATGGTAAACTACTAGCAATAAAATATGCTAGAGAAAATCAAATTCCATTTTTAGGTTTATGTTTAGGCATGCAACTATCAGTTATTGATTTTGCAAGAAATGTATGTCAGTTAAAAGATGCTGACTCAACAGAGTTTAATCCAACCACAACAAACAATGTCATTGATTATATGCCAGATCAATATAGTGGAATCAATATAGGCGGTACATTGAGACTAGGAATGTATCACTGTAAAATAGAAAAACACACACTTGCCCATGAAATATATAAACAAGATATGATTAAAGAAAGACATCGTCATCGATATGAATTCAATAATGATTATAAAGATATTTTAAGTAAACATGGTATGGTTTTCTCTGGAATTAATCCTGAAACAAATTTAGTAGAAGTCATAGAATTAAAAAATCATCCATTCTTTATAGCAGTTCAATTTCATCCAGAGTTTTTATCAAGACCAGATAAACCGCACCCCTTATTTAAATCATTCATTGAACATGTAAAATAAAGCAACAATTTTTTGTTGCTTTTGATTTACATTCATTTAGAATTGTGTATAATAGTATATAGACATTTGGAACTATAGCTCAGTGGGAGAGCACCTGCTTGACGTGCAGGGGGTCGTGGGTTCGAGTCCCTCTAGTTCCACCATTATCTAAAAAATTAGCGAAGTTGATCTAATCAATTTTCGCGATTTTTTTATTTAGATTGAACATTGTTTTAGTTATTTTATAATTAGGAGCTTATTTTAGGAACCTATAGATTTATCTGATATGATTGTGCTAGAATATATATGATATAGAAGAACCACTGCATATTGTGGTAATACTCCAGTAATGTTTACAGACATAACCAGTTATGCCTGGTGGGATCCGTTTAGTTCGAGTCAAGAGAAAAAACTAAAGGTAATTGTTAAATCGCATTTTATACAGGTGTTAATTTAATTCTTGGATCATCAACTTAATGGTCTTTTCTATTATGAAAATCAAAAAAAATGTATTTTTTACAAATTTTTATATTTGATTTATAAAAACTTGTAATTATATTATCTGTTTTGTATAATGTAAGTAGAGGTGAGTTATGATTGATAGACCATTGTATTTGAACAAACTTGTAAAAACAATAGATAATGATTTAGTTAAAATTTTAGTTGGTGTACGTAGAAGTGGTAAATCAACTCTTTTAAAGATGATAAAACAATATTTACTAACTCATGATGTCGTTAAAGAACAAATCATAGATATTAATTTTGAATTAATAGAAAATGATTATTTGAAATCCAAAGATGAGTTTATTGCTTATGTAAAAGAAAACTTAATTTCTAATAAAAAATCATACCTATTTGTTGATGAAATACAAGAATTAGATAATTGGGCAAGGATTATTAATTCGTTAAAAGTCTCTGAAAACATTGATATCTATTTAACTGGTTCAAATGCTAGATTATTTGTTGGGCACCATTTAACATATTTAGCTGGCAGATATATTTCATTTAATGTGTATCCTTTATCGTATAAAGAATATCTAAAGTTTAAAAATATTGATGAAATGAACTTTAGTTTTTATAATGAATTTTTAGATTCTAGTTTTCCAGCGTTGGTATTAGAAACTCATGATGAGATAAAAACCATGATGAAACAGGATATGTTTGATACTATTTTCAGAAGAGATATGATTATGAGAGGAAATATCTCGAATGAATCTATGTTTTTTAGAGTTGCGAGATATATTTTAGAGCATATTGGATCACCAATATCAATTAATAAAATAACGAATACTTTAAACTCTCTAGGATTGAAAATATCTTACGGCACAATAGACAGTTATATGAATTTAATGATAAAATCATATTTTATCTATCAATGTCAACGGTATGACATTAAAGGAAAAGAGATTTTAAAAACTAATGGGAAATATTATGTAGTAGATTTTGGCATCAGAGACCAATTAATTCCAAATAAAAGTTCTAACACTGGTAAAATACTTGAGAATTTTGTTTATTTAGAACTTGTGAAACATGGTTACCTTGTTTATGTTGGGAAAATAGGAAGAGATTTAGAAATAGATTTTGTCGCAACCAAAGAAGACCAAGTGTTATACATACAAGTTTCTCAGTCTGTCATGGATCCTAAGACGAGAGAAAGAGAAATCAAACCTTTTTCATTATTGAAAGATATGAGTAAACGTTATTTGGTTTCATTTGACTCGGTTATGATTGAATCAGATTATTTCGAACATTTAAATGTGTTGGATTTTATAAGAAAATTATAAAACATAATACTTGATATTAATGATTAAGTGTTCTATAAAAACTGTTATTCACATTTAACAGAATAGAAAAGTTTAATTAGGTAACAGACAAGTTTTTATTCAATAGAAGGACCATCAAATTGATGGTCCTATCTTTTATGATAATTAGACAAGGAAAAATTCATTAATTTCATAAGGGTCAAACAAGGGTCAAGATAAGGGTCAAACAATATTATCAATCACATAAACGACTATAATTAGACCTTTTTAAAGGGTGGTGCACTTGCTTGACGTGCAAGGGGTCGTGGGTTTAAGTCCTCTAGTTCCACCATTTTGGCTTGAAGTGGCTTCTATAAGTTGGAGAAAAGATATTTATCATACACTCCGATGAATGGAGCCTTTTTTTTGTGTTTTTATAAGCATATATAGATATCAAAAAAAAATCAATATAATGAATATACAACGCAAATAATTTCCTTTATGATATTGTTTTTTCCATATATATAATGTATTATGTATATAAGTATTTCAACATATAAAGGTGGTTAATTCTATGAAAAAACGTACTCTATTTATTAGTTTTTTATTTATCAGTTTTTTATTATTAGGTTCTTGCTCAGCTAGTGATCAAGGTCAATTTGAAAGTGGTGTACCTGAAAACGAAACAGAAATTATTACTTCAGTTGATGGCGTTCCTGAGAGAAAAATCATTTATACGGTTGACTTATCAGTTTATACAAAAGATTTAGAAGAAAGCATCGATACACTAAAATCTAGTGTGAATAATGATGAATGGTTTGATTATGAGCATATTAGAGAAACACAAGCATCTTTTAAAATTAGGATAAAATCTGATCGATTAGACGAGTTTGTTCAGAGTTTAGATGATTCATTTGAAGTGAGTTATTATAGTAAAACAGGAGAAGATATATCCCTTGATTATCTTGATACTACAAATAGAATTGCTGCTCTTGAAGCACAATATGATCGTCTTCTTGAACTTTATGAAAACGCATCGTTAGATGAAATGATTACAATTAATGCGCGTTTAGGTGAGATTGAAACAGAATTATTAACACTTCGAGGTACATTAAATACTTTTGATAGCTTAGTTGATTATAGTATCGTTAATATCACTATTTATCAAACTCAAGTGATAACAAAAAGTCCGTTTTTTAATCGTTTATTTACATCTTTTGGGAACGGCTTTAATGCTTTAATTGCTTTCTTTGATGGCTTATTAATGGTGCTTGCGACCATTTTACCTTTTGCTATTATATTTGTTCCTACAGGGTATGGCGTCTATTATCTAATCAAAAAACGGAAAAGAAAAAAGGAAATAAACGAACCAAAATCTTAATTAAAATGACAAGATTTCAGACTTATAAAAAATGAATCTATATTAAAATATTTAGTCGTCAGTTAAACGTAAATGTTAACTGACGATTTCTTTTTATTATTGATAAAATAAAAAGACAATGTGGGTTGATTTTAAAAAAGTAAAATGATAGAATATAGATGTTTATAAATATAGATGTTTATCAATATTCATGGAGGCGTATATGAGAAATCAAATAGTTGAGTATTTTAAAGCTTTATCTGATCCTAATCGATTAGAAATAGTTGAATTATTACTAAAGGGAGAAACTTGTAGTTGTACATTAATTGATAAACTACCGATTTCTCAACCAACATTATCTTATCATTTAAAAACGATTACTGTGTCAGGGTTAGCCACATCTAAAAGAGAAGGTAACTTTACAAAGCATTTTATTGATAGAGACAAAATCAATGAGATGATTGACTATTTAACACAGCTTAGGGACATGGAGGCAAATCAATGCAGTTTATAAAAAGTTTCTTTACTGCACTCAATGATATTTTTCTAAAAATGTCATGGTTACAAAATTTAGTTGATTTGTTATTAACAAAAGTATTTAGCATTAGTGAAACAAGTAATTTATTTAGAGTGTTATCATTCTTTATCTATGATGTCATTAAGATATTTATATTACTGATGGTTCTTATATATATATCTTCATATATACAATCGCATTTTACACCTGAAAAAACAAAAAGAATATTAACGAAATTTAAAGGTTTGCCTGGAAATATCATCGGTGCTTTACTAGGTACGGTTACACCTTTTTGTTCTTGTTCATCGATTCCAATATTTATTGGTTTTACAAAAGCTGGACTACCTATAGGCGTTACATTTTCTTTTCTAATATCTTCACCTTTAGTGGATTTAGCATCAGTTATCTTGCTAGCAAGTATTTTTAATTGGACAATTGCTTTAGCATATGTTGTGGTAGGTTTAGTGATTGCGGTTATCGGTGGTACCTTGATCGATAAGTTTCAAATGGAGAAGTATGTTGAAGAGTTTGTATTAGAAGGAAGAGAATCTGGAAATGATACAGATTATGTCGAAATTGAGCTTACAAAAAAGGAAAGACGTATTTACGCTTGGGAACAAGTAAAGGAAATCATTAAAAAAGTATGGGTATATATATTGATAGGTGTTGGTATTGGCGCAATTATTCATGGACTTATTCCTGAAGACTTCATCCAAAGAATACTAGGAGACAACAATCCATTCTCGGTTTTAATTGCGACTGTTGTTGGTATACCAATGTATGCTGATATATTTGGTACATTACCAATTGCTGAAGCGTTAGTTTTAAAAGGTGTTGGTATTGGAACTGTATTAGCCTTTATGATGGCTGTAACAGCCTTAAGTTTACCATCAATTATATTACTTAAAAAAGTTGTGAAAACAAAATTATTAGTTATGTTTGTAGGAATTGTCACTTTTGGGATTATAGTTACTGGATATTTATTTAATATCTTTGGTAACTTCTTCATATAAAAATAGAGAGAGGAGAAAATAAAAATGAATATTAAAGTATTAGGATCAGGTTGTTCAAACTGTAAAAAATTAGAAAAAAATGTTATTGAAGCATTAGCTGCTATGAACAAGGAAGCTACTGTTGAAAAAGTAACTGAAATGAAAGATATTATGTCTTATAATATTATGAGAACACCAGCATTGGTTGTTGATGGAAAAGTATTATTTTCAGGACAAGTACCAAGTGCTGCAAAATTACAAGAATTATTAAAATAATTGGAGGATTCCTTGAATGAAAAAAGTTGCTTTTGTATGTGTTCATAATAGTTGTAGAAGTATTATGGCTGAAGGTTGGGCTAAACAATTAGGTGTTAATGTTTTAGATGCATATTCTGCTGGAACAGAAGAATATGATAAACCAAAACCATTAGCAATTGAAGTCATGGAAGATGCTGGTGTTGATATGTCACATGCACGTTCTAAATTGATAGATAAATTACCAAGTGATTTAGATATCCTAATTACGATGGGTTGTGGTGTTGAATGTCCTTTTGTTCCGTGTAAGCATAGAGAAGACTGGGGTATTGATGATCCGAGTGGTGGCCCTAAATCAGATTTTGAAGAAACGAGAGATATCATCAAAGAAAAAGTGATTCAATTGATTGAACGTGTCAATAATAATGAGTTTGAAGAATCGAAAATATCATTTGAATTTTTAGGCAAACACTAAGTATTACAAACTTATTATCAATAAGTCAATTTATTAGGGGAGTTAATTAATATGATTCATAAAAAAGCAATAAAAGAAAAAAGTCAAATTAGTTTTTTTGAAAAATATCTAACCTTATTTGTTCTTTTATGTATGGGATTAGGTGTTATGATAGGGAGATTCACACCTGTTATACCTGATTTTTTAAAGCAATTTGAAGTTTTCGAAGTTAATATTCCTATTGGCATATTGATCTGGTTAATGATTTTTCCAATGATGCTTAAAATAGATTTTACTTCTATTAAGAATGTTGGAAAAAAACCAAAAGGTTTATACTTAACATGGGTTGTCAATTGGTTAATTAAACCATTTACAATGTTTGGAATAGCAAGTTTATTTTTCTTAGTTATCTTTAAATCAATCATTCCTTTAGATTTAGCCAATGATTATTTAGCTGGAGCGATTATCTTAGGTGCAGCACCTTGTACGGCCATGGTCTTTGTTTGGAGTAGTTTAACAAGAGGTAATCCTGCATATACCTTAGTACAAGTTGCGACAAATGACTTAATTATTCTTATATTGTTTGTACCTATTGTCGGATTATTGTTAGGTGTAGGAGGAATCGTTGTCCCTTGGGGTACTTTGTTCTTATCAGTCGTGTTATTTGTTGTAATACCACTCCTAGCTGCTTCTTTAACAAGATATTATATGATTAAAAAAAAAGGGTTAGAATATTATAATTCAAAGTTTATACCAAAATTTAGTAAAATAACGATTTCAGGATTATTATTAACATTAATCATCATCTTTTCTTTACAAAGTGATTTGATTATCAATAATCCACTACATATTCTATTAATTAGTGTTCCTTTAATTATCCAAACATTCTTAATATTCTTTATTGGTTATGGGGGAGCAAAGTTATTAAAATTACCTCATGATGTTGCAGCACCTGCTGGAATGATTGGCGCAAGTAATTTCTTTGAATTAGCAGTAGCGGTTGCACTAGCAATATTTCCACTTTCTCCTGCAGTAGCTCTAGCAACGGTTGTCGGGGTATTGGTTGAAGTGCCTGTTATGCTAATGCTTGTTAAAATAGCGAATAAAACAAAGAAGTATTTTCCTTCAAACAATTTAGAAGCTGAGGTGGTTTAAATGGAGATTAAAATATTAGGACCAGGATGCTCAAAATGTAAAGTGACAGAGAAACAAGTTCGACGCGCTGTTAAAGAATTAGATAGAGATGATATCATCATTACTAAAGTAGACAATCTAGAAGACATTATGAAATATAATATAATGAATACACCTGCTTTAGTCATTAATGAGATAATTAAGGTGACTGGAAGAATACCTTCAACAAAAGAAATTAAGAATTTAATTCTTGAAAATAATTGATTTTATAATGAATTGGCTCTAGAAGTTTTTATCTAGAGTCAATTTTTGTTATAATAGATTTAAATAGGAGTGCGTATGGAACGATTGATGAACAATTTGAAAAGAAATCTAAAAAATCCTAAAACATATATTTGGGGAATGGTGTCTATCACCATTCTATATGTATACTTAATGATGATATTCGAATTTAATGATTGGATGATTTGGATATATGCTATATTTATTATTCCATTATTTTTTGGATTATCGGAAGCCTATAAATATGTTTTAAAAGATAGAAGTAATATCGTATTAAAAGATATTGATTTAGTCTATGTATTCTTTGGTGTGATGTTTTCATATTTATTAGCTCATCAACTCGATTTAAGCGCAGTCATTGCTTCAAGTTTTATTGGTATATTAGGTTACTATTTATTTAAAAAACATTCAGTAGCCATTTATTGCGGTTCTTTTGCTGGAATGGTTTCTTCATTTTTATTTAACTATTATGAAGTCGGGATGATCGCTCTTTTATGCGGTTTATTATTTGTTTTACTCAAACCAGTATTTGACGGATTTGGTGGTAAATTAGGAACAACCGCTTTTATGTCAACGATATTAATCGCTTTAGTTTTTGGAAAAGATATGTTAATTGTCACAAATGAATTAAATATATTCCGATTAATTCTTATTTCAATATTAGGTGTTTTAATACCTTTCTATATTCAACATAAATTTAAACAATCTGCGGTATTTGCTTCCGCAATAGCGTCTTTGGTTTATGCGTTGATTATTATATATCTTATAAAAGATTTCTTAACATGTTCAGTTGTTTTCTTTTCAGCCAGTTTCATTGGTATGTCATCAAAAGATAAATTACCTAATATCATCTATATATTTATAGCAGGGATCATCCATGCATTATTATTCCATGTCTACTTTGAACATTACAATGGTTTAGGTGGTAAATTGGGTTTAATGGCTTTGACAACGGTTGTTATTACTGTCGGATTAAAAGTCATGTATAACCATCTTAAAAACTTATTTAATCAAAAACGTGATGAACAGAATAATTACTCTTGATAAATGAATAAATTTATGACATAATTTCTTTATCTAGAGGTGAACAATGATCAGACTTTTAAATGAATCAGATAGAGAATTTGTTTTAGAATATTTATATCAGGATCCTGAGTATAATATCTTTATTATAGGAGACATTGAAGCTTTTGGTTTCAATCAAAACTTTCAAAGAGTCTATGGGGAGTTTGACCAAGATAATAATCTTTTAAGTGTTTTTTTGCGATATAGAGAAAACGCTGTTTATTATTCTGATAAACTGTATTTTAATACTGACTATTTAACTATATTTAAGAAAGATCCATTTGTCTATTTTTCAGGAAAGACAGATCTAATGACCTTAATCAATCCCTATCTAAGTGATTTTGTTTTGCAAAGAATGTATTTTTGTAAAGCAGAAAATACTCAGTTAGAAAAGAGTCATGCACAGAATACAATCCATTTACTTCAAACTGAAAAAGAAGCAGAAGCTTTATTTGATTTTATTATAAAAATTAATGAGTTTAATTTTCATTTAAAGGAAAAAAATGATTTTGTTGAATCTAAAATGAATTCTTTAAAAATGGGTGTTACTTACTACATCGAAGAAGAAGGAAAGATTATTTCAACTGCCGCTACGACAGCTGAAACTGAGAAAAGTGCAATGGTGGTTTCAGTAGCGACTGACCCTGAGCACAGAAATAAAGGCTTTGCGTCCGAACTAATGAAAAAACTCATGCAAGTATATTTTAATGAAAAGAATAAGAGTCTTTGCTTATTTTATGATAATCCAAAAGCTGGACAAATCTATTTGCGTTTAGGATTTAAAACATTAGGTACATGGGATATGTATCATCGTCAATAATCTCGGAATTTCCGAGATTTTTTTTAAGCACATGATTTGATAATACATACCCCATAGGGTATAATGGTTATAGTATATTTTGAAAGGAGACATGGCTATGAAGTGTGATGATTCATTAAAGAATAGATTAAAACGAACACAAGGGCAAATGAAGGGCGTCATACAGATGATGGAAAACGAAACAGCTTGTATGGATTTACTAACCCAACTAAAAGCCATTCGTTCAAGTATAGATAAAACCATTGGGATTTTAACCACACAAAATTTAATTCAAACAATCGAAAATAAGTTCAATGTAAAAATTGATAATATTAACGAAGCTGTTGATTTAGTGGTGAAAGGAAAGTAGGGAAGTAATATTATGTTTAATTTTAGTTTAGATAAACAAACTGAATCTTCTGAATTTGATCAAGTCATTAAATGGGATTTTCTCATTATAGGTGGCGGTCCTGCAGGTTTAAATGCAGCACTTTATGCTAAAAGAAAAGGTGTTTCAGTAGGAATGATTGTAGATGAAATCGGCGGTCAATTACATAACACAACTACTGTTGATAATTATTTAGGACTTAATATGATTCAGGGAGAGGAACTTTCAAATACCTTCCTAGATCATGTTCAAACATTAAATGTTCCCATTTTGAAGGGTGTACGGATTCAAAGTCTCGAACCAATAGGTCAAGACTTTAAAGTTCATGCTTCAAATGGAAAAACTTACTTATCAAAAACAATTTTGATATCTACAGGTGGGTCTTCAAGAAAATTGAATATTCCTGGTGAACAACAATACTCTAACAAAGGTGTTACTTATTGCGCAACATGTGATGCGCCATTCTTTAAAGGAAAACATGTTATTGTTGCTGGTGGTGGTAATTCAGCTGTTGAAGGTGCTTTAGATTTAGTGCCTTGGGCGAGTCAAATTACAATTGTACATCGAAGTGAATTTAGGGCAGATCAAATACTGCTAGATAAATTAAAAACAGTAGATAAATTAAAAATTCATTTACAAACACAAATACTTGAAGTTATTGGTGAAGAGCAAATGACTGGTATTCAAGTCTTGGATAAAAAAACAAACGAAATTAGTTTTATAAAAGCTGATGGGTTATTAATTGAGATTGGAACTATTCCTAATTCATATCTCGTTAAAGACTTAGTAAAACTTAATGATCGAAACGAAATTATTGTTGATCAAAATCAAATGACATCTTATCCAGGAATTTACGCTGCTGGAGATGTCACTGAACAATCATATAAACAAATTATTATTTCAGCTGCTGAAGGAGCAAAAGCTGCTTTAGCAATGAATCAATACTTAAATCAAAATTATAAAGGAGAATAAAACAATGGAAAAACTATTAAACAAAGAGGTTAGCAAATCAATTAAACAAGCGTTGTCACCTATGCAAAATCCAATTAAAATGGTGTTATTCACAAAAGAAGGTGAATGTAATACATGTGCTGAAACAGCACAACTATTAACTGAAATTCAAGAACTTAATGATAAAATCACAGTTGAAATTAAAGATGTCAATAAAGACAAAGATGAAGCAAAAAAATATAGCATTGAATATGTACCAACATTTGTCATGTTAGATGATAAAAACGAATACAAGGGTGTTAAATTCCAAGGTATTCCAGCAGGACATGAAATTAATTCATTTATTTCTGCGATTATCTTTATGTCAGGATTAGATTTAGGATTGGATCCTAAAATTATTGAACGTATCTCTAAAATTAAAAAACCAGTAGATATTAAAGTGTTTGTAACATTAAGTTGCCCACATTGCCCAGGTGCTGTATCTACAGCCCATTCATTAGCAATGCTTAATAGCAATATTCAAGGGACAATGATTGAGGCTCAAACATTCTCTGAATTATCTATGAAGTATAATGTTTCAGGTGTTCCAAAAATAGTCATTAATGAAACTTTTGAACTTTTAGGAAACCAACCAATTGATGCTTTTTTAGCAGAAATCGAAAAAATATAAGACAAAAGACATAT
>CAYWUZ010000031.1:0-5955 GCA_964461565.1 uncultured Candidatus Izemoplasmatales bacterium | reverse complement strand
TCTTTTTTTTGCAAGCATTTACAAAGTGTGAATATTTAATTTTAATTCGAAATTATGGTATGATAAAGATGTAATAAAAAAAAGGAGATGATATCATGACAAAAAATAAAGTTGTGATTGTTGGAACAGGTTTTGTTGGCATGTCTTATGCTTATGCATTATTAAACCAAGGTGTTGTCGAAGAATTAGTTTTAATTGATTTAAATAAAGATAAAGCTGAAGGCGAAGCAATGGATTTAAACCACGGTTTAGCGTTCGCCCCAAGAAAGATGAGTATTAAAGCTGGGGAATATAGTGATTGTATGGATGCAGGACTTGTGGTAATTACTGCGGGAGTAAGTCAAAAACCTGGAGAAACAAGAATTGATTTGCTTAAGCGTAATAAAATCATCATTCAAGCAGTCACAAGAAGTATTATGGATTCAGGCTTTGATGGAATTATTTTAGTTGCTTCTAATCCTGTTGATATTTTAACTTATGTTGCTTGGAAAGAATCTAAACTACCTTCATCTAGAGTGTTGGGTAGTGGAACGTCATTAGATACAGCTAGATTACGTTTTGAGATATCAAAATACATTCATATTGACTCAAGGAATATTCATGCATATATCATGGGTGAACATGGAGACAGTGAATTCGTCTGTTGGTCGAAGGCTTATGTTGGTGCGAAACCGATGTTAGATGTTATTGAAAGTATGGATGAAATTAATTTTGAAGACTTGGATCTAATCTATAGAAAAGTAAGAGATGCCGCCCAAGAAATTATTAGAAGGAAAGGTTCAACTTACTATGGTATTGGAATGGCTCTAGTCCGTATTACATCCGCGATTTTTAATAACGAGAATAGAATTATGCCTATTTCAGCTTATAATGATGGTGTATATAATATTGATAAAGACCTATATATTGGATTACCTGCTGTATTAAATAGAGATGGTGTTCATCATGTAGTTAATTTGAAATTAACTGATGAGGAACAAGAAAAACTACAGTCATCTGCACGTTTACTAAAAAATAGTTTGAATCAAATGTTTGAATAAGAATAAATCAGTGTTGAAAAAACACTGATTTTTTGTATAAATTTTATTATATAAACAATTATCATATAATAAAACAAACAATTCATCGAATTGTTTCTTGAGAACATTGAGGTATTTCCTTCTCAATGTTATAATGATGTAAAGGGTGGGAATATGAAATTATATAATTATGTATTAGAAATCAAAACAAGTAAAGATGAACAATTTATCGATATTACAAGAGAAGTGAGAGATAAACTAGTAGAAAGTGAAGTTCAATCAGGCGCAATCAATTTATTTGTACCTCATACAACTTCGGCTGTAACCATCAATGAAAATACTGATCCAAATGTAAAGAAAGATATTCTTTATAGTTTGAGACAAGCCTTTCCAATTGAGAAAGAATTTTTACACTTTGAAGGAAATTCTCATGCACATATAAAATCATCTGTTATTGGGAATCATCAAATGGTTATCGTTGAAAACAAAGAATTGAAACTTGGTCGTTGGCAAGCGATTTATTTTTGTGAATTTGATGGTCCTAGAAAACGCGAAATATATATGCAGATAATGGGAGAGTAATGATGAACATAATATATAAAGATTTAAATATTTTATCTGAGAATCAAGTTAAAAATCTATATGATGATGCTGGATGGATAAAATACTCAGAGAATATTAAAAAGACATTATTTGGAATCCAAAATTCTACATTCGTCTACACCGCTTGGCACGATGGGCAACTCATTGGCCTTGTCAGAGCCTTAAGTGATGAATACACGATTTGTTATATTCAAGATATATTGGTTTTAAAAGCATATCATAGCCAAGGAATAGGAAAAACATTGATTGAGAAAGTTCTTGAAAAATATAAACATGTTCGACAAATTGTTTTAATCACTGATGAAGTTGTTCCTAAGAATTTCTATGAAGACATTGGATTTGAAAAAGCATCAGATTTAGATATCTTAGCTTATTTATATATTGAAAAGACTAAGGCCAAAGATTAAGTTTTGGCCTTTTTTTCAATAAAGAATATAATATATGTATTTATTTATCCCTTGCTTAAAACTTCACACAATATTCATCATTAATTTTTGATCATAACCTTGTTTTAAAAATCCAAATTTGTTAGTATAAAACTAATAATATTAGGGGGTAAAACAACTATGAGAGAAACAAAAAGCATTATTCTAGAACAATACCTAAGATATCCTAAAATGGAAATGCAAGATTTTATTAAAATGATTTATCAAAATAGTTTTGGTCCCAAACATATGCGTACAAACCCGAGTTTAGAAACAACCAAAAAATATATTGAAGAAGAATTAAAAAATACAATTGAGTATCCAGCAACGCATCAAATTGAGTACATTGGCAATGATTATTACCGAGTTTCTCTATTAGTCATTAATCATGGATTAATGACAGTTGATCAATTTTCTGATGCTTTCTACCAATCAATGATTGACTCACCAATTATTGATGATGAAAATATTAACTTTTTTATTACTCAATTGAAAATGATTTGTGAAATGGTTGAAGAAAAAGAAATTGATTTAGATGTTAAAGATTGTGAATTATTAATTGAAGAATATCTTGATTTAGGCATAAGACCAATGCACCACACAGATATTTTTAAAGAAAATTATCATCCACATTATCGAGTCATTCATAAGTCGATATTGAGGAAGTACCTGGAGGTATAAAATGATTGCGAAGAAAGAAAAACAGTTTTCTACTGTCGATAAAAACCCATCTTTATTAGGTTTTGGATGTATGAGATTTCCTAAATTAGATCCTGACAAACCAGATATTGATGAAGATTTAGCAACGAGAATGCTTGATGAGGCTTATCAAGCAGGAGTGAATTATTATGATACTGCTTACCCATATCATCAAGGATTAAGTGAAAAGTTTTTAGGAAAAGTTATGAAAAAATATCCAAGAGATACCTTTCATTTAGCGACTAAAATGCCTGGGTGGCTTGTGAAAAATGTTGAAGATGCAAAAAGAATATTTAATGAACAACTTGAAAACTTACAAACAACTTATTTTGACTTTTATTTATGTCATGCACTTAGTAAAAAAGGGTTTGAAGTCTATAAATTACCTGGTGTAATGGATTTTCTTTATCAAATGAAAAAAGAAGGAAAAATTAAACATTTAGGTTTTTCATTCCATGACACACCTGATGTTTTAGAAGAAATCATCCATACATTTGAATGGGATTTTGTTCAGTTACAACTGAATTACTTAGACTGGGATTTTCAAAATGCAAAAAGACAATATGAAATTGTTAAAAACTATGGTGTACCTGTTATTGTCATGGAACCAGTTAGAGGGGGGACATTAGCCACACTTTCTGAAGAAGCAAGTGCGATATTTAAACAAGCAAGACCTGACCAATCAGTTGCTTCTTGGGCAATTAGATACGCAGCTTCAAAAGAACAAGTGATGTTGGTGTTAAGCGGTATGTCTGATTTAGAACAAACAAGAGATAATATTAAAACAATGTCAAATTTTGAACCTATAACTGATAAAGATCAATTAGTTATTGATGAGGCATTAAAAGTCTTTTTAGAAAAAAATACAGTCCCTTGTACAAATTGTAAATATTGTATGCCTTGTCCAGAAGGCGTTGATATTCCAGCTATTTTCAGAATTTATAACCAGTATGCAATTAATAAATACGAAAGACAGTTTGTGAATGAATATGAAGCTTTAGGAGAAGACAAAATGGCTGATTTATGTGTTGTCTGTGGACAATGTATGCAACACTGTCCACAATCAATTGAAATACCTTCAAGATTACAAGAAATACATCAACTCTATAAAGACCTAAAAGAAAAGCACGGAATCTAAAAATATTTATGTTAAAAAACCTATCATTGATAGGTTTTTTTTAATTGATATTGTATAATATATTTAGGGGGAAGGGATATGAAAAAAACGATTTTAGTTGCTCAATTAGCAACTGTTCTTGTGGCGTTTATTTTTGTCGTGTTTGCGATTAGTTCTTTGTATACTGAAGAAGCTTTGGTATATAGAATGCTTAATTTCGCAATTTTGATATCACCTGGAATATTGATTGTATTGGTATTAATATTTTTTAGAAATTATTATAAAATTAGTGGTCTTTTATATGTAGGCTTAGGTGTTATATATTTTTTCTTTTTTAGACCTTATCAAGATTTTTCTGAAGGATGGCCAGTTCTATTTATGATTATTATACCTTTAGTTATTATTGGTGTTATTTACTTAATCTATGAGACTGATTCACAAAAAGCATTATAGAAGTGATTTACTGAGCGAATTGAAAAGAATAGATAGACTTTTATAATGTTCACCTTGACAGATATGATTTGGCATTCTATAATGAAGATACAAGTTAATAAACATTAGAGTAAGGAGAACGAACAAGGCACGGCCTTTTTTCGTTCGTTTTATTTATAGGGGTGATGATATGTTTCAACAACAAGTGATACCGGCAATATCCAATCATAAAAAATTAAATCAATTTCTTGAATCAGATTTAAACATTGGAATTTTAATGAACTTCCAACTTGCTCAATTAGAAGGTATCGTTGCAAAGATGAAAGAAGCGAATAAATTAGTCTTGATTCATTCTGAATTAATTAAGGGTTTATCTAGTGATGAATATGGCGCTATTTACTTGATTCAAAATTTAAAAGTTGATGGGATTATATCAAGCAAACCTAAGGTTATTGAAACTTGTAAAAAAAGAAATGTTATGGGAGTTTATAGGTTTTTTATTAAAGATACAATTTCTTTAGAACAAAGCATAGAAATTGGTCGAAGATTAAGACCTGATTTTATTGAAATATTACCAGGAAGTTGTTTTGAACTGATCGATGATATTAAAAAACAATTAAACTGCCAAGTTTGGATGGGTGGATTGATTAACACTCAAGAACACATAGATACATGCTTTAAATTTAATGCAGATGCGATTACAACATCAAATACGGATTTGTGGAATTAAAATTTAATATATAAAAAGCGATTAGAGCAAAGAAATGAATTTTCATTTTTTTGCTTTTTATTTTAAGGGGGTATATCATGTATGATTTTATAATTATTGGTGCAGGGGTTATCGGTAGTTCTATTGCTAGAGAACTGTCAAAATACCAAGTAAAAGTCTTATGCTTAGAAAAAGAAAATGATGTCGCTAATGTACAAACATTAGCGAATTCAGCTATCATTCATGCTGGACATAGTCCTGAGCCTGGAAGTCTTAAGGCTGAATTAAGCATTTTAGGGAATCAATTATATGATAATTGGGAAAAAGAACTTCATATTCCTTTATTAAGAACAGGTGCATATGTTATCGCCCATGGGGAAGATGAAGAAAGAGATTTAGAAGATTATATACGAATCACTAAGGAAAACAAAGTACCGGATTTCAAAGTTTTAACAGGTGATGAAGCAAGGAAAGAAGAACCAAACTTAGCTTTATCAATTACAAAAGTATTATCTTTACCAACAACTAAAGTAACTTATCCTTGGGAAGTTGCTTTTGCTTGTATGGAGAATGCCATTGATAATGGCGTTGACTTTTTAACCAATATGAGGGTAACCCATATTAGAAAAGGCAAAGACGTATATTATGTGGAAGTAAATCATAATCAAGTCTTTGAATGTTTGAATATTGTTAATGCGGCTGGTGTCGCTTCTGATGATATTGGGGCAATGATAGAAACACCTCCTTTTACGATAAAACCACGAAAAGGCGAATATTTTGTTTTAGATAAAAGAGTTGAAGGTTTTGTTAATCATGTGATTTATCCATTACCTACTGATAGAGGTAAGGGTGTATTATTAACGCCTCAAGTTCATGGAAACATATTGATAGGACCAAGTTCTGAATATGTTCAAAACAAACATCGTGCTTCTACTACAAAAAAAGGGTTAG
>CAYWUZ010000030.1:1313-19063 GCA_964461565.1 uncultured Candidatus Izemoplasmatales bacterium | reverse complement strand
GATAAATTTTTAAAAGTATCAAGAATATTTAAAAGACGTACTATTGCCAAAGAAGTGAGTAAAAACGGTCGTGTCCTGATCAACGATCGCATCGCAAAACCTGGCACAGAATTAAAACCAAACGATATACTTGAAATCAGTTATGGACAAAAAACGATCAAAGTTAAGGTTCTTAAACTTGCTGAATATATTAAAAAAGATGAAGCTGATTCAATGTACGAATTGATTGAAGAATAAATTATCGTTTGATAAATATGCGAATATTTCGTATAATTAGAAAAGGTGACTTTATGAAGAAAATACTCATATTTTTTATGACTGTTACATCACTGTTTTTATTGTCTTCTTGTTCTTCCGAACAACATGATGTTTATGTTACAGTTTACCCTCTTAAATTTCTAACTGAAGAATTATTTGAAGGAACTGATTATACAGTAGGTATAGTCCCTGGTGTATCATCACATGAACATTCTGCTGAATGGGCACCAAAACAAATCATCGCAATGCAAGAAGCTGAACTTTTATTCTATATTGGCGCAAATTATGATCAATATATCACAAAAAAACTGAGCGTTTTTAAAGATTCAAATGTTCAATTGATTAAAATAGAAGATGAAACAGATTATATTGAATACATTCCAGGCGTTGTTGATGACCATGATCATGATGCAGATGAACATGATGAGCCAACGATATTATCTGAAGATAATATTACACTAGGTTTAGATCCGCATTTTTGGATTTCACCTAAGCGAATGCTTGATGTTTTAGATTTATTATATGATAAATATATTGCTGCTTTTCCAAGCGCATCTGAAATCATCGATGAAAATTATACAGTCATTAAATCAAGACTTGAAGAATTACATATAGACTTTTCTGAAGTCATTTCACAAATGACAAAACCTGCATTAACTTCAACTAACCTTTATGGTTATTTAAGAGTTGATTATGGTTTAGTATATATATCAATATCACCAGGTTATCATGAAGAACCCGATAATATGATTTCAGAAAACACAGGAATCATATTAGAAGAAATCACATACCATAGCATCAATAAGATTATTTACGAGAAAAAACGTACTTCTCCTGCATCCGATCTTATCTATGCCGAAATGGTTAAAATGAACATAGAACCAGAAAAATTAGAATTTGATGTATTACAATTATTATCAGATACAGATATCTCTCAAAATAAAGATTACATCACTGAAATGAGAGAAAATCTTTCAATAATTCAAAAAGCTGGACAATAGCTAGATAAGAGGTTATGATGGAAAATAAATTAACAGAACAAGAACAAATTAGAAGAGAAAAAGCAATACATTTAAAAAGTCTAGGAATAGATCCATTCGGTTCTAGATTTGATAGAACCCACAACACTAAACAAATTGTTGAAGCTTTTGATGGCTTCACAAAGGAAGAACTTCATGAAAAAGAAGACTTGCCTTTAATTAAAGTTGCAGGTCGCGTTATGACTAGACGTGTCAAAGGAAAAGCAGGTTTTGCACATATACAAGATCAATGGGGTCAAGTTCAAATTTATGTAAGAATTGATGCCATTGGTGAAGAAAGTTATGAGATTTTCACTAAAGGAGACTTAGGTGATATCATTGGTGTTGAAGGTTACCCAATGAAAACAAATACGGGAGAATTATCGATTAAAGTACAAAAATTCACCCATTTGACGAAAGCATTAAGACCTCTACCAGAAAAATATCATGGCTTATCTGATAAAGAAGAAATTTACCGTAGACGTTATGTTGACTTAATTACAAATGAAGAATCTAAAAACACATTTATTAAAAGATCTCAAATCATTAGAGAGATGAGAAACTACCTAGATAATTTAGGATATATTGAAGTAGAAACGCCTGTATTACACCCAGTATTAGGTGGCGCTAATGCAAGACCATTTATAACTCACCATAATGCATTAGATATGCCATTCTATTTAAGAATCGCAACTGAACTTCATTTAAAACGTTTAATTGTTGGTGGTTTAGATTGTGTTTATGAAATTGGTCGATTATTTAGAAATGAAGGTGTTGACCGTTTACATAATCCTGAGTTTACAACCATAGAATTATACTTGTCTTACTCTGATTTACAAGGAATGATGGATTTAAGTGAAGACTTAATATCTCATCTTGCAATGAATGTAACAGGAAAAACAAAAATAACCTATGATGGAAAAGAAATAGATTTATCTAAAGGCTGGAGAAAAGTCCACATGGTAGATTTAATTAAAGAAAAAACCGGTATTGATTTCTATGAAATTTATGATTTTGAAACAGCTAAAAAACTTGCAAAAGAACATCATTTAGAAGTCGAAGATCATTTATACGGCGTAGGACATATTATCAATTTGTTCTTTGAAGCATACTGTGAAGAAGACTTAATTCAACCAACATTTGTCTATGGACATCCAATTGAAATATCTCCATTAACAAAAAAAGACCCTAATGATGAACGATTCACTCAAAGATTTGAATTGTTTATTAATGGACATGAATATGCAAATGCATATACTGAGTTAAATGATCCTATAGATCAATTAGAACGTTTTGAGAATCAAATCAAAGAAAAAGATCTTGGTAATGAAGAAGCCAATGAAATGGATATTGATTTCGTAGAAGCATTAGAATACGGAATGCCTCCTACAGGTGGTATTGGCATTGGAATTGATCGTTTGGTCATGTTACTTACAGATGCTAAATCAATTAGAGATGTTCTTTTATTCCCTCAAATGAAAACTAAAAACTAAATTTTAAAATCCCTTTAGCTTTAAAAACTAAAGGGATTTTTTTTATATTGAACTTTCCATAAAATCATATCTTTTTTCTATTGCTTTCGCTATCTTAATAATAATATAACTTACTAACAAATAAAACATAGCGGCTAAAATAAATGGCGATATTGTAAAATCTCTTGAAACTATTTCTTTTACATTTCTCATAACATCAGAAATAGCAATCACCGTCACTAAAGCAGTGTCTTTAATTAACGTTATAATCTCATTGGTTAAGACAGGCATTTGAATTCTTAATGCTTGAGGCATAATAACATACCTAAAGGTCGTTAAATTTGAAGCCCCCATAATTTCAGCTGATTCAAATTGGTCTCTAGGTAGACTCTCAATACCCGCTCTAATCACTTCAGTAAAGTATGCAGTATAATTAATAATGAAAGCAATATACGCAACGACCATACGATCTACTGGTAATCCAATCGCTGGGAGACCAAACATAAATAAGAATAATTGTAACATTAACGGCGTTCCCCTAAAAAACCAAGTATAAAAAGATATCACTGATTTAAAAAATCTATTCAATCTGTAAAACATCGATAGAAATATACCTAAAGGAAACGCGAATACTAAAGTTACAAAGAATATTCTTAATGAAACACTTATCCCTGATAATAAATAAGATAATGTTTCAATTAAATAAGTCATGATACGATAAAGATATCCTCTCCAAACCACTTCACAGAAATCTCACCAGCTGTACCATCATTAATCATTTCTAAAAGAACTTCATTGATCTTATCACGAATACTACTTGATTCTAATCTGAAACCAATACCATATTCTTCTAATCCAAAGTTCTCACTCGCTACTTGATAAACTCCAGGAGATTGACTCATAATATAACGTCCCATTATTTCATCAATGACTACTGCGTCTACTGTACCATTTCTTAATTCTAGTAATGCTTGATTAAAGGTATCAAATTTTAAAAACTCCGAAAAATCATCACTAATAGAATTGGCCAAAACAGCTTCTTCAGATGCGCTACTAATTTGAACCGCTATTTTTCCATTAGCGAGATCATCAATTAAATCAATACTAGATCCTTCTTTAACCATAATCATTTGCGTATTAGCGATATATGGTGATGAGAATAACATTTCTTCCAATCTTGATTCTGTAATGGTTAAACCATTCCAAATCATATCTATACTCCCACTATCTAGTTCAAGAACTTTAGCGTCCCAATCAATCGGTTGAAATTTAACTTCTACGCCTAAACGTTCACTCACTTCTTTAGCTAGATCAACATCGAACCCTACTAGTTCTCCGTCATTATCCCTAAAGCCCATAGGCGCGAAGGTATCATCTAACCCTACTATAAAATAACCTCTTTCTTCAATCTCATCCCAAGTGTTAATCACTTCACTTTGACAACTAACTAATAATAATGCAGCAACACTTAATAACATAAAGCTTAATATTTTTTTCATTTTCTTCACCTCGAAAACAATTATACTTTATCACTTTAGTATTGTAAAGCATTAAATTAATGTAAACGTTATCACAGAGAAAATGAATAAAAAAAGTTTGCTTATTAGCAAACTTTATTGTTCCTCATTAAGTTTTTTAAAAATTAAATGATAGCCTTCAGCCCCGTAGATCAGGGATTTATTCACTCTAGAAATTGTTGCGGTCGAAGCTTTTGTTTCATTAACGATTTCTTGATAAGGAATTTTATTTTGTAATAATTTTGCGACTTTTAATCGTTGAGACATGTCCTGTACTTCTTTAATAGTGCAAATATCTTCAAAAAACCTGTAACATTCTTCCTCTGTTTCAAGTTTTAAGATTGCTTGGAATAAGTCATCAATATCTTTATTTGAAAATTTTGATTTATACATATCACACCTCACTTTAGTCTATTATACCACTAAAGAACTAAAATTTGTCTAATAAAAAAACTCTAAAGAAAAATTCTTTAGAGTTTTGTAACTTATTATTTTTTATCTAAATCTTCAGGTTCAACATCAAAAATATCAGAATCATTAATATCATCAATGAGTTCAGGAGCATCTGCTTCAGGTGTTTCATCTTGAGTGAAATCATCTTCTGTAAATACATAATCATCTACATTAACACTGTTTTGGAACATATCTTGAGCTTCTTTAGCAGTAAAATGGCTTTTACCATTCGCTAATACTTTTGCAAGATGAATATCCATTTCTTTTATATCACCAATGACTTTAAAGTAATGAGCCATACGATAATGATATATTAAGCGTTGTGAAATAAAACCATTATGTTGAGATAGATGTGCTTCAATGACGTTTTTATATTCTTCTGGATCCTCTTCGATATTTTTAATAGCTGTTAATAAACGTTCATATGATGTTGCATAAGCATAAAACTTACGATGAATCTTAGGTTTAACATTAGCTATTCTTTCAATGGCTAAATCAAAACCTTCTTGGTTATCTAATTCATGATATGCATAGGCTTGATGTGCGAATATTAATACATGATAAACAGTATTTAATTTTTGTAATTCAATTTGATTAAAGGTTTGAATCGCTTTTTCATATTCACCATTATTGTAATAAGCCATACCTAAATGTAATTGAAAAATACCTCTAATTGCTTTTGTTGGTGCTTCTTCAACATGATCAAGCGCCAATTGAATCGCACCATCTAAATCCAAATCATAATCCATTAACATGTTAAATTTAGCAACAAATTTTTGCATTGGTGAAGTTAATCTGTATCTAAAATACATATAACCCACTAAAACAATCGCAAAGGCCAATAACCAATCTACATATTCTAATATATAGTTTGTGATCATTAATGTAGATGCTAATACAGCAAACACAATAATTGTTGTATAAAACTCTTTTTTCTTCATTTAAATATCCTTTCCTATAACAATATCTTCTTCGTCATCAAAGTCCAATCCTAGAGTTTGTCCAATTTCAACGAAAATGTCAATGATTGAATGAAAATAATATCTATCCGTACTTACGATATCAGATATTTTGCTATCGATGTACATATTAATGTTTTCAGGTAATTCTTTTTTTTCAGAAACGATTGATTCTAGTTCGTCTATTAATTGATCTAACTCTTTTTCATTGAAATTAACTTTTTGTTCCACAAGTTCATATCTTAAATCATCAATAAAAAGTAAGTAATTTATAATTTGATCATATTTTAAAAACTCATGAAAATTAGCATTAAAGTACTTTTCAAGATAAATTTTACAAGTAAAGAATTGTTGGAAAATATATTCTAAGCCTACTTGCATAATTTTATCGATATCTTCATCTAATGTATCTAAGTCTTTATATTGATTATACAAATAAAGTAAAACATCATATACTGGATAAAATCTAGTGTGAAGAACAGACCCATGTGATACTAAATGATCATAAAAATCTTTGTTTTCGAGATACCAACTTTGATATTCTTTTAAACGTTCTACCATAATAATTAAGCTTTATTAACTGATCCAAATAAAATCATTTTTTCTTTAACAGTTTCTTTAATGGCATCTGTTCCAGGTGCTAATAGTTTTCTAGGATCAAATCCTTTTCCAACTAAATCTTTACCTTCTTCAATGTATTTTCTAGTAGCTCTAGCAAATGACCATTGACATTCAGTGTTCACATTAATTTTAGAAACACCCATTGATATTGCTTTTTTAACCATATCTTCAGGAATACCTGTACCACCATGCAATACTAGAGGTGTTGTACCAGTAATCTCATTGACTTTGTTTAAAACATCGAAATCTAAGCCTTTCCAGTTATCAGGATATTTCCCATGAATATTTCCGATTCCTGCAGCTAAAAAATCAACGCCTAAATCTGCGATCATTTTACATTCTTTAGGATCTGCAACTTCACCATTCCCAACAACACCGTCTTCTTCTCCACCAATAGCACCAACTTCAGCTTCCACTGAAATTCCTAATGAATGAGCAAGTTCAACGATTTCTTTTGTTTTTTCGATATTTTCTTCAATACTATAATGTGAACCATCAAACATTACAGATGAATACCCTGCTTTTATTGCTTTTTTTGCGCCTTCATAACTACCATGGTCTAAATGTAAAGCAACTGGAACTGTAATATTTAGTTCTTCAATCATTGCTTTAACCATATCCGCTACAACTTTAAATCCAGCCATATATTTATTAGCGCCTTCTGAGACACCTAAAATAACTGGTGATTTATTTTCTTGAGCCGTTAATAAAACCGCTTTTGTCCATTCTAAATTATTGATGTTAAAATGCCCTATTGCATAACCATTATTATATGCTTTGTCTAACATTTCTTTTGCTGATACTAATCCCATAAATTGAATCCTCCTTAATCTTTCTATAACACTATAATTATACCTTTATTAGTGTGTTTTGTAAAGTTAATCACCATATTATCACACAAGATAAAAGAGATGTCATTCGACATCTCTTAATGTTTTTAACTTCCAGAAACTGGCATTGATTTAACTTTGATTGATGGTGTTGTTATACCATAATAACTCATTTTAACATCGTCACCAACCATGGTAATATCTTTTAATAAATCGATAAAGTTTCCAGCAACAGTAATTAAAGCTACTGGTCTAACTTTTTTACCGTCTTTAATGTAATATCCCATTGCTTGAAGTGAGAAATCACCACTGACAGCGTTCGCACCAGCATGTGCACCTTGTACATCAGTAACGAATATGCCTTCTTCCATTGAAGAAATCATTTCATCTAATGTTGATTTACCAGGTTCCATTTTGATGTTAACAGCTGATACAGAACCGCTAAAGCCATTACCTGTCGATTTAACGCCATCTTTCTTAGCTGTTACTAGGTTATGTAAATAGGTATTTAATACACCGTCTTTGATTAATTCTTTATATGAAGTAGCGACACCTTCATCATCAAATGATCTTGAACGAGAACTTTTTTTCATAAAAGGATCATCAACAATTGTTACAAGTTCAGAACCGACTTTTTCATTTAATTTATCTTTTAATAAAGACATATTTTTTTGAACAGCGTCAGCTGAAAATACATTTTGAAATGCTGAGAATAATGTTGCTAAAGCTGAATTAGAAAAAACAATCTCATATTGATCAGATGGTACTGGTTTAGCACCTAATGCTGCTAAAGCATCATCAGCTATTGCCTTAGAGATTTTTTTAATGTCAAAATCACTAAAATCATTAGAAATCAATACATCAAATCCTACACGTTGATCTGTTTCATCTTTAACAATAACACTACCACCCATATATGCAGAGTTAGCTATATTTTCTAAATCTAAACCTTTAGAATTTTTCAATACCACTTTGTTAGTACTCTCTGAATACATTGTTTCAACAACAGACATTCTTTCATCATATTCATGTAAATATTTATCCATGTCTTTTAAAGTTTGAATTTTTACTTTCACATCTAATTTAGCTAATTCTTCATTATAAATATCATCTAGTTTACGGTATTCTTTATCACCTTCATAAATAATAGCGTCATCTAATGAATCAATTTCTTTAGCGCTTGCTATGATTGTTTCTAAGACTTCATCAATGATTTCATCTTCTAAAACTTCAGTAACAAAAGTACCCATTTTATTATTATAGATTCCTCTAATAATCATTGAAGATGTATCCGCAATCACATAACTGTCAACTTCACCTTCAAAAATTTCAATACTTAAGTTTGTTTTATCAGATAAATACACTTGAATATCAGTAATTCCTTTTTCAGAAGCTCTTTTAAATAATTTATCAATATTCATATTAGTTAGCTCCTTTCTTTTTACCACCAACAGTAATTGCTTGTACACGCACTGAAGGTTGTCCAACGTCTGCTGGTATAGACCCTGAAGCAGAGCCACACATACCACGTTGTCTTTCTAAGTTATTGGCAATCATGTCTATTTTATGTAAAATATCAGCGCCATTACCTACAAGTGCAGCACCCTTAACTGGTTCAGCGATTTTTCCATCTCTAATCATGTAACCTTCCATAACTGAGAAATTAAAATCACCATTACCAGGATTAACACTACCGCCACCCATTTTCTTAGCGAATAAACCATATTCTGTTTTAGCAATCATTTCTTCTAAAGTAGAATCTCCATTATCTATAAAAGTGTTACTCATTCTTGATGTCGGACTAAATTTATAATTTTGTCTTCTACTAGAACCTGTCGGTTCTTCATTCATTCTTCTCGCATTAATTTTATCAATCATGTAAGAATTTAAGATACCGTCTTTAATTAACACACGACGTTTTTGAGGATAACCTTCATCGTCGTAATTCGCTGATCCCCAGGCATTTTCTATTGTTCCATCATCTATAGCTGTAACAATATCAGCTGCGATTTTAGTGCCTTTTTTACCACTAAAAACGGATGCGTTTTTAGCAACTGACGTTGCTTCTAATGAATGGCCACAAGCTTCATGGAAAATAACACCGCCAAAAGCATTGTTAATAATCACTGGCATAACACCACTAGGACAATCATCTGCATATAACATCGTTTTAGCGATTACTGATGCTTCTCTAGCGAATTTTTCGATATCCATTTCTTCGAAAAATTCATAACCTTTACCAGAACCATCTCCACCACTACCTGTTTGCATCATACCATTATCCGAAGCGATTGCAGAGGTCATTAATCTCACTCTAACTCTGACTTCTGTAACAAAACGTCCTTCAGAATTGGCAATCAATACTTCTTGTTCATCATCCATTAAATAAACCATGACTTGTTTAATAACTTCATCGTACTCAGAAGCAGCTTTATAAGATCTCTTTAAAAGTTTTACTTTATCTTTTAAATCTACTTCACTTGGTTTGATTTTAACTTGATGATTTTTTCCAACTTCTAAATCCATTAAAGGTGTTCTTTGAGTTAAGATTTCATCTGTAAAAGACTTAGATAAATCTTTCGCTAATTGAATCAATTCTTCTGGATTCTTACTATTTGTGTAAGCATAGACACTTTGTGTTTTTTTAGCAACACGAATACCTACTCCAAAAGATTTTGAATTATTAGACTTTTCAAGTCTCCCTGATACTGATTGTAAAACTGACGCTGTTCTGTTTTCAATAAAAACTTCTGAAAAATCTGCCCCTGTTTCTAAGCCTGCATCAAGGATTTTTTCAATTAATTTTTTTTCTAATAACATATTTTTCCTCCTGTTTGAGTTTCCAAAGATTATTTTAACATATATCGTTTATTTTGAAAAGGTTGACATGTCAACTAATTATATATTTTTGAATATTTCTCTTTTAAATATTGTACATAGTATTTAGGATCAAAAGATTCTTTAGTAATTAATTCTATTAATTCTTTTGGTGATTTCGAAGAACCATATTGATGTAATTTGTTTTTTAGCCATTCGTTAATGGCTTTAATATTTCTTTCTTTTATACATTTTTCAATATCTAATTCTTTCTTCATTGTATAAAAAATTTGTGCAGCGTACGCACTTCCTAAAGCATATGTTGGGAAATAACCTAACATTCCACCACTCCAATGAACATCTTGTAAAACACCAGTAGAATCATTAGTAGGACGCACACCTAGGTATTGTTCAATCAGATCATTCCATACGACTGGTAATTCATCAACTGTAATATCCCCATTAAACAACATTCTTTCTATATCGTATCTGAGCATAATATGCATTGGATAGGTTAATTCATCCGCTTCGATTCTAATCAATGAAGCCTCAACATGATTTGAAGCTTTAAACATATCTTCAGCAGTAAATCCTTTGGTTTGTTCAGGAAATAATTCTTTAAATTTATCAAAATGAGTTTCCCAAAAAGCTAAAGATCTTCCAATATTGTTTTCATAGAATCTTGATTGTGATTCATGAATACCCATTGAGGTTCCACCAGATAATAAAGTATCATCTAAATCAGTTGAAATTTGTTGTTCATAAGTTGCGTGTCCTAATTCATGTATTGTTGAATATATACTTGAGAATACATAGTTTTCCATGTATTTTGTCGTTAACCTAACATCTTCAGGTGATGTATTCCAAGTGAAAGGATGAACTGATTCTTTTAATAATCCACTTTTTCTATCAAATGCGAACTCATCCAAAAGGTATTGTGCAAACTCTCTTTGTTTTTCCTTAGGGAAATAATCTTTCATAAGTTTATCGTATTGATTGTTTGATTTTTTAAGAATATCTCTTACAAAAGGAACCAAATCTTTTTTTAAGGTATTAAAGAAATAATCATATTCTTTTGTTGTCATACCTTCTTCGTAATCTTGTAATAAAGTATCATAAGGATTTGAAGAAGCATCATAATATAATGCGAATTTCTTATTAAATTCAATAATCTTTTTTAAATTCGGTTTAAAAGAATCGAAATCATCATTTTCTTTTGCATCCTCCCATATTACTTGTGAATCATTGATGAGTTTTCCATATTCAATAAACTCATTTTCTGGAATATTAATAATTTTATCTAAATCTTTTTTCGCTTTTTTAATTTCTCTTTGCATTAGATCATCATAGTTCTCAATATGATTAAACATCTCTTGGACCATTTGTTGATATTCTTTTGATGTACCTAATAAAAATATTTCCTTACTTAAATAAGAAGTCATCTCAGAACGTCTTTTAAATGTATTTCTTGGGGCTTCAGTATTTGAATCCCAGCCAATTAATGTTAAAGCATATTGATAAGCTTTAATTTTCTTTATTGTCTCTCTAAATTTTTGTTCTAATGTCATTATATATCTCCTTCTATGTCATTTAAATCATCATTTTTATTATACAACATATCTCTATATTATTAAATAAAATAGGAACTTTCAAGTGAAAGTTCCTATCATCTTTAATTAATCTTCGTACATCTCTTCGTAATCATCCATATACTGATTATATTCATCATCATCGAAGTCTTCGTCTTCTTCTAATTCACCGAATTTTTCAGTAGATTCTTCATCATCGAACTCATCTTCATCATCAAAGTCTTCGTCTTGGAATTCGTTATAAAGTTCCTCTTCTTCTTCAGTTAACTCGTCGTCAAACTCATCAATAAGTTCATCGTCTTCATCTTCAACATCTGATTCATCATAATCTTTTTCGTATTCACTGTCGTCTTCTTCATCTTCCTCTTCATCAAGTAATTCATCTTCATATAGAGAAAGCTCTTCTTCGTAATCTGGATATTCATCATAATAAGCTCCATCTTTATCCCAAAGGTCGATGGCTTGTCTTCCTTTAATGTCCCAATCATCTTCACCAACATAGATAAATTTACCAGAACTTACAAAATCAGCATATGTTTGAGAAATCAATTCTTTTCTTTCTTCATCTGTTAATTCTTTTATTTCAGCTATCGCTGAAAATAAATCAACAAAAGACATTGATTTTCCATTTTCTTTTAATAATATATATGCTAACTCCATCATTGACATGTTTTTATTATCTGCCATTATTACCATCCATTTCTATCTTTATATGCTAAATATGCATATTTATCTCAATGCTTTACATATTATATAGCAAAGTTTAAAATTTTACAAGTGAAAATGTTTATTCTTCTATGAGTTTATTTTTATGATAAGCAAAGGTCTCATTAATCGTGTTTAAAGCTATATTTTCAAGGTGGTCTGCGATTCTTTCAAGATTTGATAGAATATCTATATAATATCCAGATGAGTTTCCTTGAATGTCTGGGTCATTGATTCGATTGATGTGATTGATTCTATATGTTTTAACTAATTGATCAACCAATTTTTCTCGTTCAATAACAGCCAAAGCCTTTTCTTTATCGACATTAAAATAAGCATCGAATGCTTCTTTAAATGATTCCCTTATTAATTTAAATAAACGATTCATTTCTTCACATTCATAATCATTAAATAATAATTTCTTTTCTTTTCTTTCATAGAAAAGTTCAAATAAATTATCTAAGTGATCTCCGATACGTTCATAATCACTAATCGTATCAATATTTTTAGCCACACTTTGCATTTGTTTCTGACTTAAATCGTTTGAACCGATTTGAACTAAGTAATTGTGAATTTTATCTTCCATAGAATCCAGTAATTCTTCACATTGTAATCCAACATCAAGACTTTTATCATCGTTTTCCATTGAATAATTATAAACGAATTCAAACATGCCTGAAGCACAGTTGGCCATATTTTTAATAGCTGCATTACTATTTTCTATTGCTAAATCAGGTGATTCTTTCAATAATAATTTATCCAGAGGTACTTCTTCAATACCAACTTCACCTTTTGTAGGGATAATTTTAGTTACAGCCCATACAATTTGTTTAATGAAGAAATATAAAACAAAAATTGTCATTAAATTGAACAATACATGAGATATTGAAATAGTTAATTTATTCGTTAAATAATCTGCGCCAATCATATGGCTTGCTATCCAACCAACAAAATTTGAGTATGGTCTTAAAAGTATTAAGAATACTATGGTTCCAAACATATTAAATAATACATGGACCAAAGCTGTTCTTTTAGCAGAACTTGATCCACCAACTGATGCAAATATTGATGTAACAGTTGTTCCTATATTATCACCTAATACAATGGCAATGGCTCCAACAAGTGGTACTGCGCCTGTTGAGAACAATTGTTGTAATATACCAATCGTCGCAGATGATGATTGAATCACTGCAGTCGTAAGAACCCCTACTAAAACACCTATAATCGGTTTATCTGCTACATTTAATAATAAATCTCTAAATGCTGGCAATTCTACCAAAGTTTTTAAGGCACCACCCATGGTTTCTAAACCATAGAATAATAAACCAAAACCTAGTATAACACGTCCCAGTGTTTGTATTTTTCTTTTCTTGATAAAGAAAATCATAAATGCACCAACAAATATAATTGGATAAACATATCGGCCTATATTCAAACTGATGATTACCGAAGTAAATGTTGTCCCTAAATTCGCTCCGAATATAACTCCGACAGCCTGAGGCAAAGTCATTAGTCCCGCTCTTACTAATCCAACAACCAAAGCACTCGTCGCTGAAGATGATTGAATTAATGCGGTGAGCAAAATACCAACAAGTATACCTTTCAAAGGTGTATTTGTTGTTTTTTCTAAGAAAAGCCTTAATTTATTACCGGCAAGTTTCTTTAAAGATTCACTCATAAGGTTCATTCCGTATAAGAAAATCCCTAAACCTCCCAAGACTGCAAACGATGTTTCTACCCAATCAATAGCCAAAAATAAAACCGACATAATTTCCCCTTTTCGTATAGAAAATTTCAATCGATTTTATTATAACAAATGTGGTAAAAAAGACAAGACAAAAATTATTTATCTAATCCTGCTTTATATTCTTTAACCAATGCATCAGCATCAATTAATAATTCATCAGCCTTATCCCATGTTCCTAAATTAGCCCCACAAGCCAAAGCGTGACCACCACCATTATATTGATTTGCTAGTTTGTCTATAGCAGGGCCTTTAGAGCGCATTCTCGCTCTAACAAAATCTTCTTCGTATTCTGCAAATAACATCCAAACTGGACAATCTTCTAATTGTGATAGTTCATTTACAAGTGACGTTGCTTCTTCTAATGACACATCAAACTCTTCAACGAGTTCATTAGTCATTTTAATGTATGCTACACCATTCTCTGTTTTTTTGAAGTTAAGGAGCACATATCCTTGTAATTTTAATAAATTTTCTGATTTTACAGATAATTTATTTAATACTTCGACAAAGTCTAATCCATAATCTAGTAAATATGCAACACTTCTAAAGGTATCAGAATTAACAGATCTAAATCTAAATCTACCTGTATCTGTTACAATACCTGTATATAAAGCAATAGCTGCTTCCATATTTAATTTTAGTTCTTCTTGATATCTCAAAAAGAATTCTAATATAATTTGTGCACTTGCTGGTCTTGTTGTATCAACAAACATTAAATCGCCATAATCATTGACTGGTATATGATGATCAATCTTAATGACGAAATCACTTAATGCAAATCTTGGATCTGATACTCTATCTTCTGAAGCAGTATCAACAACAATTGATAAAGCGCCCTTAAAATCTTCGTCTTCAAGTTTATCTGGTGTTCCGATAAAAGCAACATACTCTGCTTCCTCACCAACTAAATAAACTTCTTTTTCAGGGAATGTTTCTTTAATAATGTTTTTTAAGCCAAACCCTGCTCCATAACAATCACCATCAGGTCTTTTATGGATGTGAATAATAATTTTTTTATACTCTTTAATTTTTGCTAATATTTGATCTTGAATCATTTATTGTTCCTCCTCTATTAATTGATCTAAGTCTTTTAAAACTAAATCAGTTTCTTCCCATGTATTTACTGAACATCCACACGCTAGTAAATGTCCACCGCCGCCGTATTTCTTAGCGACTTTTAAAACTTCATAATCCCTTGAACGAATCTCACATTTAATATGATCTTCTTCTGGGCTATATGTGAAATTCACCCAAATAGGTATTTCTTTTATCCCCGCCATTTGTCCTACCAATGCACGACTCACAAAATGACTATTAAGCTTATATTTTTCTAAAAAATCTATTGTGTTTTTACGATAAGCAACATGATTCTTTGTAAGTTTGACAGATTCAAAAAAAATAGATTTGATTTTCCTATCTTCAAATGTCTCCAAATAAATTAAATCATGTATTTCTTGTATGTTAACTCCAGACTCTAATAACTCAGAAGCTATAAGAAATGTTTTAGCTGTTGTACTGTTAAATCTAAACCTTCCTGTATCGCCTAATATACCCATATATAACGCTTTAGCGCTATCAAGGTTTATATCTATGTTTTGCTTTAAAAGCATATCAGCAACCATTTCAGCTGTTGAAGACGCATCTGTGTTTCTAATATACAAATCATGGTCAATATCAGGTTCATTTCTATGGTGATCAACTAATACAAGTGTATGATAATTTAGATAATCAGTCTCATCCAACATTTGTTTTGCGACAGTATCTAAAATAATCACTAAAGAATCTTTTCTTTGTTCTATAGAAACTTCATCAAAATCACCAAAGTAATTTAAAGAATTAGTATCTCCAACGATATAAAACTTTTTATGTTTATACGCTTCTTTTAAAGCGTAATAAAGACCAAATTGAGAACCATAAGCATCCAAATCAGGATTTTTATGTCTTGCGATAACGATAGAATTATATTTATCTATAAGTTCAAATAATTTTTCCATTTGTTTCCTCCAATCATTAGTAGAATAGTATACCATAAATAATGGGTATTATCTATTAATTGGAACAATTATTCTATAGTATTTTCTCCTATATATGATATAATACAATGTTAAATAAAATATAAACTAAGGAGAAATAAGATGCAAAAAAAATTAATGTCTCTTATAATGGTTATTTTATCATTATTTGTTTTCATAGGATGTAATGACATCACCGATGAAAGCACAACTTTAGAACCAACAACTGAAGAAGTCACAACAGCTTTACCGACGACTGAGGTTCCAACGACTGAAACTCCAACAACTGAGGTTCCTACGACAGAAGATCCAACAACGGAAGTTCCTACGACTGAAGTTCCGACAACTGAGGAACCAACTACGGAAGCTCCTACAACGGAAGTTCCTACGACTGAAGAGCCTACAACTGAAGCGCCTACAACTGAAGCACCTGCAGAAATTGTTAGTGTTGTGATTACTGAACAAGATCGTTTTTATCAAATTGATGAGACCTTTGATCCTTCTACTTTAATCTTAACGGCTACATTTGATGACGAAACTACTTCTATTATCAATAACGAAGATATAAGATTAAGAAGTTTCAACACATCAGTTTCTGGTGAAAAAACAGCGTTTATTACTTATGAAAGTTTCTTAATTGAATATAATTACATTGTTTTAGAAAATTATGCTTTCGAAATTGAAATGGAATATTATGAAGACGCAATTAACTTAAATGGAGAATTACTAAAAATTGCTTTAAATAATATCATTAATGAAAACTTCGTTTCATTACTTTATGGAGACGCAATTGAAATCTTAGAAAACTCTGATGTTGATCCAAATAATCCAAATAACGTTATCGTGGTTTATCCTGGAATATACGGTGAATCAGTTCCAACTGGTTACTCATCAGAAATTAGTGGTTACTACTGGAACAGAGAACATGTTTGGCCACAATCAAGATTAGGTGCTAGTGTAAGTTATACCAATGATTATCCAAGTAAAGCAACAGATGTTCATAATTTAAAACCAGCTGACCCAGACCAAAACGGCTCTAGAAGTAATGATTACTTTGATTATCTTGATACGAATGATACATATGAACCAAACGATAATGTTAAAGGCGACATTGCTAGAATATTATTTTATATGGCTACTATGTATTTCGACTTAACTTTAAACGATAATATTCTATCACCTTCTGGAGATAAAACAATGGGTATTTTATCAGTATTACTTGAATGGAATGAGTTAGATCCAGTAGATGATTTTGAAAGAAATCGTAATGATGTCATTTTCTCATATCAAGGTAATAGAAATCCATTTGTTGATTATCCTGGATTCGCAGAACTTATTTGGGGAGATTTAGCAGAATAAATATATATTGAGTAGTTACATTAAAATGTAGCTACTTTTTTTATATAAATTCTTGAGCAAATATTAAAAAAGCCACTACATAAAGTAGCGGCTTTTATTAATTTTTCTCAAGTAGTCTTGGAAAAAAATATTTAGTAAAAATTATTCAACTGTGTAAGTTCCCCAAGTAATATCATCAATAATGATTTGTTTCTCAGTAATATTTTTAATTTCAATAGTAAAGTCACCTTCAATATTAATGTTTTCGATTCTTAATATATGTTCGTCAAAATCATCAAAAGCAACCGATGTCCCTATTGATACTCCATTAATAAAAACTTCAACCTGACGATTTCCACCACCAGTAAAGCCTTTATAAAGTTTCACTTCGAAGAATGAAATTCCACCAGAAA
>CAYWUZ010000030.1:0-1213 GCA_964461565.1 uncultured Candidatus Izemoplasmatales bacterium | reverse complement strand
CCACCAGTAAAGCCTTTATAAAGTTTCACTTCGAAGAATGAAATTCCACCAGAAATTGTGCTTGAACTGATAGTTGAAGTACCATATCTTAACATCAAAGCAGGTAGATCAATACCGCTACCATTAGTATCGTTATTTCCATCTCGAGATGCAGTATATGTCCAAGTTATTCCTTCTACTCCAACAAAACTACCATCAGCATATGAGCTTGTAGCATTTGAAGTATCGAAATTCTCAACATAAGTAACAACCGGTCCTGCTTCAACAAACATTTTAACAGTAACATCTATAGTTACAACGATTGTTGTTTCAGTTCCTAAATCAACTTCAACAGTTATAACACCAACTTTGTCAGCGTCTGTAGGTTGAGTTACAAGAATTGTTCCAGGAGTTGTTGTGTAATCTAAAAATGCAGCAGCGTCTCCAGTGATTCCTGTAATCGTATAAGTTGAACCATACTCAGCAGTAGGAATTAAATAGTCTTCAGTTAATTCTAATGTAGCAGGAACGTCTGCAGCGTCAAATTGAATGAAGTCTGCATTTGTAAAGTCTACTGATAAAACATCACCTTGAACTAAAGCATCTCTATAGTTATAAACTATGAATTGAACTGCAGGTAGTGCATCTCCAACTGTATAGTTACCAGCTATTGTTACTAAATCATCCCAGTTTGAATAATATCTTACATTAACGATACCTTCAGTAACACCATCAATTAAAGTATAACCTAACATCATAGTGGTTCCATCAGTACCTTCAAAAGTAAATCCATCAAAACTGTATAATGCCCCAGCGTCAGCAGTAGTAAATGCATCGATTTCATCTGCTGTAACACTGGTAACGATTAATACGTTACCAGTTGAAACAACTTCTAATAATTCTGCACCATATCCTAATTGTCTTGCATCTTTATACTCTCCAACTGTTCCTAAATAAGTGACTTCATCACCAATATTAATTCCAGTTTCGAAAGGTTTGTACATAAAGAATCCTACACCATTAGCATCTTGTACAAATAAACCATCAAATGAATCTCCAGTTACAACACCTGTAAGTTTTACTAAAGCACCTACAGGAATATCGAAATTAGTTCCATCTGTCATTGCATATAAATCAGAAAAATCTGTTACAGTAATAACTTCTTGAACGTCTGCAGCGTCACCTGTGAAAATAAATGTATCTGTATCATTGAAATAAATAATATCTACAAGAA
>CAYWUZ010000029.1:0-20258 GCA_964461565.1 uncultured Candidatus Izemoplasmatales bacterium | reverse complement strand
ACAAGTTTATTAACTGCAGTTGTTATGGCATTTGGATTGTTCTTAGTCATCGCTTTGGTAGAATGGATTTTCTTAACAGACTTTAGATTCTATACATATGCAATTAAAATATTCAATTCTCATCAGTTTGTTGCTGGATTAAGATATATTCCATTATTCTTCTTCTATTATTTCGCAGCTGGAATGAGTGTGTATGTTAATACTAAAAACATGAAGAATTGGAAAGGCGATTTACTTGCAGCTTTCTTATTAGCTGGTCCAGTTGTATTATTCTTGATTTATCAATATAATACTCTTTATAATACTGGTGTAGCTGCATATCCTACATTCTCATTAAGCGCAATTCTTTCTGTTGGTTTAATACCTACATTAGTCTTCGCTGCAATCATCATGAGAAGATTCTCAATTAGAAACAATCATATTTGGACAGGTGTATTTTTCTCAACAATATTCTTCACAATCATTACTTTAGCCAATACAGTTGTATATTTACTTACTATTGGATAAAAAATAATATAACAACTAAAAAGATACACATTCACTTGAATGAGTATCTTTTTTCTATTTAAATAATGATTTGTTTATGTCACAGTAATTGTGTAACCTAAATTAGTAAACCTTATTTCGATAATTGTCTCTGTGTATAAACTAACGAAGACATTATTAATATATAAATTAACGTTCTTATTTGTGACATTAAAAATATCAAAATATAATAAGCTATCATCAGTAACTGCATAATCAATATATAGATTATAATCACCATTTAATAGTCTTTGAGTGTTAACCATTAAATCTTGTCCAGCGACCATATCGTAATTAAAATTAAACATTGAGTATTCATAAGTTGCAAGATTACTAATGACTGAAGAGATTGAGTCTTTATGAATAAAATCAATTTGACTGATAAACTCATAACTTACTTCGGTAATAGCTTGAGGTTGATATTTGAAATCAACTTGAGTGATAACAATTTGACCATTTGTAACAGCTAAAAGGAAAACATAATAATCAGGAATTTCACTTCCAGAAATAACTCTTAAATACTCTTCATTTGTGATAGGGTCAGTTTCTTTTTTAACTGCGGTAAAAGCATCAACGGCTCTTAAAGTATTAGTAACTCCACTAGCACCAAAACTAACAACACCTTGAGCTTGTGAATTAGCGAAAGTTCTTCCTGGGATATAATTTCCATTTGAATCATAACCACTGATATAAGCAAAGTTTCCACCACCACTATAAATCCCGGTCACATCACCTAAATCATTTAGATTATTTGATGGCCTAACATATAAGAAAAATGCATTACTGTAATTTAAAGGATCAAATGTTGCGTTTATCTGTGGTGTAGCATAATTTTTAGTTTCAGAGAAAATTTGAATCTGAGAAGCTGAAGATGAGAACAAAACATCTCCAACAAGATCGATGTTTTCTCGACTATACTTAGATTCTGCTGTACCAATAATATAACCATCAATTTCTAATTTATCAATCAAATAAAGAGCATTTGGATCATTGATAGTTTGAGAGATTCTTAATGTAGAAAGAGAATAACCCGGTAATAAATCATTTCCAGAAAAGACACTGCTAAATAAACTTGATCCACCATTGACATACCAATTGGCGTATGTTGCTTTTGCATAAGCAATAGCTGTGTTGGCAGAAGTACCATCAAAAACGAAATTATATGAATTTCTTGGGCTGGCTGAAATCATACCGCCATCAGATTCATTAAAACCAATTAAACCATATTGACTTCTATTTAAATCTCCATTCGATAAACTATTTATGGTTGGATCAATGACAAAAACATTTTCCAATAGAGAATCAATACCTAAGTGGCCTACAATATAACCAGTTGCTCGATTAATTAAATCATCATTATGCACATGAAAATCTAAAGTAACTTCACTAGGGATTGGATTACTTAAAATCGTTGGAGATTCTATAAATAAGTTTTTAACGAGAGAGTTGGTTCCTAAATAACCAAAAAATCCAATATCTTGTTTTCCAATACCATCAATGGTTAAATGTTGTAAAACAGAAAAATTACCGTCGAATATGCCAATAAATGGATATATATGATCTCCGATTGGGGGTATTGTTCTATAGAATTCAGGAACAGATGGATCAGAAAAATCAATAACGATTGGGTCACCTGTATCTGTATTAGCTACTTTAAAATAGAAGGGTTGTAAACCAGTGATATTAGCATCTTGGTCTTCTAAATAACCAAGATTTTGTAACATTGACAAATTAAACATATGCTCAGGTTTGTTAATAATAAAAGGATTGTTTTGAGAACCTTCTCCAGCCGCAAAATAATTCACTCGAGTACGACCTAAAATGTCTTTGTCAAAATTATAAGTGTTATCAAACCATGAAAAAGTGAATAAAGTAAAAGTAACAAAAGCCACAAGTAAAAGAGAAATGAATGATATTATAAATCGTAATTTCATTGCAAACTCTCCTCCCTCACAACAATTTTAATGTCTTGATAGAAGATGATTGTTCCTATATTGTTAACATCAAGATTACTGTTATCAATAACCGATAAAACTTTTTGTTCATAATATGAAATATTAAAATATAAATATACTTCATTAAAATTAGCGTCTAAAGTTAATTGACCATAGTCAACAGAACCAGTATATATATCATTGATATCGAAAAAACTAATAGGTGTAATCAAATCAAAATCAACCATCAAATCATTAAAGATATTCACACCCTCTGGAGTTAAAGAATAATCTGAACTTGTCAAATATTGTGTGTAACTGACTTCGCTTAAATATATGGCATCAACTGGTGCGTTTGGTGCTAAAGCAATATCAGATATTAAGTCTATAGAAATTGATGTTGTTTCGGCTATATTATATTGAATATAAAGTTCGATAAAAATATTGTTAAAAGCATTATTCACTAACAAGATTGGATCATACTCACTTATATATATACCTGGTTCACTTGGATCTATAGGATTCCAAAAGCCATCTTGATAGACATCGATATTTTCACTTGCTTGGTTAAAACGATAAACATCTTCGTAAGTATAATAAGTCAACTCATAAGACTCGATAACGCCACTATCAACACTTAGAGGAATAGCTTCAGTATAAACTTCAGTACTCATTGAAAACCATGCTAAAGAAACCACAAAAAATGCGGCTAACGCTAAACTTAATTGAATGATTGAAATGATAAGTCTTCGTTTATCCATAGCGAGTCCTTTCTAAAATGTTACATACTACTAACATATTATACTATGTATAAAAACCATATTCACATATTTTGCTTATATTTATAAAAAAATTAATCGAAAATGTTCTTACAGAAGTGATAATGAATACAAAAGTGATAGTTTTTATGAAAATAATATTTAATTATCTAAATATATCTCAAAGTATCACCATTTTTATCTATATTCTAAACATCGATTGGGAATAGACATATTTTAATGAGTGAAATCAAGTAAAGCCGTTCAAAATAAAAATTATGTCTTGGTTGTACAAAAATTAGCAATGAGTTTTGCGAATGATTGTCCTTGATTATGAAAAAATGAATTAGTTTGATCTATAAATAACTCATCAATTATTCATAATTTGTATCAAATAATGATTAGTTTTTTAAGAGGAAAAAAGTTTTTAAAATTATTTGAAAATTTATCTTGACAAATATCATAGTATTTGTTAAATTATAAAGGTTGGTTTTTTTGAAGTTTATAAAAACTTTTAGAAATAACATAATTTTTCAATTTCCCTTTAAAATAAAATAAGAGACTCCAAAGGGAGTCTTTTATTTTTTTTATATTTAGAGAGAAAACTGAAAAATATCCTTAATTGTTGTATAATAGTAATGATAATTGATTAAGGGGGTATAGATATGTCAAAGATAACTAAAGTAATTATTATTGATTCGCACACACTGAAATTAGACCAAGATGCTCAAAAAGGTGATGTTATTGATTTGTTATCATTAGATAGCATTGATACAACGATTTTATCTAGAAAAATTGATGAGTATAAAGATATTGAATATAATCGAAGATTAGAACAGTTGAAAAAAGAAATGCTTTTAGAAAAAGAAAACGAAATTCAAAAAGCAGTAAAACAAAGTCAAGATGAAATTGTTAAACTTGAAGAAAAAATCAAATCACAAGAGAATACTTTAAGAGTTCAATTGTCTGCGGACTATAATATTCAAATAGAACGACTTAAACATCAATTAAAACAATTAGAGAATGAAAAAAATCAAATAGCAATCAGTAAAGATAATGAAATTAAATTGGCTATTTCAAACAAGATTAATGAAATCAAAGATGAAATCAATTCATATCAAAATCAAATCAATCAATTAGAAAAAGATAAAACAATTACTAAAGAAAAATTTGATTTGGAGAAAACACTTGCTATTCAAAACAAAGAAAAAGAATTAAGCGAAACTATTCAAGAAAAAGAAAAAATCATCGCCCGATTAGCATTAGAAAAAACGAATATGAATATCAAAAAAATGGGTGAAGAATTAGAAACATGGGTGGATCAAGAGTTTCAAAATCATGCTTTAAATGGTTTTGAAAATTGTTTATGGGAAAAAGATAATGAAGTTGTTAGATCACACGGTGAAACTAAAGGCACAAAAGCAGATTATATATTCAAAGTCTTTTCAGAAGAAACTAAAGAAGACAAAGATTTATTAACATCAGTGGCTATTGAAATAAAAAGCGAAGATCCTAATTCAACTTATAAGAAGAAGAATTCAGATCATTATGATAAATTAGATAAAGATAGACAAAAAAAGAACTGTGAATATGCTTTATTAATCAGTGAACTAGAGTGGACAAGTACTAATGATGCACCTATAAGAAAAGTACAAGGATATGATAAAATGTACATGGTTAGACCACAATATTTTATTGTTTTCTTAAATATAGTGACAGCTTTAGGATTAAAATATAAAGATATCATTCAGAAACATGATTTAGAGAGAAAGAAATTTAAAGATTCAGAAGATATTTTAGTTGAACTAGAACAAATGAAAAGTGATATTTTAGATAAGAGTATTGTTTATATTCAAAACAAAATGGATGATATTATATCATCAGCTGTCAATATTGAAAACGAAGCGAAAAAAATATTAGAAGCAAGCCGTATTATTATGGAAACTCATATAAATACTGTCATTAATAAAATCAAAAATTTCAGAATTCATCAAATGATTAAAAAAATAGATAAAATCGAAGAATAACCTGAAATTATCTTGAATAGGTAAAACTAAATAAGCATTATTTATTAGTTAAGACTTATGATGTATAATAGGACTAACATTACTATTTATTGGGAGATCAATATGAAGTTTGCGAAAAAGCTACCACGATTACCAATTATATCTTTAATTATCTTATTTCTCGTGGTTATGAGTGTGTTATTTGTTTATATTTCTGGGTTGTTAACAGAAAAACAAACTGAAAACCTAACTTTAAAAAGAGACATCGCTGTAACTCAAATTCAAAGTGAGTTAACTGAGATTGAATCTTTGCTTTTTTCTGTGGCTTTATCTATAGAAAATGGTGTTGATATCAATCAATTAGAATTAACTATTAATCAAATTGATGAAGATAACGATAAAATATTACAAATGTTTTATGGTCTAGAAGATGATTCATATATTATTACCGCTGATGATTATAATGAAGCGATTATTGTTACTGAAAGACCTTGGTATATAGCCGCAAAAGATACGGAAAACATTGCTTACACAGATGCATACATAGATGAAGTGACTCAAGGTCCGGTAATCACAATTGCGATTCCTATTTATGATTCAAGTGATAACCTCTTAGGTGTGCTTGGGGCTGATGTTGAAATATTAACGATTACTGAATTTATTAATCATTTTGTTGAAGAAGGCACTGGGTACGCATTTTTATTAGATCAATCAGGTCAAGTCATTGGTCATCCCTTATTAGAAACCCAAAATACGACTTTGTATACATATGAAGATTTAGATATACCTTATGATTCATTAGTTGATTCGAAGGGAATTACTAATTATCTTGAAACCCAAGATCAAACAGGTAAAATTGCTTATACATACATCAATAGTTCTAATTTCGTATTAGGTATTTTTATGACAAGAACTGAGTTAATCCAAGGCTTAAGAACACTTACAATTGTGTCTGTTTCTATCTTGGTTTTATTGACGGCTGTTATGGGTGTCATCGCATTAATTTATACATATCACATTGAAAAACCATTGATGCATTTGATTAAAGATATTAATCAAATAGATATTTCTAAAAATTCTGAGTTTAGATTAGAAACACAAAAGATTGTTGGTTTTAAAGAAGCTAGAATTGCATTGAATAATTTAATTGATATGTCCGTAAATTATCAAGATCAACTAGAAGAATCTTTAGAAGATTTAGCCTTAGAAAACCAAAAGTTTGAATCATTATTATCAGCGTCTTCAGATATTGTGTTTGTAATTGATACCTTTAAAAGGTATGTAAATATATATGGTACTGTTAAAGAAGTTTTAGGTTTTTCAAAAGAAGAAATGATTGGTAAAACTCATGAAGAAGTTTTTGGCGCTAGATATTCTAAAGAGAGAAATAGAGATTACCAAAGAGTATTAAATGGTGAAAATGTTCTATATTCATGGGAGAGCCATCATGGTGGAAAAACTTATTATTTTGAAAACATTTTAAATCCAATTTATAATCACGATCGTGAAATCATTGGAGCCGTTGGTGTGGCCAGAGATATTACTGAACAAGAAAATCGTTACCAACAACTCGTTTACATTTCAACCCATGATTATTTAACTGATTTATTAAACCGTAAAGCGTATTATGAGCGTCTTAAAGAATTAACTGATTTAGAAGAATATCCCTTTGTCATTATAAACTTAGATTTTAATGGGCTAAAACTCATTAATGATGCATTTGGTCATGAATATGGCGATTTGGCTTTAAAGAAAACCGCTGAAATACTCTTAAATATTACTCAAGAAAATGATAGTGTTTATCGAGTGAGTGGAGATGAATTTTCTGTGATTCTCGTTGGCGCGAATAAAAAAGATGTGGATCATTTTAGAACTAAGTTACAAAACAGAATGAAAAACACTAAAATTAAAAATTTAAGTTTAAGTGTTGCGATGGGATATCATATTGTAAAAGATAAGACTATATCTTTAGATGAAGCAAGAAAGAATGCAGAAAACAATATGTATAAACAAAAAATATTAGATCGTAAATCAGTCAAGAATAAAGCAATATCAGCTATCTTAAAAACCTTAACTGATAAGTTCGATTATGAAAAGCAACATTCTGAACGTGTCATGGATATATCAGTTAAGATTGGTAAAGCATTGAACTTAGATGAAGAATCAGTTAAAGCGTTAGGGACTGCAGCTATGTTCCATGATATAGGTAAGATTTCCTTACGTGATGATATTTTAAATAAACCTGGAAAATTAACAAAAGAAGAGTATGATATTATTAAAACACATACAACAAACGGTTATGACATTCTTAATACTGCAGATGAGTATTCTGAACTAGCTATTCACGCTTCAAGCCATCATGAGCGTTATGATGGTTTAGGTTATCCAAACGGTTTGAAAGGTGATCAAATACCATTATATTCAAGAATAATAGCCGTAGCGGATGCGTATGAAGCAATGACTTCTGATAGACCATATCGAAAAAAACTTTCAAAAGAAAAAGCAAGACAAGAAGTTATTGATCATTCAGGAACGCAGTTCGATCCATTAATTGCAAAGGTATTTATAGAATTATTAGATAATGAAGAAGCTTAGAAATAAGTTTCTTTTTTTTTCTAAATCATTTATAATACAATCATGAATATAAAAAACCTTCAACAATGGTATATTGAAAACCATCGAAAATTACCTTTTAGAGAAAGCAAAGATCCATATGATATATGGGTCTCTGAAGTCATGCTCCAACAAACACAAGTCGATACAGTTATTCCCTATTTCAATCGGTTTATAAGTCGATATCCTAACATCTATGAACTAGCAAAAACGGATGAAGAAACGCTTTTTTCGCTAATTCAAGGATTGGGATATTACCGACGCTTTAAAAACATGTTAAAAGCAGCTAAATTCATCGTAAGCGAGCTTCAAGGAGTCTTTCCTAGTACTTATAAGGAAATATTGAATCTCCCTGGTATTGGCGATTATACAGCTGGAGCGATTATGTCTATTGCTTATAATAAACCTTACAATGCAACCGATGGAAATGTCATCAGGGTCTTATCTAGAATTCATGATATCAGTGATGATATGAGGATTGAGAATAATAAAAAACAGCTTGTTAAAATTAATCAAAGTTATATAGAAAAATCAACACCCAATATTTACACTCAAGCGATTATGGAGTTAGGTGCATTGATTTGTAAACCAACCAATCCAAAATGCAATGAATGTCCAATGATGGATGATTGTTTAGCTTATAAATATGATAAACAAGAAGTGCTTCCTTATTTATCTAAAAAGCCTATAAAAAAACAAATAAACTATAAAGTGTTTATTATTAAAGAAGGTAATTCTATTTATCTAAGAAAAAGAACGGAACTATTGTTAGGGGGAATGTATGAGTTCCCTCAATATAGTGAAGAAGACAATATCCCATTTGATTATGAAATAACAAAAGAATTAGGACATAAGAAACATGTCTTTACTCATTTGGTTTGGAATATGTTTGTTTATGAAATAAACATATTATCAAAGCCTATGGGGGACTGGCTTAAAATTAATATAGATGAACTGGATCAATATCCTATGGCTAAAGCTCATAAAAAAATCACCGACTTTATATAATCGGTGATTTTTTTTGAAAGAAAGTTATGAATCAATCAATGATTTATATTCTTTAGATTTATGACATTGAACAGATAAATCTCTTAATGGAATACGTATTTCTCTTTGGTCTAAAGGATGCATTTCTTTGATTGAAATATCTTTTAATAAATATTCGGCGAAATTCCATAAAGATACTTTCATGTGATGATTGCTGTTAGAAGCAATTCTCGTGAATGCTTTTAAAAGAGATGAAATAATCGTTAAATCTTTATTGCCATAAAGATAAATTTGATAGAAATGATCATATAATAAATCATCATAGTTCAATGTTTTAATCATTAATCGTTCAGTATTATCTTCATCATGATAATAAAGACTATAATAAGTATCGGATAACTTCATAAATACAAAACCTAATTGATCAATACAAGTCATGGCAGTAAAAGGATCGTTTGTTCCTGGTGATAAAGCTCTGACGGCGATTTCTACTAATTTCATCGTCTTTTCTCTATATTCGCTGAAACTTCCAACTTCCTCAGAAATAGAAAAACAATCATTAATCACATCTTCATCAAAATCAAAAGCGTCTGTCCCTTGATACTTAAACAAGACATCATCTTCATAGATATGCTCGTTAAGGGGAATGTTAACAGATATGGATAAATCATTATCCTTTAAATACCCTAATAATTTCTTTTTATTAATATCAATTAAATAACCAGTTCGTTTAGTTTGATATTCTAACTGATAGTCTATTTGTTCCTCTTCATCATTGCGTTCTAATTGAATTAAAGGATCTTTTTGAATTGTTTCTTGGTAAGTTTCAATATTCTTCACAGCCTCTTTAACCATTTTATCGATATAGACATTGATTTGAACTGATTTAGCAACATAATGGATAAAGTAAGCGAAGAGTATAAGGCTTAACACAAATAAGATGATTGAAATAAATGTAAGCCAAGAATAGATGACTGTCGGATGTGTTTCTGAAAGAACTAATCCGATGATTGAAAATACAGAAACACCGATAAAATAGCCTAAAATATTTAAGGGTATTTTTCTTTGAAGAAAATCATTGAGCGTTCTTGGAGAAAATTGACCACTATACAAAGTTAAAACAACCATAATGATTGAAAACGTGATTGTCACCATAGTGATAATCGCAGCTAACATCATAATTAGAAAATCAGCTAAGAATGATTGAGAAAAAATAAATATGTTTTGATTGTTCGAGGATTGGTCAATTAAAAAAATAGCGTATGATAGAAAACTGAAAATAATCATGTAAATAATAAATTTAAAATAGTATTTGCTTTTAATAAGGTTAAATAGTTTTTTCATATGCGCCTCCTAACTAGCTTTATTTTACCATATTTTGTTTGTAGATATTAAATATCATAAAAATTAAATAATTATGTTATAATAGTTTCTTGAGGTGAGGCAGATGAAATTATGTAAATACTGTGGTAATGATCTTAATGAAACAGACAATTATTGTTCAAATTGTGGAAAGTCAGTATATGATAATCCTTATCAAAAAAGTGATAATCTTTCTAACGTTAATTATCAAGAAAAAAGTAAATATGAACAAACATCTTTTGTGTTAGGATTAACAGGTTTAATTTTCTCGGTATTAAATTGGATTGGTTTTCCATTTCTTCATTTAATAGGTATGTTATTAGGTGGTATTGGATTATCTCTTGTAAAAAAAGATAAAGCTAATGGTAGTTTTTCTAAACCGGGTTATGTGATGTCTATGATAGCACTTATATTAGGTATCACATCGATGATTGTTGGCGCTTATTTAGCCAGTAGATAATCATAAGCACAAATGTTTTGTAATTAGTAAGAGTATAGTATAATAAAATAAAGAGGTGATTCAAGTGATCGTTAATCATTTAGACTTATTAGAAAGTCATGTTATTACACATCCAGATGCTAAAAATTCTTTTATGAAAGTTCTCGTTTCTGAAAATGAAGGTTGGAACGACTACGTCATGAGAGTTGTCGAAGTTGAAGAAAATGGTTTTACACCTAGACATAATCATCCTTGGCCACATATTAATTATGTGATTGAAGGCCAAGGGGTTATTATGATTGAAGGTAAAGATAATCCTGTAAAACAAGGTAGTTATGCTTATATACCTAGTAACGCATTACATCAATTTAAAAATACAGGTAAAGAAATGTTTAAGTTTATATGTATCGTTCCTAAAGAAGGACATCGTTAGAGAATTTATTTTCTCTAACTTTTTTTTATTTGATTAAGGTATAATGTATTTAGAGAAACCTTGAGCAAATAACTTGATTATATTTCGAATTCGAAATATAATATTTGTAGAGGTGAGTATATGAAAACACTAAAAGGCATACATCATATCACTGCGATAACAAGCAGTGCTGAAAAAATATATCGATTTTTTACTGATGTTTTAGGTTTAAGATTGGTAAAAAAAACAATTAATCAAGACGATATCAACACATACCATTTATTCTTTGCGGATGATGAAGGCAATCCAGGTACTGACATGACATTTTTTGATTTTCAAGGGATTCCAAAAGGGAGAAAAGGTAGTGATGAAATTAGTCGTATTGGGTTAAGAGTTAAGAATAACAAAGCTATTGAATATTGGAAGAAGAGATTTGAACATTACCAAATTGATTTTCAAGAAAAAGAAGTCTTTAAAAGACTTATGATTTTCTTTGAAGACTTTGATGGACAAGAATACGCCATAGTTTCTGATGAATCAATTAAAGGTGTTCAAGGAGGTATTCCTTGGAAAAAAGGACCTGTACCTGATGAATTTGGAATTATAGGATTAGGACCAATCTTTTTAAGAATAAAGAATAAACCAAGAATGGATTTTGCTTTAATCGATCATTTAGGCTTTTCATTTGTTAGTTCTGAGTATAATTATGCGCTTTACGAAGTAGGTCTTGGAGGTAATGGTGGGTCAGTGATTATTGATCATCAACCTGAACTTCAACAAGCAACACAAGGTTATGGATCTGTTCATCATATGGCTTTTAGAATAGAAGATGTTGATGCATTAAATCATTGGATTAAAAAATTGAATTCTATTGGCGCAAGACATTCAGGGTATGTTGATAGATTTTATTTTAAATCGCTATATACTAGGCTTTACCCTTACATCTTATTTGAGTTTGCGACAGAAGGACCGGGCTTTATCGATGATGAAGAATCTTATGAAGACTTAGGTGAGACACTAGCCTTACCACCAAAATTTAGAGATAAAAGAGATGAAATTACTAAATTAGTAAGACATATTAATACTGTTCCAAAAAAATATGATAAGGAGTACTTCTAATGGAAGATTTAAAAACGATTACAACGCTTTTTAGAGCTACTGATTCATTTTCTAAAGCCATACAAAGAGATGTGAAACAGTATGGTTTAAATGTAACTGAGTTTGGAATTATGGAAGCTTTATACCATAAAGGTAAAATGAATATTAAATCTTTACTTGAAAAAGTCTTAATCACTAATTCAAGTATGTCTTATGTGATTGAACAATTAATTAATAAAAATTATATTGCTAAAAATCAATCTGATGTTGATAGACGTTCCTATGAATTAGAGTTAACAAAAAAAGGTCATTTATTAATGAATGATGTATTTGAAACCCATAGAAAACATATGAGAACGATTGTTGAAGTTTTAACAAAGGAAGAAGAAGAACAATTAAGAATAATGCTTAAGAAGATTGGAAAACGTGCTAATGACTATGGAGTATAAGTATATCAATAAGAATAGTAATCAAACGATTGTTTTATTACATGGTACTGGTGGTAATGAATTAGACTTAATTTTTCTTGGAGAAACCATTGATCCAAAAGCAAACCTCTTAGGTTTAAGAGGCAGAATTAATGAACATGGTATGAATCGGTTTTTTAAAAGAATAAGACCTGGTGTTTTAGATATAGACAGTTTGGTTGAAGAAACACATTATTTACATAAGTTTCTTCAAGCCTTTGCTAAAGTCAATAATTTGGATACGAATCAAATGGTTTTATTAGGCTTTTCTAATGGTGCTAATATTATTGCATCATTAATATATCATTTTGGAAAATTTTATAAAGCACATATTCTTTTACATCCAATGGTCCCTTTAAGAGATTTTGATCTTGTTAATCAAGATCAAAACCTGGTCTTTATTTCAGCTGGTGAAAATGATTCGATGGTACCTATGGATGAAGCCAAAGAATTAGTTAATGTATTAAAAGAAAAACAAGCAAATGTTGTTTTTAAAATATATCCATATGGCCATAATTTGAGTGATAAAGAAATTAAAGATATCATTAAATATTATAAAAAAGAGGTTATCAAATAAATGATAACCTTTTGTTTTATAATTTGCTTTTTGATAATTTAAGTAAACTTAAGCCGTAGAATAATAACATAAATAAGCCCATTGATAATAGTAAATGCCAGTCTTGTAACTCAAAACCTCCAATATTTACAGTTAAACCAAAAGTCTTCGCATATTCATCATAAATACCCGCTGGTGCGTATTCAAAGACTTTTTCAATAGCGCCTTCCATATACACGCGTCTCATAATTGTGACTGCGTGGGCAGTCGGTAATAAATTCATGACTGTTTGAACATTCTTGCCTAAAACACCGATAGGAATATATATACCACCTAAAAATCCGATGAATGTTCCGACAATGGTTGATAATGTTCCGAAAGCATTTCTTGTTTTAACAAAGATCGATAAGTAAAAGAAGAAAGCACTAAAGGTCATAATCGAAAAAGTCATGAGTATTATTATTTTAAGGAACTGGAAAGCTGTTAAAAATTCTCCGCCTAAAGATAAAATGTATATTTGACCAATAATTAAATTGAAAAATACCATTATAAAAGCAATAATCCAAGAACTTATTAAGTAAGACAAAGCAAGTTTGTTTCTTGAGATAGGTGAAACATAGAAATCATCTAAGATTTGATCTGCTCGATCATCAATTAATCCGCCGATTGAACCTAAAGGGACTGTGACGGTTGAAACCATTAAAATTCCTGACATAATCCAAGCACCAACGAGCCAGCCGATACCATCAATATCACCTATTTCATTAGTTAAGGTATCGATTTGCATTTGACCTAAGAATAAAATGTACAGAAGTAAAATAATAATAACTGAGAGGAAACTAAAGAATACAGCGGCTCTATCTCTGAGGTATTTTTTTAAGTTTCTTTTTACTAAAGCAAATAAAACACCATTCATTTACTCCACCAACTCTCTACCAGTAATATTAACAAAAACATCATCCATATCACCGCGGATTATTTCAAAGTCTTTAATATGATCTTTATATTGATTAACTAAATCAATACCTGAAAAACAATTTTCTAAAATAATGACAGCCAAACCATTAATGACTTCATAAACTTGATTATTTTTTTCTAAGGCTTCAAACAAACCGTTTTTAGGAATCATTTTAAGACGATCATTAGAATATTTAAGTCTTAACTCTTCAGAAGAACCCATTGCGACAATCTTGCCTTCATCAATAACAACAACTTTATTGGCATCTTTCACTTCTTCCATATAATGTGTTGTTAAGAAAATTGTCATGTTTTTTTCTTTTCTTAGTTTTAGAATTAAATTCCAAATATCTTTTCTACTTTTAGGGTCTAATCCCGTTGTTGGTTCATCAAGAATTAATAGAGATGGCCAATGTAATAAAGCTCTAGCAATATCTGCTTTACGTCTTTGACCTCCAGATAAGTTTTTATATCTTTGATTCAAAAAATCATAGAAATGGATATATTCATCTATTTCGATTAATCTTTTTTCAAAATCAGCTTTGTTGTATCCATAAAAAGACGCTCTGACTTCTAAATTTTCTTTGACTGTTAATAGGTTATCTAACATATTGCTTTGAAAAACAACCCCTATTTTTTCACGTATTTTTTGGTTTTCTAAATCAAGTTTATGACCAAAAATTTCAACCTCTCCTGAGGCTTTTTCTAATAATGTTGAAATGATTCGAATGGTGGTGGTTTTACCTGCCCCATTAGGCCCTAAAAAAGCGAAAAAAGAATCTTTATCAACATCAAAAGAAATGCTTTTAACTGCTTGTAATTCTCCATAATTTTTTATTAAATTTTTAACGACTAATGCTTTCTCCATAAATCCCCCTTGTTTTCTAATTTTAGCACGCACGTTATGTTTTAACAATAATATTTTAATGGTTTTGCAATATTTATGAATCTATGTATAATAATAGATGAGAATGGAGTGAAACCATGGCAGAAATGGTGAATAAGAATAACGAATCGATGTTACAAAAGATGAACATAAAGAGATTATTAATTAAATTAGCCATTCCTTCAACCCTGGCGATGATTGTGAATGCATTATATAATTTAGTTGATACTTTTTTTGTTTCTTTAGGGGAGGGCACTGATGCGATTGGTGCATTAACCATTGCTTATCCGATTCAGTTAATTGTATTAGCCATTGGATTAATGTTAGGTGTTGGCTCAGCTTCAGTCTTCTCTAGAGCCTTTGGTAGAAAAGATTACGAGACAATGAAAAAAGCTGTGAATACAGCGATTATCCTTAATATAACATTAACACTGTCTATCAGTTTTATTACCTATATTTTCTTAGAAGATTTACTTGTTGCTTTTGGAGCGACAGAAGGTAATATTGGTTTTGCTAGAGATTATTTGTTAATTATCATTATCGCATTAATTCCTTTTTCTTTAGGAGTTATGATGAATAATCTGACACGTGCTGAAGGCAGGGTTAAAATAGCCATGTGGTCTTTAGTGATTGGTGCGGGATTGAATATCATATTAGACCCTATTTTTATTTTTGATTGGGGTTTAAACCTTGGTGTTAAAGGTGCGGCATATGCAACATTAATTGGTAAAACGGTCGCTTTTATTTATATATTTTTACAGGCTTTTTCTAAAAAGTCGAGTTTACGGATTGATTTATTACATATCTATAAAATAGATTTTAAAGCCGCAAAAGAAATGTTGGCTGTAGGCTTACCATCTTTTGCGAGAGTCGCAATGGGGTCAGTCTTAATTATTGTTGTGAATAACTTAATTCAAGATTATTCCGCAACTGATGAACTTGCGACAGATTACCAAGCCATATATGGTGTCATTAACCGATTGATTCGGTTTTCTTTAATGCCAGGCTTTGGATTGGTTCAAGGTATGGTTCCGATTGTTGGTTATAATTTTGGTGCTAAGAAATACGATCGAGTCTATGATGTAATGTCATTTGCATCGACTTTATTGTTTATCTATTTCACCTTTACTTTAGTCATGATTATGTTTTTCTCTGAACCCTTATTTTCAATATTTACAAAAGGTGAAGACGTCACAAATGTTGAACAATTTATTGACTTAGGGTCGGATGCTTTTAGAATTGTTGCGATTGGTTTTTCTTTTGTCACCTATCAAGTGATTTTATCTAGTGGTTATCAAGCAATGGGTTATCCTTTAAGAGCGTTTTTAGTCGCTTTATCAAGAAGATTTATATTATTCATCCCATTCGCTTTTTTATTAACATATATCATGGGTATTGACGGTATATGGTGGACATTTGTTGTGGCGGATGTTGTGACAGGTTCAATATCATTCTTAGTATATAAAAAGGAAATGAAAGAATTAAAATCAAAAATAGTGAGGGTTTAATATGTCAGAAATATTTTCTAGAAAAAAAATTAACAATACAATGATTAAAAACAGACTAGTTCTACCACCAATGGTTACATTCAATTATTCTGAAGGTGGGTATGTCAATGAACGTAAAATTGATCATTACCAACAAATAGCTAAGAACGGTATTGGATTAATCGTTGTCGAAGCGACAGCGATTCATCCTAATGGTCGATTATCAGATTGCCAATTAGGTATATGGGACGATTCTTTTATTCCAGGATTAAAAGCGTTGGTTGAAGCAGTTCATAAAGAAGATGTGCCTTTAGTGATTCAAATTCATCATGCAGGTGTAAAAACTAGGGTCAGTGGTTTAAAAGAAGTCGTATCAGCTTCAGACTATTTACACGCTAGAGCTCTATCTGTAGATGAAGTAAAACAAATCATTAAGGATTTCAAAGACGCCGCTGTAAGAGCTGATAAAGCAGGGTTTGATGGGGTTGAAATTCATGGGGCACATGGGTATTTATTGACACAGTTTTTTTCTGAAAAATCTAACCACCGAAATGATTTATACGGAGGTTCATTTGAAAATAGGATCAGAATTGCAAAAGAGATTTATGAAGAGATTGCTTCTGTAACACAATCAGACTTTATTATCGGTATCAGAATGGGTTGTAATGAAAACTCACTTGAAGAATCAATTCAGTTCGCAAAAACATTTGAACAAATCGGATATGATTATTTATCTGTGTCTTCAGGATTAGATGGAACTGAAATTGATAAACCTGAAGATTTTCCTTATCACTGGATTACCTACGGGGGTACTGTCATTCAAAAAGAAGTTGATATCCCAGTGATGGGTGTTTACGGCATACGTACTGAGGAACAAATCAAAGGCTTGATAGAAACTGACTTATTAGATTTTGTTGCTTTAGGAAGAGCACAATTGGCAGATTACAATTTTACAAAGCATTTAAGAAACCATGAGGAGATTCTATATTGTTTACAATGCACTCCTTGTCGTTGGAGAGAAGACGGCTCAAAATGTCCTAGACAAAGACAAGCAAGGCAGAAATTATCTCAATAACTAATATCTTACGTGTAAAAATAATAAAATTATGATATAATACTTATGATTTATGTAAACATGACAGAAAGGAGCCAAATATGAAAATAGAAAAACGTACTGAAACTTTAAAAAATGTAAGAGGAATGAATAAAATACCGGGAGTTTTATTTGGTAAAACAATAGAACCAATATCATTTCAAGTTGATGAAAAAGTCTTTTTAGATACATTATCTGAAAAAGGAATGACACAAACATTTGAAGTGAAATTAGGAACTAAAAAACACTTAGTATACATCAAAGATACTCAAAGAGATATCGTTAAACACAGTCAATTCTTAAATATCAAACTACAAAAAGTATCTAAAGATGATACAATCACTACAAATATCCCATTACACCTTATCGGTAGAGATAAAGTTGAAAAACTTGGTGTTATGATTTCAATGCCTAATGATTCATTAGAAGTTGAATACAATGTAGGTTTAGGTATTTCTCACATTGATGTTGATGTATCTGAATTAAAAGTTGGAGATTCATTAGCAGTTAAAGATTTAACTTTCCCTGAAGGATTAAAAGTTCATACTGATTTAGAACAAACAGTTGTTTCAATTATTGAAACTAAGTATGAAGAAGAAGAACCTGATACAGAAGAATTAGATCCATCAGATGTTGAAATTATTACTGAAAAATCTAGCGAAAAAGAAGAATAATCATTTAACCTAAAAAGCACTCCATCGAGTGCTTTTTTTATTGAATTTAATTTTTAACCAATAAAACCATCGTTTTTAACGTATATATGTTAGAGGCGGAGTGGTATAATAACTGTAGGAGGGAAATATGCCTATCAATTATGATGATTACATCGACAAACTTATACAAAAAGACAATGACGCCTTTAAAATAGTATATGATCATACTAAAAGAGGTGTTTTTTCAATTATTATATCTTTAGTCAGAAATAAAACAGTCACTGAAGATTTAATGCAAGACACTTATATTAAAATGATTCAAAAAATCAGACAATATCAAAGAGGTAGAAATTTTAATGCTTGGTTAATGCAAATTGCGAAGAACACAGCATTAGATTATTTAAGAAAATCTAAAAATGAAATGCTTTATGATCCTCAGGAACAAGCTTATATCCATGATTCATTAAGTACTGCAGGAAAAACATATGATGTTTTAGATTTAGTTAAATCATTAAACGAAGAAGAAAAACAAATCGTTTTGTTAAGGGCTGTCGCAGAATTAAAGTTTAAAGACATCGCTAAAATAGTCGATAAACCATTGGGAACAGTTTTATGGTTATATAATAAATCCATTCAATCACTGAAAAAGGAGGTGGGTTCTGATGAACAATAAAGATATAAAGAAAAGATTACAAGAACAAGCAATATCTGAAATGCCAGATGTGTTTAATAAAATCAATATTCAAGAAATAGAGATTGAAGCAGTAGAAAGACCAGTAAGAAAAATAAGATTAAGTTTCAATTTTAAGTTAGCCTTATCTTCATTTTTAGTATTATTAACAAGTTTCTTTGTTTATCAATTATTAATAACGCCTGAAACAGAAGGGTCATATTTAACTGAAGTAGAAGTCTTAGCTTTTCAAACCGTTTCTGCTCAAAGTTTATTAGAATATAATAGTGAAGAAATTAATCCTTTAAGTTATACATTATCAGAATCAAATACAGAAGCCTCTGATTTAGAAGGTTACTTGGGTGATATGACACCATTAATTGAATTAGCTGAAATGATTGTAAATCAACGAAGTCAAATCACTTATCAATTATTAGAATCAGATTTATCTGAATATCAATTTAAAGTAAATTTTAAAGCAATCAATTTAAATCAAGAATCTGTAGAATATGACATATATTATAATCAAACGAATGAAGCAATTAATGGAATCATTCAAATTGGTGAAGATACATACAATTTTACACAAAATGATAGTCGCTATATATTATACGAAAATGATCAAGATTTTATTGAAGTAAGTCAATCAAAAACAAATGAATTCTCATATAAATATATGAAAAGTCAAGTAGAACAGTTTTCGACGAGAATCAATTTATCTTTAGAAGAAGAATCTTATCAAGCTGAATTTAGTTATCAAAATAACAAAGGTTTATCAATCAGTTTAAACATGAGAAGAAATCAAGGCACTATGATGGATGTTGATTATGATATTTCAGATCAAGCAAAAAATATGAGAGGTCGTTATCAAGTTTCTATAGAAGAAGATCAAATCACAGGCAATCAAATGTATAAATTTAAGTTTAGTGATGAATCAGTAGCTGAACAAGAAAAGCCTGGTAGACCCAACCAAAATAACCCAGGAATGGGACCAAGACACACATCCTAGAATAAAATTTCAAAATAATACCAATAAAACACCAAGTTCATACGTATATATAGTGAATAGGAGGAATTAAAATGAAAAAATTATTAATGATTATGCTAGGATTAGGGTTAGGATTAACCATCATGAGTTGTTCAGGAAGTGAAACTGAAGAATTGATTCAGTCAGATGAACAAGTTTTAGCAATCGAAGCTATTTCATCATCAATGTTGTTATCATATAATGAATCAACGGTTGAAGAAATGGCAAATCCAATGAATCAAATGGGCTTCTCTGAAGAAGAAATAGAAAATCTAGATTATTATGTAGAAATGGTTGAAACCTTTTTAGGAAACGATCAACTTGAAGT
>CAYWUZ010000028.1:10829-21904 GCA_964461565.1 uncultured Candidatus Izemoplasmatales bacterium | reverse complement strand
AAAAAGCATTTTTAGATATTAAAGCTTTTCTAGAAGAAGAATTAAAAGATAATATGATTAAAATAGAACATATAGGAAGCACTTCAGTCATAGGTTTAGCTTCTAAACCTATTATTGATATTGATATCGTTATTGATAGTTATGATGTTTTCCCTGATATTGTCAAAGGTTTAAATAAACTAGGCTATACACATAATGGTGATCAAGGCATCAAAGATAGAGAAGCGTTTAAATATAAAACAACTCAGTTTATGACCCATCACTTATATGTTTGTCCTAAAGACAGTTTAGAACTTAAGAAACATATTCTTTTTAGAGATTATTTAAGAAGTCACTCAGATGCATTAAATGAATATGAAAGTATTAAGGTAAAAGCAGCTTTAGAATACCCACATGATATTGATGGGTATTTGGACATGAAGGGTCTCTATATTTTAAAAATTTATAAAAAACTAGGCTTATAATATTCAAAAATTATCAAAACAGGATGATATTTCTCTTTAAATTAAGAGAAATATCATTTTTTCTTTTTAAGGTGATTGACTGATATTTTAGAAAAGGTGTATGATAAAACTAGAAATAAATAATGATTATTCTAAAGGGGAATTTATGAAAAAAACAAGAGAAAAACTAAGATATCAATTTGATCAATTTTTATCTAAAGGAACTGTTTCATTAGTATTGTCCTTATTCGTGATATTATTTGTAATTGTCATAAGTATGGGCTTATTATTATACTTCGTTTTTCCTGAAAGCCAATTATCTACATTGATATGGACAAGCTTTATGCAAACATTAGATCCAGGAAACTTAAGTGGAGAAAATGGCACGCTATTTTATATGGTGATTATGACTTTAGCGACAATCGTTGGAATCTTTATTACCAGTTTATTCATTAGTTTTATTTTAAATGGATTTCAAAACAAATTAGAAAACTTAAGTAAGGGTCGTTCTAAAGTTATTGAAAGCAATCATACATTAATTCTTGGTTGGGACGCGAATGTATATGTGGTCATCAAAGAACTTATTGAAGCAAATAAATCAGTTAAAAAACCTGTGATAGTGATACTAAGTGATCATGATTCATTAGAAATGAATCAAAACATTAAAGATAACATTAATCATACCTATAATACAAAAATCATATGTAGGTCTGGGTCTATATATAAAAAAGATGATTTAGATATGTGTAATATTAAAGAAGCTAAATCTCTTATTATATTAGAAAACGATATGAATACGATTAAATCATTATTAGTCATTACTCATACTTCTTTTTATCAAAAAGAAGAAGGACATATATCAGTTTTAATGTATGATGAATCAAATATTGAAGTCGCTAAAAACATTGGAAAAGATAAACTAGAAGTCATATATCTAAAATCAGCTATCACAAGAATAATGACTCAAACATGTTTACAAGCTGGTTTGTCTTATGTCTATAATGAATTGTTAGAGTTTGAAGGTGATGAAATCTATTTTTATGATGCATCACAGTTAATAGGTTTAAACTTTAAAGAAGCTTTGTTAAGGTTTGATAATGCTATTTTAATTGGTCTTGTTAGAGATAAGAAAACAATGGTAAGACCTTCTATGGAAACGCTTATAGAAGATCATGATCAACTTATATTGATTGTAGAAGATGAAGATAAAGCAGTTGTGAATGAAGACATACCTGCTTTAAATGAATCTAAAATAAAGGCTATAGAACATTATTCTAGTTTAAGAAAAGAATACATTTCTATTATCGGATATAATCATAAAATTAAAGACATCATCCATGAATTGGATCATTACTTAGAAGTAGGGTCAAAAATAAGAATCCTTGTGAATTCAGAAGAATATATTCATATGATTGATCAATTTGATATTGATGCCAATAAAATAGAAATTGATATTGTTGTAGGAGAAACTTATTCAAGAGAGGTTTTAGATAAGTTTATTCAACCAACTTGTAAATATGTTATGATTTTTGCAAATGAGAATGTTGATGATCATGAACAAGACTCACAAACTTTATTAACTTTATTACATTTAAGAGATATAGAAGAAAAAAGAGGAGAAAATTTAGATATCATCACTGAAATCACCGATGTAAGGAATACTGAAATTGTTGATTTAGCCAAAGTAGATGACTTTATTGTCAGCGAACTAATCGCAAATAAAATGTTGGCGCAAATATCTGAAAATAGGCATTTAACAGCTATTTTTGATGACTTAATGTCATCAGAAGGATCAGAGATATATTTGAAACCTATTGAACAATATATTGAAATTGATGAACCTATTGATTTCTATACAGTTTCAGCTTCAGCGAGTCATAAAGCTGAAATAGCGATTGGTTATAAATTGAAGAATAAGAATCATTTACCTGTTGTCAAATTAAACCCTAATAAAACAGAAAGAATTCAGTTTCATCCTGGAGATATGTTGATTGTTATATCTGAGGATTAAATACTGAAATCTATAGATTATTATTGAAAATAATTGAAAAAAGTATTATGATAAGACTAACAATGAATTTTAGAAAGGACTAAGATTATGACATTGATTGAAAAACTTAAAAATGTATTCAAAAAAGATGAGAGTAACAATACTTTAGATATCGTTTCTGTTTCTTCTATGGAAACAAAATATGATCATGAAGATTATATGGGCGCAGCTAAAGATTTAAAATTATTACTTGAAAAGTATGGAAGACGTAAAAGAAAAAATCACCGATATAAAGGAAGAGAATTTGTTTATTTTGTTTTAAGTAATAAACATAAAGATTTAAAGAATGTAGGATACACACATTGGGAAAATTTAAATCAATTCATTAAATTAAATCAGACTAAAGTATATCCATATCATCAAACTAACTTAAGAAACGCTATTGATTTCTTTAAAAAAGAAGTAAAAGGTTTATACGAAATAAAAGTAGAAGCAGAATAATATGTAAAAATAATCTTCGTTTGAAGATTATTTTTTTATATTTATCTAATTATGTGGGCTAGTATAGTTTAAAATAAACCTTCAATAGTTTATAATAGTTATATATTTATTCAGAAAATGGTGGTTTCATGAAAAAATTACTTATAGTATTGCTAGTAATATTATTTGTGATGATTGGTTGTTCTAATAACAAAAGAGATGTGTATACTGAAAATAACATATCTATGGTCGCTAGAACAAAAGGTAAATCATTCCAAATATATAAAAACGGAAGCTTTGAATCCAGTTTTTTAACCGGAGTTAACATGGGCGCTGCGTTACCTGGATCTTTTCCTGGTGCAATGGCTATACCTAAAGAGATGTATACAGAATGGTTTCAAATGATCCATGAGATGAATGCTGATGTGATTAGAGTTTATACAACACAGATGCCTCATTTCTACGAGGCATTGTATGAATTTAATCAAACAGTTGATAATCCCTTATATATCATGCATGGTCTTTGGTTAAACGAAGAAGATATAAGAGATATTAAAGACCCTTATGCTAATAATGAATACATGTTAAATAATTTTATACAAGATGGTAAAGATTTAGTTGATATTATTCACGGGAATGGTTTTCTAGAAGAAAAACCAGGGTTTGCTTCTGGGGAATATAAAATAGATGTATCTAAGTATGTCATTGGATGGATATTAGGGATTGAATGGGATCCTAACTTTGTTATTAACACAAATAATGAAAATATAGGATTAGAAGCTTATTTAGGCGACTATTTATATTCAACAGTTGAAGCAAATCCTTTTGAGATATTTTTAACTGAAGTAGGAGACCGAATTATTCAATATGAAGTAGAAAAATATCAGTTTATGAGACCATTAAGTTTTGTGAATTGGCCAACAACTGATCATTTATCTCATCCAAATGAACCTGATTTAAAAGAAGATGCTGTTTCAGTGAACATGAATCATATTCAAGGTACTGATGAATTTATTGCTGGATTCTTTGCATCTTTTCATGTATATCCTTATTATCCCGAATTTATTAATTATAGTTTAGAGTATAGAAATTATATTGACCATCGCGGGGAAACAAATACGTATCAAGCTTATTTAAAGGACTTAATATCTAAGTTAGATATGCCAGTGATTATCGCTGAATTTGGTGTGCCTGCATCTAGAGGTAAAACCCATGATGATATCAATAGAGGATTTAATCAAGGTTTCTTAAGTGAAGAAGAACAAGGTTATATAAATGCTATTCTATTAGAAGATATTTATGTGAGTGATTACGCAGGTGCCTTTTTATTCACTTGGCAAGACGAATGGTTTAAACGCACTTGGAATTCAATGGATTTTGATTTGCCATCAAGAAGACCATTTTGGTCTAATGTTCAAACCAACGAACAACACTTTGGGTTATTAGCCTTTGAACCGGGTGAAGAAGAACGTATTAGATATGTCGATGGTGATACATCTGATTGGGAAGGTGAAACGCCTTTATATAGCGATTATTCATTAGATCTTTATACTGCTTTTGATGCAAGATATGTGTATATTATGATTGAATCTAAAATATATGATTTAAATAATCATGAATTGATTATACCAATCCAAACTTCACCTAATCAAGGCAATGATCATCTAAAAGACTCAAATATTACCTTTAATCAAACCGTTGATTTTATGATTAAAATCAACGGTGATAGTCAAGCAGAAATATTAGTTGATGCCTATTATGATCCTTTCTATTTCTTATACAATGAAAAACTAGAGATGTTAGATAAAAATCCGATATACAGAACTAAAAATACTGGTATTTTCAATTCAATATACCAAGCACTATCTGCTTCACTTCACTTGCCAGAGGAAGATATAGATATACCTTTTTCAAAACACAATACTGGTATTTTAACACATGGAAATGCAAACCCTTATGCTGAGGAATATAATTCGTTAGCGGATTATTACATCAATGGCCAAACCATTGAAATAAAGATTCCTTGGTTATTACTAAATATATCAGATCCTTCTACAAAAATGAGATTAGCTGATTTTTATCAATACGATTGGTTTGTATCTGAACTTATAGAGAGTATATCTTTTGGTGCTGCATTGATCATTGATGATCAAAATCTTAATATCTCTTTGGTTTCAACAACATGGGATTCTTGGGAAGAGCCTCAATACCATATGAGATTAAAAGAATCATATTACATTATTCAAGAAGCTTTTAAATTATATGAATTCGAGTAAGTTTTAATATGGATGATTATGGATTATTGTAGTGGTTACGATATTATCGAGATATTTAATTAATCGCTATACAACAATATTTTCATATTGTATAATATAACTAAATCAATATTTATGGGAGGTTGACATATGAAGAAAATACTATTAACCATATTTATGACATTAACCATATTGAGTTTATCTGGTTGTGGTCTTTTTGGCGGGGATTTTAATGAAGAATTTATTGACGTTGTTAATGGATTTGAAAGTTCAAGCAAAAATACCAATACAGGTAATGATTTTAATGATGAAGTTGAGTATTTAGGTTTAATGGCTGAGGGTGAAGTCACTCAATATGTTGATGATATATATATTGTTAGAAGAGTATCAAAAGGTGATCGTACTGGTTTAATCTATATCACCATTAACGAAACATCTGAGAATGATGTTGAAGTAGAAAACATTGATATTTCTTATGTTGATATGACTGAACAAATAGCGGTTAATTATTTAGGAGATGCATCACTTTCTCAAACAGATACTGTATTATTTGATTTATCATTTGAAGACCTTGTTGATGAGATTAATAAAATATCATTAGATGATATTGTTGATATCTTAATTGGCTTAGGCTTTACAGAGTTAGAGTAGGTGAAGAAAATGAAAAAAATAATCAGTGGACTATTCATTTTATTCAGTATTTTATTATTATCATCTTGTTCTACAAATAGAACAAGAAGTGATTTATATGATGCAATCAATGATTTTGAATTAAATGTGAATGTTTTGGAAAATGTTGAATTTAGAAAAGAAATGGTCATGGAAATTCATAATGATGGAAATCATAAAGAACTCTATTATGATGAAGAAGAAATATCGTTTTCAATTATGAATGATGATATCATCTTATTAGTCGAATTAGAGTTTGAGTCAGATACAGAATTATATTTATATAGGGCTAAAATCCAGTATATTAATCTTAAAGAAGAAGTGGCTATCAATTTAGCCGCAACGATGATTAATCCTTCACAACTGGAAATAGAGAGTATAGAAGAATATGCTGAAGAGATATATAAGTTATCAATTAAAGATATTGAATGGATTTTAAATGAATTAGGATATGATGAATTTAAATAAGATTAAAAACAATCCAATATGATTTTGGATTGTTTTTTGTTAAAATAAATTTATAAGGGGGGTTTAGATGACTTATCATGCAAAGACAGTTGATGAATATATAGATATGGTTCCTAAAGAAAGAAAAGAAGTCTTGAATCGTTTAAGAGATATTTTTTCTAGTGAGTTACCTCAAGGTTTTCAAGAAAGTATTCAATATCATATGATGGCTTATACCATACCTCATGATATTTATCCTAAAGGCTATCATGTGAATCCGAGTGAGCCTTTACCTTTTATAAGTATTGCATCTCAAAAGAATCATATTGCTATTTATCATTTAGGATTGTACATGAATCAAGATTTATTAGATTGGTTTGTGAATGAATATCTTCATAGAACTAATCACAAACTTGATATGGGTAAGAGTTGTATTCGTTTTAAAAACCTTGAAAAGATTCCCTATGATTTGTTAAAAGAACTGGCTGGAAAAATGACTGTGGAAGACTATATAAAAATCTATGAAGAAAGTATTAAAAGGTAAACTTATGAAATATTCATTAGAGATTATCATTAATAAAGATCGAGAACAAGTCATTCAATCATATATCGATTATTCACTAATGCCTTTATGGCAAAAAGGTCTTATTAGAATTGAACATAATGGACCAATACATCAAAAAGGAAGTATATCTCATTTAGTTTTTGAATTTGATTATCAAGAAATGGTTATGAAAGAAACTATAGAGACTTATGACTTTCCTAAGGTCTATATCGCTATCTATGAAGTTCCTGGCGCATGGAATCGATGTGTTAACCATTATTATGAAGTAGAGAATGGCACTAAATGGGTGATGGAATCAGAGTTTATCTTTGAAGAAGAAAATGATATCCCATTATCAGCTTTTGAAATTAAAACTTATAAAGCAATGGAACTATTCAAAGAATTTATCGAAAATAGGTAAGAAATCAATAAAACACCACTTATATAGGCTTTTTTGTTAATTAATAGGAAAAAATCATTGCGTTTTTTGAAATTTATGTTACACTTAATAGTCTTTAGAAAAAAGGGAGAAATTAATGAACTATAAAAACAAACAAATCGAACAAGCATTAACACAAATGGGTTTTGAGGAATTCACAGAAATTCAAGCAAAAGCCATGCCATTGATTGAAGAAGGGAAAGATATTATTGGACATTCACAAACAGGAACTGGTAAAACAGCTGCTTTTGGATTGCCATTATTAGACCGTTTAGATTATGATAATCAAAACATTCAATCAATTATTATTTGTCCAACGAGAGAACTCGCTGTACAAGTTAAATCAGAAATAGATTCTATGGGGCAATACTTACCGAAGTTAAAAACTGTAGCGATTTATGGTGGAGAAGCAATCACCATTCAAATCAGAAGTTTAAAATATAAGCCACAAGTGATTATTGGTACACCAGGAAGAATCATTGATTTAATGAAAAGAAAACTCATTAAATTATTTGATATATCTTATTTGGTCCTAGACGAAGCTGATGAAATGTTAAAAATGGGATTCATAGATGATATTGAAACCATTTTAGCAGAAACAAATCCGGAAAGACAAACGGTTATGTTTTCAGCAACAATGCCTAAAAGAATCGTAGACATCACAAAAAAATACATGAAAAATCCAGAACTTGTATCTGTGGTGACTGGTGAAGAACCAAATGAAGATATCACTCAATATTATTATCTTGTACAAGAAAAAAATAAAATTGAAGGTATCTCAAGATTATTACATGTTTATAATCCTAATTTAACCTTAATCTTCTGTAACACAAAACGTAAAGTTGATGATGTCACAAGAGAATTATCTAAAAAAGGATATGACGTTAATAAAATTCATGGTGATTTAAAACAAACAAACCGTCTTCAAGTATTGGATAGTTTCCATGCTGGAGAACTCGATATCTTAGTAGCGACTGATGTTGCGGCTAGAGGATTAGATATTAAAAATGTTGAAGTTGTTATTAACTATGATGTACCTGAAAAAGCTGAATATTATGTTCACCGTATTGGTAGAACAGGACGTATTGGTAATAAAGGGTATGCATTTACATTAGTATCTAAACGTGAAATGTCACGTATAGATACCATTCAAAACTTCACTAAAATTAAAATCAAGAAAAGAAAAGTACCTACACCTGACGCTGTTATCAAAATTAAACAAGAACATCAAGTAGCTGATATCGAACAAATCATTGATAACATCAACATGAGTCCTTATTTAGATACAGCGACTTTATTACTTGAAAACCGTGAACCAGTGGATATTATCAGTGCTTTATTACATAAACTTGATAAAAACCAAGTTACTGAAAAAATTGAAGGGGATATTAATGAAGAATTCACTTCAAAATCATCTGGATCAAGATCAAACTCAAGATCAGGTTCAAATCCAAGATCTAATTTCGGATCAAACACAAGATCTAATAACCCAAGGGTTAAAGGTGATTTCCAAAGATATCATTTAAATGTGGGTAGTGAAGAAGGTTTAACACCAAAACAACTTGTTAACTTCATTATGAAAAAAACCAATTTAAATAATTCTGAAATCAATGATGTTTCAGTTAGTAAAACGTCTAGCTTCTTTAGCGTTGTACCAAAACATCATGATCGCGTGATTTCATCTATGGCTAACATAAACTTAAGTGGAAAAAACACTTCAGTTCAAATGGCTAAACCGACTAAAAGAAAATACTAAAGATTCTAAAAATGCATCCTTTGTGGATGCATTTTTTTAATTGTACTAAAATAAATTAATGATATAATAAAAGCCATAGGAGTAAGAATAAATGAATAGAGTTAATCAAATGTATCAAGAAGCTTTAAGATTAAAAAGAGAAAAAGTAAAAAAAATAGGGTTTATCATTATACCCATTTTATTCATTGTTTCATCGATTATGTTCACTATATATTTATCTAACTCTGATGATACATTATTTGTTTTAGTCCTTGTATCTGTGAGCACTGGATTCTTAGCATTATTGGGCGTATTGTTAATTTATTATATTATTGATGATAAAGCAATGTATAATATACTATTCACTGAAATCATAAGAGATATGAATCTAAATGAACAAAGAAATTTAGATTATACGCCATTTATTAAAGAAAAAGAATTGTTTAACGATAGTGGCCTTTATCCTAAAGGCACATCAAAGAATACGAAATTCAAATTATCATTAAACACCGATGATCATACCAATGTTCAAATCTTCTTAACTGAAATATTTACACAAACAAATAACTCAAGAGTTGTTTATTTCAAAGGGTTGTATTTTGTTTTTGAAACATTTAATCAAGATATTTTTCAAATAAGGAAAAAGGGTAAAGAGAGACATAAGTCGGTAAAATTAGTTAAAGAAGAATTATTAGATAAAACTAAGATTTTTACTGAAGGCAAACAGATAAGCAATCAGTATTTGTCTTTGTATAATGAATTAGAAAAACAATATGGTAAGGTTGATATTTCTGGAATCAAGAATCAAATACATATTGCGATTCATAATTATTTAAAAATCAAAAATGAAAAAGTCATTACTGATGATGTTTATAAAAAATATTATGATATGATTTTATCTATAGTTCAGTTAACTGATCAAATCAGTTCAAAAATGGCTTATTAAGAAAAATCAGTTGTTATTAAATTACAAAAATAAATTTAGTTCTATATAATTTGAAGATAATATTAAAAAAAATATTGTCTTTTTTTTCGAAGTTATAGAAATTTTATTATATATAGTGATAAAATGTTTATAATTTTAATAGGAGGAGCCATGAGCCAGAAATTAAAAGGAATGAGTAAAGAAGAACTATGGAAACTATTTCCGATTATTTTAAAACCTCATAATCCAAACTATAGAGTCTGGTACCAGAAAGAAGAAAAAAGATTACTCAAATTGATTGGCAGCGATCATATTCTTCGTATAAACCATATAGGCTCTACAGCTGTCCATGGTTTGATTGCAAAACCAACCATTGATATATTAATTGAAGTTAAAGATGAAGCTATGATTTATAGGGTAAAAAATATGATTGAATCAGATGAATATATTTGTTTAGATCAAAAAGATGTTTATAATAATCCAGCCATCTTTTGTATGAAAGGATATACTGAAGAGGGATTTGCTGAAAAGGTATACCATATCCATATTAAAATCATTAACAATCACAAAGAATTATATTTTAGAGATTATTTACAAGCATATCCTGAAGTCGCAAATCTCTATGGTGAGTTAAAAATAGAATTAATGAAGAAATATAAGCATCACCGAGATAATTACACAGACCATAAAACTGAGTTTATCAGTCAATATACAGAAATAGCTAAAAGTATTTATCCAAACCGTTATAAGCCAAAGAGTGAATAGTTCTTTGGCTTATTTACTTTTTAGGGTTAGGAATTTACAAATTATATAAATTTTAGAAGAAAATATAACAGATATCATATAAAAAATCATTTTTTATTGATTTTTCTTTATATTTGCAAATTTCTATAATAAAATAATAATAAGAATAAATGAATTTTTATTGGAGGATAAAAATGAAAAGATTATTGTTAATTCTCGTTATGTCATTTTTTACTTTAGTGCTTATCGGATGTGATGGTATGACGTCTGGTGATATCTCATCCCTTTTAAACGAAACAACAATTGAAATAACAACAACTGAGGGACAAACAACGGTGGCTCCAACAACAGAGCAACCAACAACTATAGAAGAACCAACGACAAACCAAGCAACAGAAGAACCG
>CAYWUZ010000028.1:0-10729 GCA_964461565.1 uncultured Candidatus Izemoplasmatales bacterium | reverse complement strand
ACGACAAACCAAGCAACAGAAGAACCGACCACTGTTGTACCTACGACAAATCAACCAACAACGATAGCGCCTACCACAGGTGCTAGTACAACTGAAGATCCTTCTGTTACTACTCAGTTAGATGTTGTGTCTGGTTTATCAATTAATGAAACCACACAGGTATTAAGCTGGACGCCTGTGGTGAATGCAATTGCTTATGAAATTTATATTAACGGTGAATTTCAAATTGAAGTCACAGGGTCATCTTATGATTTCTCTGCTTTAGAAATGGATTCAATGATTTTCTCCATTATTGCGGTTGCACCTCAAGGTATGAGAAACTCTTCAATGAGTACGACTTTAGCCTATGTGACTAATAAGACAGATGCTGTTTCAGCAATGCTTTTATCATTGAGTGCAAGTCCAATATATTTAAATAATCCTGAAGCATTTGCGACTGAATTAGTCGATAAAGGCATGCTTGCTAGTGATTATGATGATATGATGACATCGATGGCTAATTTAGAGAATCTTGATACGATTTCAGATATGAATGATATGTATTCATTGATTGATCAAGTCTTTGAATCTATGGATCGAATGATGATTGAAGCCTTTATTTCAGCTTTGATTAAAGTTGAATTACCTTTAATGTTACAAGATGAAATTGATCATTTAATAGCCTATGATGGTACTTGTGAAGTCTATGATTATTATTACGAAGAATGTTATGAGTATTATGATAATTCCGATGATATCATAATGTTAGAAAACATCTTAATGTTTATAGAGTCTCATTCAGATGAAACTGTTGGAACAGTTATGGTGTTGATTAATTATCTATTAGATGTTCAAGCGTCAATTGATCAAGATATGATAACTGAATTAGAAACTATTATTGGTTTAAGTCCTTTTCAAGATTTCACGATGGCTTTAATGATTGCTTTAAAAAATAATTTTGTAAATGAATTGAAAGCTAATTTACCATCAATCGAAGACATGGTTTTATTGAATTCAACATTGTTCTCTTTTATGGATGTTATGACTGAAGGTGAAATGGATTTATCTTTAGTATCAATGAATCAAATGGCCCAACAAGAATTATTAATGATGAATTTAGCCTTTAACTTTATACTTGAAATTGATCAAGCTTATCTAAGATCATTTATGAACATTATCGACCAAGAAACACCTGAAATGGTTAAAGAATTTATTAAAGAAAATATAATTTTGCTTGATAGATTTATCGATAATAATGCATTATTAATGGAAGAATTAGATAATGTCTACAGTGATGAAGAATTAGAAGAAATCTTCTTTGAAATGCTTTTAAATCCTTTGATGATTCAAATGTATTATTCATATTCATATGATGTTATTGAAGATCCATTAATTGAAGAAGAAATTAAATTATTAGTGAGAGAAAACATTGATTTTAGTCAAATATTACTATTAGGTGATTCAATCAGTGATTCAATGAATCAATTATTAGACGCAATTATTGCGAGTGATTTTAGAATTGTTGATTTGGTCTTTGACGCAATTATGTTAGGTTCAAATCAGCCTGGAGATTATTTGGTATATAACGATGATGATATGAATCAAAACTTTGCGTTAGGTATTACTTTAGAACCAGGTGAATATCAATTAGTAATCACTGGTTTCAGTGAAAGTGATTATGGTGATTTTGATTTATTTGTCACTTATAATTTAGATATCATTACTGAGATAAGTTTATATCTTTCTCCAGGACAAGTGATATATAGAGATATTGTTATTACTGAAACAACATTGGTAGAAGCCTATACAACTGGTTCAGTTGATACAGTTGGATATATTATTTATAAAGAAGAAGAAGTGATGAATCCAACTGATGTTATGCTACCAATCATTCATGAGTTATTGAGTTTAATGAACCCGATTTTTCAAGATATGACCATTGAAGAATATACTGCTTTAGTTGGTTTAATAACATCTGCAGTTAATCTTCAATTAGATGTAATGACTCTTAACGATGAAAGTATGATTGAAATACAAACTGCTTTAGCTTATGCATTTGCGGGCATTGATAATACTTTATTAAATCAATATCATATGATTCAAAATATTATGGAAGTACTTGATACAACACCTTTTATTGATGAGTATGCATTTTTATATAATACAAGATATGAAAATGAATTAACTTATTATGGACAAGGTATTGCTTTTGCTAATTTCTTTATTGAATTATATTCAGTAAATGTTACTGATATAAATGCGTTGAAGGATGAGTTTTTCTTTACCATATCTCAACCGGAAATGATGACATTACTTCAATTAACTGCGACTGATATTGACCAAATGGAATCAGATATGGATTTCATTATTGATGAGTTCTTCGATCTAGCTTATCTAATAAAAGATTATGATTATCTCTTATTAACTGAAACAGAAATGATTAAAGTTGAAGATTTTATTATCAAGTTATCTGAATTTGGAATTTATATTGAGTTTCCAGTTAAAGAAAAAGAATATGAACCAGGTGTTGAACAAGGTTATATAGAAATTGTTGTGCCATATGAGTTAACCTATTTTTATCAAAGGATGATTGATGAATATATAGAAGCTTATAATTTAAGCGATGACAATCCATACCGTTATCCTCATCACATTGAAGTTATTGGAGAAGATATTTCAGCAATGTATATGGAAGATATGTTTACAGATTACGGTGCGGATATTGTTGCTTTACCAGAACCTTCATTAGGTAAGTTTATAAATGATTTAGATGTTTTAGCTCCAATCCAATCGCCTGAATTAATTGCGTTTATGATGGAACATATAGATAGTGAGATTGTTGAAGCATTGGTCTTTAACGATCAATATTATGGGGCTCCATACTCTATGGAATCATTATTCTTATATTATAATAAATCTTACTTAAGTGAAACAGATGTTTTAACTTGGGAAGGTATATGGAAAATTGCTAAAGAAAATGAAATTTATTCAACTGCGATTACAAGTATTGATAATTATAATAATAACTTCTTACTTTTATCATCATTTGATAATACTGAAATAAGACCAGTAACATTATTTGAAGGCGGACTCAATACCAATACTGATTTTGTTAATGATGGTGCTATTTCAGTTATGAAATGGGGTCAAAGATTCTTCTCAGATCCTAATGGTGTGATAACACCAGAATATTATAGTTGGCAATATGAATTTGCATATGAGAATGTGTTATCATTCATTGGAGGTGCTTGGCATTACAATGAAGCTTATGATATCTTAGGTGAAAATTTAGGTATTGCTGTATTACCTAGATTTACATTAACCGCTGAGGATGTTTATGGCACAATAACCGAAGGTACAGTTATGCAATCTGGTGCTTTTACAGATGGAAAAGTATTTGTTAAAAATAAATTAAGTTATGAATTAGATTATTTAGATGATATTATTGCATACTTAGTCAGTATTGAAGTTCAAGAAGAAGCTGTTTATTATGGTGTTACACCTTCAATTCAATCAGCTAAAACTGATTTTGAAAGTTTAGCTTATGATGATACTTACAATGAAATGATGACAGTGCAACTTGAGATGGTTCACCAAGGGTTGCCGCAACCATTTAAAGCAGCTCAAAGAAATATGGAACTATATTATATGAGCGACACAGCATGGATGATTTATGATATGTTAAAAGATAACATATATTATGATACAGATGAAGCGATCATTACTTTGATGCAAGAAGTCGAAGATATCTGGATGCTTGATGGTTCAACCGGTGGTGAAGATGAATTTTATTATTACATTACTGGTAATTTTGCTGGATGGGCAGATGCTTTTGGAGATATTAATTATCTGATGATGGATACTTCTTTAGATAGTCCTGTTCTTTCTGAATTATATGACCAATTACAATACGCGAGTGAAATTTATACAGTTGAAGTTATTTTACCAACGGAAACTGCAGGCTGGTATCATGAATATACAATCGATGGTGTACCAACAATGTTTGATGGTAATTTAACTGTTAAATTTGCTTATACCAACTACATTGATGGATTTACTATCCCTATGTTTTGGGCACCTTCACCTGAGAGTGGCCAAATTATGAATTTAACTCCAGACACACTATTTTTACCAGAATATGTTGCTGAAGCTATAAATGGCGGAGGAAACTGGAATGACAATCCAGTAGTCTTTGTGCCAGGTCATTATACAATGGTGGTAGCTATGATTGATGGTCAATTATGGTTTGGAGCGATTCATAATGAAGAGTTTGGTTTTACCTATGAACTTTTAGATGATAATACATATTCAGTGACAGGATACCAAGGACCATATACCGACATTACTATACCGGATTCATATTTAGGAAGCCCTGTAACAAGCATTTCTAACTATGCATTTCAATTTAGTACGATTACTTCGATTGGAATTCCTTCTTCGATAGTAAATATAGCTATTAACGCTTTTTACCAAACGCAAGATTTAACATCCATTACTGTCTCGGAGGAGAATGAGCATTATCTTTCTGAAAATGGGATATTATTTAATAACGAAAAATCAAAACTTGTTTGGTATCCTGCATCAAGAGTTGGAACAGATTACTTAATACCTGATGGAGTAGAGGTGATTGGTTTTCGTGCTTTTCATAACTCAGTGAATTTAGTTAATGTAACAATCCCGGATAGTGTTATAGAAATTCAGAGTGCTGCTTTTAATGGCGCACAAAAATTATCTAGCGTGACGCTTTCTGAATATGTTGTTTCATTAGGGGATTGTGTTTTTCAAAATGCTATTCAATTAAAGAGCATTCATGTTGATGAAAATAATAATATATATTCATCTCAAGATGGCGTTCTTTTCGATAAAGATATGACAGTTTTAATTGAGTATCCAGCAGGTAAACTTGATTTAACATACAGAATTCCAGATGGTGTGGTTTATGTTGCTAGTTATTCATTTTCATCTGCAGCCAATCTTACAAGCCTTACTATTCCAAATGGTGTACTTGAAATTGGATATGGAGCATTTCAATCGTGTGTTTCATTGTCAAATGTTATTTTCGAACCAGGTAGCCAGCTAAAAGAAATTTCTGATAGTGCGTTTATATATTCTGGTTTGATTGATGTGGTTTTACCGGAAGGAATCATTACCATTGGACCATCTGCGTTTGGTAGTAATTTTTACTTGAGAAGCATCTATATTCCAAGTACAGTAACAACTATTGGCCATGGTGCATTTTGGGGTAATAATCAATTAGAAGAAATCACTTTTGAAGAGGGCTCACAACTGACAACCATCGAAGGTTATGCATTTCGGTATAACGAATCATTATTAAGGATTGATATTCCTGATTCAGTTATATATATGGCAGAAAACGCATTTATTGACTGCTTTAATACTGTTATTTATACTTCTCAACTTAGTCGACCAAGTGGTTGGGATGTCAACTGGAATCCGGATAATCTTATAGTGGCTTGGGGAAATGTTTTACCTTAGGATAATTCCGATTCTCCTTAATCACTGTTGGGTCTAAAGTAGATTGTCTACTTCGTAAATGAAAAATTTAACTGATTATGGATGAATTATCTTCTATTATGATGATTCAGATACATAGAAACAGACTATGTTTACTTTAAACTTATAACACCATATGAAAGTTTAGAAGAACTTGAAGCTAAGTTGTCGAATAATAGATATTAAAAATTTAAAAGCCAAAGAGTTTAGAAAAATTCTTTGGCTTTTTTTTAATGAATTAAGCTTTATTTTAATTTTGAACTTTAATTTATTGGTAAATATATTATAATAGACTAGAAAACGTTTATTACATTATTGGAGGTAAAGATGAAAAAATTATTGTTACTATTTGTATTATCTATTTTTACATTGGCATTAATAGGTTGTGATGGAACAGGTGAATTACCAACAGGTATTCCTAATATTACAGAAGTTCCAACAACAGAACAACCAACCACTGTTGAACCAACGACGGGAGTGCCTACGACTGAGCCAACTACTGAGTTATTGCAATTAGATATGGTTGACAATCTATCTATTGATGCAAATACAAAAGTATTAAGCTGGTCAGCTGTCACTGATGCGATAGGATATGAAGTATATCTAAATGGTGAGTTAGTGACTCAAGTATCCACAACATCTTACGATTTTTCTGGAGTCACTGGAGATCAATTCATCTTCTCAATCATAGCTGTAGCGCCATTGGGAATGTCTAATTCACAAATGAGTCCAACATTGGCTTATGTTGCTAATGAAGATCTTGCTGTTCAAGCAATGATTTTAGCGTTGAATAACGGACCTTTATTTTTAAGTGATACTGAAGCATTTGCAACTGAACTTGTAAATAAAGGAATGACTGCTGATGATATGAATTCTATGATGGAGGAAATACTTAGTCTAGAGAGTATTGATATGATGGAAGAACTCTCTGATGTGTTTAACTTGGTTGATGGTGTGATTCAATCAATGGATATGTTAATGATTGAAGCATTTATTTCTGCATTAATTAAAGTAGAATTACCAATCACATTAGAAGAACAACTTGAATATTATCAATCAATGACTGATAATTGTGGCGTCTATGATGAATATTGTTCTTTTAGATATTCAGAAGATATTAGATTGTTAGAAAACATGTTATCATTCTTAGAAACCAATACTGAAGGAACAATTGCTTCAGTGATGGTGATGATTGAATATTTAATGGCTGTAGAAACAGCTATTGACTTAGATATGATTAACGATTTAGAAGCAATCATTAATAATGGTCCTTTTGAAGAAATTACTGTTTCTTTGATTGTTTCTTTAAAGAATAGTTTTGTTACAAATTTAAAAACAAACCTTCCTTCGTTAGAAGAAATGGTTTTATTGAATTCAACCTTATTAGCATTTGTTGATGCAATGACAAATGAATTCATTGATTTTTCAATGATATCTGTTAGTAAACAAGCTGAACAAGAATTATTGATGTTAGAACTTGTTTTTAATTTCCTTTTAGAAATTGATAGTGATTATGTTAATTCTTACATATCAATTATTACAGGTGCGACAGATTATAATATTGGATTTAAAACTTTTATTAAAGAAAATCTATTATTACTTGATAGATTCTTAGATAATAATGCTTTAATCATTGATGAATTATCTTCAATTATGACAAACGAAGAATTAGAAGAGATTTTTATTGAAGTTATCATGATACCGTTAATGGTTGATCAATATTATCAATATACATATTATCAAGAAGTGAATCCAGATGCTGAACAAATAGTTGCATTACTTGTGAGAGAGTATATCAATTTTGATGATATTCTTTTGTTAAATGATTCATTAAGCGATTCAATGAATCAATTATTAGATGCCATTATCGCAAGTGATTTTAAAATTATTGATGATTTATATGAGTTAATCATGTTTGGTGTTGGTGGAGAAGCTAATGCGATCGCTTCAAATGATGATTATATTGACTTAAATTTTTATATTAACGTTGAATTAGAACCTGGAGAATATGAATTACTTGTGAAGGGGCTAAGTCCATATGCATCTGGGAATTTTGGTTTAATGGTGTTAGACGGTGATGATATTATTATAGACAAAGCACTTTATTTAAATCCTGGGCAAGAATATATCTATGATCTTGTGATTACTGAAACAACTATTATCGAAGCTTCCACAACAGGTGATATTGATACTATTGGTTATATATTCTATAAGGATGAAACACTTAGAAGTGAGGTTGAAGTTGTGACTTCAACAATCACTGAGATGTTTAATCTTTTGAATCCTATGGTTCAAGATTTAACCATGGAAGAATATTCTGCCTTGATTGATATAATCATTTCAAATGTCTATTTACAAGTTGAGATTGTTAATTTAACTGATAATGATATGACTGATTATTTAGATATAATGGCGTATTTTGTAGAAGCATTAGAAAACACAAAAACCAATCAATTAAATATAATTCAAAATACAATGGATGTTTTAGATAATACAGCTTTTATCGATGATTTATCATATATGTTTGGTATAAGATATGAAAATGAATCAACATATTATGCTCAAGGAATTGCTTTCGCTAATTTGTTCTTAGAAGTCTATAGTGTGAATGAATCTGATATCAATTTAATCATCGATGAAGTGATCACAACTTTATCTCAACCAGATATGATGGCTTTACTTAATCTATCGATAGAAGATATTTCAAGAATAGAAAATGATATAGCAGGTTATATGAATAACATAGTGAATCAAGCTACAGTTATTAAAGATTATAATCCTGAAGAGTTAACTGAAACTCAGTTACTTGAAGTTGAAGATTATATTTATATGTTAGAAGATTTTGGCATATATATCTATTATCCAACGGATGGACCAATTTTAGATGATCAAAATTTCTTTATTTCTGGCAATATTACAGGTTGGTATGATTTTAATAATTTAGATTATCTCATGGTAGAGACAAGCATAGATGAACCATTTTTTGAAGGGTATTATGAACAATTACAATATGCAACAGAAATATACGTGACTGATATTGTTATTCCATATGATAGTGCTGGTTGGACAATGGAATATATGATTGATGGTGAACCAATGGTTTTTGATGGAAATCAAGCTATTAAATTTGTTGAAACAATCAATATTGATGGTGAAAATATTCCTATGTATTGGGGACCTTCTCCTGAAAGTGGACAAATCATGAATCTAACACCAGAAACACTATTTATACCAGAATATATTGACCCAAATAGTAGTGAGTTTGATCCTGATTTAGGTACTGGAAGTTGGAATGATAATCCAGTTGTTTATGAACCAGGAGATTATTATATGGTTCTTGCAAGGATTGATGGTCAATTATGGTTTGGTGCAATCTCTAAAGAAACGTCTCAACCTTCGGATACAATTAAAGTAGGAAATACCGCACCTACTTCTGGACCGTTTGCTATGATGGGTGTCCCTTTCAACAATGCCATCCTAGCCGTGTTTGAACAATACAATCAAATGGGTGGATTGAATGGCATGCCAATCGAATTTATCCATTATGATGATCAATTTGATCCGATTCTTGGAATGGCTTATACAGAAGAACTTATTTTTACAGACGATGTCTTCGCAATTGTTGGTCATTTTGGAACACCAACAGTGAGTGCGACTTTTGATTTGTTGGTACAATATAATGTGCCAATGGTTCACGCAGTTACTGCTATTAATGAATTATATATGGAAGATGTTACAGGCAGTCCTTTAATCCCTGTTCAACCAATAATGTATGTTGAAGGTAAAATGATGGTCGCTAGAGCTTTAACTGAACAAATCTATGGTATGAATCATAATGAAGTTTTCCCAAGCAATGGGAAAATAGCTGTATTTTATACAGATGAAGCCGATACAGGACAACCAATTAAAGATGGTATTTCTGATGAGTTGTTTTTATTAGGCTTTAATCCTGAAAATGTTATATTCTTACCTATATCAGAAGATAATATATCAGATCAGTTATCAACTGCTTCAAACTTCGAAGCAGATGTGATTCTTACAGCAATGACAAATTCATTATTTATTGCAACGATGTTTGAAATGGAATCACAAAATATTCAAATACCTGTGTTTACAACTCACGCCAATTCAAATGCTTATTTTCTTGGAGTAAGTTATTCACCAAATAGACCTATTTATAACAATGGTTGGTTAGATATTGATATAACTTCAGCTGATTTTTATGAATATGTTAATGTTATTATGAATTCAAGTATCTTAGACGAAGCAACAAAACAATCAATGATTGGCAATCCATTTGCTATTGCTGGATATATCGCAGCGACGACATTCATTGAAGGACTTAATCGAATTGAAGAGAGTGGCTTAGAATTAACTGTTGATAATTATATTGCTTTAATGGAAGCTTTCCCTATTAGTATTCCAATGGCTGGGGATTTAGACTTATCTGATGGTAACCGATTTGGCGCAGATTCTTTATCATTATTACAATATATGGTAGGAGATAACCCTGACACAGTTGAAATTGAAACTAATTATGTTTATTATGTGACTGTTTCACCATTTGAAAGTTTAGAAGAGATTGAAGCTAAATTAGCTGAATAATATTAAATAAATCATACAAAAGCCAAAGAGTTTAAATAAATTCTTTGGCTTTTCTTGTAAACTGAATTTGATGATGCTATAATTTGATTACTATTGGAGGATTCAATGCAAGAAAACCCTAAATTCTTAACCAATCAAATTATGACTTATCTCGGTAATAAAAGAAAACTTTTGTCTCATATAGAAAAAGAAGTCATCAATATAAAAACCAAGTTAAATAAAGAAAAATTAACGATTGTCGATCTTTTCTCTGGAACAGGTGTTGTTTCAAGAATGTTTAAACAACATGCTCAAACATTGATTGTCAACGATTTGGAATTGTATAGTAAAATCACTAATGAATGTTATTTAACCAATCATTCAGATTTTAACAAAGACTTGTATTTAAAATATTATCAGTCAATTCAAGAACAACTAAAAAACAGAAGAATCAAAGGCTTAATCTCTCAACACTACGCACCTAACAATGATCAACATATTCAAAAAGGTGAACGTGTTTTTTACACAAGCCGTAACGCAGAAACGATTGACACATTAAGAGAAGCAATCAATCATATACCAAATGATTATCAAAAGTATTTTCTAGGACCATTAATCTATCAAGCATCGGTTCATAATAATACGGGTGGTA
>CAYWUZ010000027.1:0-22359 GCA_964461565.1 uncultured Candidatus Izemoplasmatales bacterium | reverse complement strand
ATTCTATATTAACGAATAAGGTTAGAACTTACATTGCTTATTTATTAGCGATTTCTACAGTAGTTGCGTTTGTATTGTTTGTTGCTTTTAGACAAAAATCTGAACTCAACTTTTCTGTTTATGAGCCTTATTCAGAATTAATTTTAAATGGTGTAAAAAACACTGTGATTGTTTCAATACTATCTCTATTTGGTAGTATGGTTTTAGGTTTTGTGTTTTATCTATTACAAAAATCTAAAGTAAAATATTTTAATGCCTTGATAGATGTTTTAACTGAAATTGTTTATGGAACACCATTAATGGTATTAATCATTATTATGGCATATCTTATTGGACCAGCTTTTGGAATGAGAGATATCAATACAGTTGGGGTGCTTGCTTTAATTATTTATATGGCGCCTTATATGAAAAACGTCTTTAAATCAGCGTTTTCTAGTATTGCTGATGAGCAATACATGGCAATGGATTTATTTGGGTTTAGTTCTTTTCAAAGGTATATTTATATTATTATACCTCAAGTGATTAGAATATTAATGCCGCCAATGATGAATAATTTTTCTTTAATAATTAAAGGGAGTGCCTTATTACATTTCTTAAGTTATCTTGAGTTATTTCAAGCAATCAGTAGTGCTCAATCAAGGACCTTTGCATTTGTGGAAGGTTATTTATTAATGTGGGTGCTCTATTTAATTATCACCATTCCTTTATCACAATTGACTAAGTTTATAGAAAGGAAATGGTCACTATGAAAATTAAAATTGAAAATATTACTCATGAATATGATGTTCATGTATTGAAGAACCTTAATTTTGAATTAGATAATTATAAATCAATTGCAATTATAGGGGTATCAGGATCAGGAAAATCTACCTTATTAAGATTGATGTCAGGTTTAGAAAAACCAACAATTGGACAAATAGAGATTAATGAAATGAATGTCTCTGTTCCAGAACATAAAAAAAGAGTTGGATTTGTTTTTCAAAGTCATAATCTATTTCCGCATTTATCTTTAAAGAAAAATATCACTTTAGTCTTGGAAAAAACAAGAAATAAGTCTAAAATAGAAGCGGATGAAATAGCTGATAAATATTTAAATTTATTACATTTGGGAGACCAAATGAATAAAAAACCTAATAAAGTATCTGGGGGACAAGCTCAAAGAGCTTCAATTGCTAGGGCTTTAAGCATTAATCCTGAGTTTATCTTTTTAGATGAACCAACAGCTTCTTTAGATCCGATTTTAACACACGAGGTTTTAACAGCTGTCGAGGAACTAAAGGATTTAGGTAAAGAGTTTATCTTTGTTACTCACGTTTTAAGTTTTGTTAGAGATTTTGCAGATTATGTGATATATATGCATGATGGAGAAATTTGTGAACATGGAACACCAGAAATTTTAGATAAACCAACAACGACAGAATTAAAAGATTTTATGAGAAAAGTAAGATAAATATCATATTATTTTAAGAGAGGCTCGCATGCACTATAAACAATATAAACATATATTATTGTCTGATGGCACCATGAATTTAACCAGAGGTTGTACGCATGGTTGTATTTATTGTGATTCTCGAAGTTTATGTTATCAATTTGATCATGCGTTTACAGATATAGAAATTAAAGAAAACGCTGCTCAAATGCTTGATAATGAATTGAAAAGAAAACGCAAAAAAATCATGATTAAAACTGGCGCAATGAGCGATCCTTACATGAATATTAAAGAAGTATTAAATCAAACAAGAGCGTGTTTTGAAGTGGTTTATAAACATCGATTTGGATTAACTTTTCAAACAAAATCAGATTTATTTTTAAAGGATTTAGATTTGTTAGAAAAAATTCATCTTGATACGCGTTTGATTGTTCAAATGACAGTCACGACTATGGATGATGATTTAGGGTTAAAACTTGAGCCCAACGTTACGAAAACCTCTGATAGGTTTAATGCTTTAAGAAAATTAAAAGATTTAGAAATTCCAACTATTGTTTGGATTTCTCCATTACTACCTTACATTAATGATGATTTAGACAACTTAAAAGAATTATTGGTGAAATGTAAAGAAGTAGGCGTTAAGGCTATTATTTGGTATGGCCCTGGAATGACCTTAAGGCAGGGTAATAGAGAATATTATTATCAAAAACTTGATCAATTGTTTCCAGGTATTAAGACAAGATATATAAAAGAGTTTGGTAATAGCTATCAAATTCAAAGTAAAAATAGTCATGCATTAAATGAATTATTTTATACTTTTTGTCAAGAAAATGATATTATATCATCAAGAGATGACATATATAATTATATCAATCAGTTAAATGTCGGTCATTATGAGCAGTTATCTCTGTTCGCTGATATATAGAAAGGGATGAAGTCAATGATAGCTTTAGGAAGTGACCACGCAGGTTTACCTTTAAAAAGAGTGATAATGAAACATTTAGAAGATATTGGACTTGAGTATAAGGACTTTGGGGCTTATTCAGAGGATAGTGTACACTATCCAGAATATGGGTTAAAAGCTGCGAACGCAGTTGCTAGTGGAGAGTGTGAAAAAGGAATAATTTTTTGTGGAACAGGGGTAGGAATTTCTATCTCTGCAAACAAAGTTAAAGGTATACGCTGTGTCAATTGTTCTGAACCTTATTCAGCTCAAATGTCAAGAGAACATAATGATGCTAATATGCTCGCTTTAGGGTCAAGGGTCCTAGGAGCTGATTTAGCGATTATGATTGTTAATACTTGGTTAGAGAGTGAGTTTTTAGGTGGTAGACACAGTATTAGGGTAGATCAAATTAAAGAAATTGATGAGACAGGTCATATAAAATAATCACTTCATTTGAAGTGATTATTTTTTGTGTGATTGATATTGTAGATGAAGTTATTTATAATAGACTAAGTATCGCGAATAGAAAGCAGAGGAATAACATGTATAAAAATATCTTATTTGATTTAGATGGAACTTTACTCCCCTTAGATGAAGAATTATTTTTAAAGAAATATATCTCATTATTAGGGAAAAAATTCTATGAGTTAGGATTGAATCCTCAGTTAATGATTGAAAGATTATGGGCAGGAACTTCTGCGATGGTAAAAAATGATGGAAAACAATCAAATGAAGACGTTTTCTGGAATATATTTTATCCGGATAAGGATAAACAAGAAGACCTTAAAAAGCGTTTAGAAGGTTTTTATCAAAATGAGTTTGATGGGGTTTATGAATCGACAAAGCCTAGTATTTTTTCTAAAAAGATTATTGAGGGGTTAAAAAAACAAGGAAAGCGAATTTTCTTATTAACAAACCCTATTTTTCCTTTAGTTGCCACTAAGAAAAGAATTGAGTGGGCAGGATTAAATATCGATGATTTTGAATTTGTTACTACTTATGAAAACTCAGCTTTTGCAAAACCAAATGTGAGTTACTACCAAGATGTTATCAATAGATTTAATCTTGACACTTCTGAAACTTTAATGGTTGGAAATGATGTGTTTGAAGATATGATTGTTGAAAAATTAGATATTGATACATTTTTAGTGAATGAATGTTTAAAGAATACTGAGAATCTACCTTATGATCATTTTAACCAAGGGAGTTTAGAAGATTTTTATCGAAAATATATTCTGATGATTGACAAACAATAAAATTTAAAGTATTATGTGTGACATAGTAATCGGAGGTCATCATGAAGAAATCATCACTAGGAGAATTGATTGCTGATGCAGTCACACATGGGGTAGGAGCGCTTTTAGCAATCCTTGGTTTAGTTCTTTTAATTATTAAAGCAGATACTACCTTAGGTTATGTATCTGGTATCATCTATGGTGTTTGTTTAATTATTTTGTATTTATCTAGTACTCTGTTTCATAGTTTTCCAGATTTCTTTAAACGTACTAGAGCGGTATTTCAAAGATTTGATCATTCAGCTATTTTTTTATTAATTGTAGGAACGTATACACCAATCATTTTACATACTTTAGAATTAACATATGCCCTAATTTTTTTAGGAATCATGTGGTCTTTAACAGTCGTTGGTATTGTTTTTAAATCTATTTGGATTAAGAAGTTTCAATATGTTCATCTAGCGATTTATTTACTCATGGGTTGGTCAGTCGTTTTTGTTTGGAATGATGTTTATCCTTATATTCAAGCAAATTTATGGCTGTTAATCTTTGGGGGTTTAGCTTACACAGTTGGTGTTATATTCTATTTGTCTAAGTTTAAATATCACCATTTTATCTGGCATATTTTTGTAATGACGGGTAGTTTATTACATTATTTAGTGATTTATGAATTAATCTAAAAACTATAAAGAAACATTCTGTCGAGTGTTTCTTTTTTTGTAAGCAAATCCTTTGAATTCGAAATATATATGTGGGATAATATAAGTACAAAAAGAAAAGGAAGTGAGAACATTGAAACATAATTTACCAGAACTAAATTATAACTATAAAGACTTAGAACCTTATATTGATGGACAAACTATGGAAATCCATCATACAAAACATCATCAAGGCTATATTACAAAATATGTGAATGCTCTAGAAGGGCAAAATGATTTATTAGACAAGGATGTTGAAGAGGTATTAAAAAACATTAACTTGGTACCAGATAACTTAGTACAAGCTGTTGTTAATAATGGCGGAGGATATTATAACCATCGATTATTTTGGACTGTATTATCTCCTGAAAAAACTAAGATGAGTGATGAACTTTCTCAAGCAATTGACAAAGCTTTTGGATCATTTGAAGCGTTTAAAAAAGAATTTTCAAACGCCGCTAATACAAGATTTGGTAGTGGATGGGCTTGGTTAGTTGTTACTAAAGACAAAGAACTTAAAGTGGTATCAACCCCAAATCAAAATACACCTTTTGAAACTGGTGAACCTATTCTTGCATTAGATGTTTGGGAACATGCTTATTATTTAAATTACCAAAACAAACGTCCTGAATATGTTGAAAATTTCTGGAATGTTGTTAATTGGAAACAAGTTTCTAATTATTATTCAGATTTACTTTAATATGATTTGAGTCTGTGGAAACACAGACTCTTTTTTATTTAATATCTTCTAAAAATGAGTATGAGTGATATAATATTTAGAGAAGGCGGTGTTCATATGAAAAAATGTTTAATCGTAGTCGATTATCAAAATGATTTTATTGATGGTTCACTTGGTTTTGAGGGTGGCTTAAAAATAAAAGAAAATATTATAGAAAAAATTAAAGAATATAGACAGGGTAATCATGATATTATCTTTACTAAAGACACACATCATGAAGATTATCTAGAAACAGAAGAAGGAGATCATTTGCCTGTGATTCATTGTGTTCGTCACACCATAGGACATGATATCCAAAAAGATGTTTCTCAATTAATGACAGAAGATGATTTAATTTTTGAAAAGTATACCTTTCCTTCTCTTGACTTAGGGAACTATTTGAGAGAGAAAGCTTATCAATATGTTGAATTATGTGGTTTAGTTTCCAATATTTGTGTCATATCAAATGCTGTGATAGCAAAAGCAGCTTTACCGAATGCTCACATTGTCGTGGATGCTTTAGCGACAGCTTCTGCAGATCAAGAAATGCATCGGAAATCTTTAGATGTTATGGGAGGACTTCATATAGAAGTGTTAAATTATGAATAAAGCAATGGTGATAGATTTTTACGAATTAACAATGGCTAATGGATACTTTGAATCTGGTATGAAAGACCAAATAGCTTATTTTGACTTATATTATCGAAAGAATCCTGATGAAGGTGGATATGCTTTATTTGCTGGATTAGAAACAATTGTTGATTTTATTGATGAACTTAATTTTAATGATGATGATATTGAATTTTTGAAATCAAAAAAATTATTCTCTGATGGTTTTTTAAAGTATTTAAGAAACTTTAAATTCACTGGGGATCTCTATGCCTTTAAAGAAGGTAGTATTGTTTTTCCTAACGAGCCAATTTTAACGATAAAAGCACCAATTATTGAAGCGCAAATCTTAGAAACATATTTATTGCAAGTTATAAATCATCAAACCTTAATTGCGACCAAAGCTTCAAGAATTAAATATGCAAGTGGTGGAAGAACTGTTATAGAAATGGGTGCGAGACGTGCACAAGGTCTTACTGCTAGTTTAGATGGTGCTAGAGCTGCTTATATCGGAGGTATTGACGCGACATCAAACGTTATTAGTGATCAAATTTATGGTGTTCCTTCTGGTGGCACAATGGCTCATTCATGGATTCAAATGTTTGATTCTGAATATGAAGCATTTAAAACTTACGCTGAAATTTATCCTAATCATTCTACATTTTTAGTTGATACTTATGACACTTTGTTAAGCGGTATTCCAAATGCCATTAAAGTCATTAAAGAAGTATTAGTTCCTAAAGGCGTCAAGTCTTACTCAATTAGAATTGATTCAGGTGACTTAACATATTTATCTAAAGCGGCTCGTAAATTACTAGATAGTGCAGGACTAGAAAATTGTACGATTACTGTAAGTAATTCTCTTGATGAGAGAATCATTAAAGACTTACTAATACAAGGTGCTCCGATTGATGTTTTTGGTGTTGGAGAACGTTTAATTACAGCGAAAAGCGACCCTGTATTTGGATCTGTTTATAAACTTGTAGCAATAGAAGATAATAGTCAAGTAATACCAAAAATAAAAATTAGTGATAACGTTGAAAAAATAACAACGCCTCATTTCAAATCCGTATACAGAATTATTGATGATGAAGGTCACTTTGAAGCGGACTTGATTACTTTAAAAGATGAAATTGTTGATGGAACGATTCCATTAACAATATTTGACCCGATTAATATCTGGAAGCAAAAAACATTTAATGAATATCAATTAATGTCAATGCAAGAAAATATATATGAAAACGGAAAAAGAGTTTATGATTTACCTTCATTAAAAGAAGTTAGAGAATATGCACATTTCCAATTAAACTCATTATGGCCAGAGGTTAGACGTTTTGACTTCCCTCATCAATATTATGTTGATTTATCCAAATCACTTTGGAAAGTCAAAAATAGAATGATTGAAGAGTTGAGAGTATAACTTATGGATTATATTGAACTCATAAAAAAATATCAACCTTTTAATGAACAAGAAAAGGTTGATAAAGAACTTATACTTAATTTTATAGAACATAACGACGATCACTTATATCGAGATAATTTAGCCGCTCATTTAACCTCGTCTAGTATTGTCATCAACCATGATAAAACAAAAGTGTTGTTTGCTTATCATAATATTTATGATTCTTGGGGTTGGCTTGGGGGTCATAATGATGGTGATCCTGATTTATTAAAAGTTGCAATCAAAGAAGCTAAGGAAGAAACAGGTATAGAAGTTGTTGAACCTTTAATTGATGATATCTTTATGGTTGATGTAATCTATGTTGAAAACCATATAAAAAAAGGGAAACGCGTTCCTGATCACTTACATTTGAATGTGACTTACTTATTAGTGGCTAATGATCAACAACCACTAATCGTTAAAGAAGATGAAAACCAAGCAGTTGCTTGGTTTGAGTTAGAAGAAGTTTTTAATAAAATCACAGAGCCAAGAATGGTACCTGTTTATCAGAAAGCTTTTGATAAAATAAAAATTATTTATAAAGACTGATTGTTTCTATTAGGATATCTAATCCTTTTATAATAACTTGATCACAACCAAAATTTTCGTCTCTATGAATTGGTTTTATAGCGCGACAGTCTATTGAACTAAACGCATCTTTGATGCGTTTTTTAAATTCTATAATAGCTTGGCTTAAATTAGGCGTTTGATAGGCTGTTTGATTGGTTAATACCATAGAAATAACAGCTATGCCTCCGGTAACGACGCCACAAACATCCTCTTCAAACATTCCACCACCAAAACCAGACATAGATTTAAGTGCGAATTCATTAAGGTTTAAGTTGTAGAATTCATTTCCAAAATATAACATTGTTTCACTACAATTTAAATGTTTATGGTTGTTTCTAAAATTTACAGTATTCATATGCACCTCATTATCAACTATTATACCAAATAAAAGTAAAAATAGGCTCAATATTATTGAGCCTATTTTGAAAGGGGGTTGGTCAGGGGTTTAAGTTTTTTGCTTTATATAATTTCATTATTTTTATACTCTTAAATAGAATATAAGTAAATAGTAAGATAATGTATAGAATTCTGTTAATTGGCAGTGAGAAGTGAATGATTAAATGAATGAATAATAATAAATAAACAATATATGCCAATCTTTGTAAGTTTTTCCAAAGTTTATTTTTCATTTTCTTCCTAATTGTAATAAAAGAAGTAATAAATAATGGAATCATTATGATATAGGCTATGATACCAAAAAAGGTAGGATCAATGGTACCTTCAAAAATTCTGATAAGATTAAATATAGCATGTGGAGTAATGGCAATAAAACCGATGATTGATAACTCAGTTCTGACAGAAGTAATTTTTTTCTTATATGTCCAATCTGGTAATGCGCCAGCTAACATGACAATATAGAAAATAGCTAATCCTAAGAAGCCTTTTATCCATGGCATAGATAATGTAGCGAATATAGTTTTAGGATACATAAGTGAAAGGGCTAGTGTTAATCCCGATATAACAACAAAGAACCAGTAAATAATTTTATTGTGTTTTTTTATAAAACTTGATTTGAAGTAAATAATTGAACTGACTAAAATAAAGATAATAAGTGTGATCATGATTTCTCCTTTAATGTTAGTGATTGCTTACATATTGTAAACTAAAATATTTGCTTTGTCAACTGGTATTTATTTGTTGACATTATCATTTATATTTGTTAGAGTATGTAAGTGACTACTAACAAAATAAAGGAGAGAGATTATGAACAAAATAAAATCATTAGTTTTTAAACATCCAGTATGGGTATTGATGATGATGTTGTTATTATTGGTTGTTTCTTTAATTGGTGTAACGGGTGTAAGTTTATCAACTGGAAACTCAACATTGGTTAAAGAAGATAGTCAAACTTATATAGATAATGACTTATATCAAAATGAATTTGGTGGTGAAACAATTGTTTTGCATTTGGAACCATCAAATGATTTGTTAGGACTAGATACGATTAAACTTTTAAATGACATCGAAGAAGATTTAAGTCATTTAGAAAGTGTTTTCAGTTATCAAAGTCCTGCGACAGTTATTAAGAATATAACATTCAATCAATATATTCAATTTAGACAAGGTGTTAAAGAGATGGGAACTGGCCTAAGTGAAATGAGTGAATTACTCGAAACCCAAGCGAGTCAATTGAGTGATATAGATTTAGTTGCTTTAGAAACTGCAGCGGCTGAGATTAATATTGCATTTAATCAATTAGAAACAGCTCAATCTCAATTAGGTACATCAATAGTTCAGTTGGAAGATGGTTTGACATCATTAACTAGTGTATTAGTTCAACTGCAAACTGATTTAACCAATGATGGTGAAGTGGATACAGCAAATGAATTATCTCAAGTGAATATACAATTATCACAGTTATTAACCTTGTTAGCGAATTTAAAGAACATACCTATCCAAACAAGCACTGGATTAGATACTATGAATACTCAATTATCTGGGTTATTCACTAACTTATTAACTGAGATGAATGGTATACAATCATTTGTTGGTCAACTATCAGTATTAAGCACTCATCTAAAAACAATGTCTAATACTTTATTAATGATTGAATCTTATTCAGATTCTTTTTATCCTGGTATTCCACAAACTGATAATACTTTATATAACATCGTTTATGAAAACGATGTAAGAAGAACATTATTTGCTGGTTTTATCATTGATGAAAGTTATGTGATGATGCAAATTACCTTAAGTGGACAAGTAAACAAAGAAGATAAACAAGAAATTGTTGATGTGATTGAAGCAAGAATAAAGGACAGTGACTATGATGGAAATTATTTATTGTCTGGAAAAGCTGTTTTAGATTTATCCATTCAAAACTCGATGATGAGTTCAATGCAAAAAATGTTGATGTTGTCAGTGGGATTGATGGTTATTATTTTGGTGGTTACTTTTAAAGTAAGATGGAGAACTTTACCCTTAGTAACTGTACTAATAGCTGTTGTTATGACTGTAGGAATGATGGGTTATCTATCAATACCAATTACAATGGTTTCGATGGCAGTTTTCCCAATATTGATAGGTCTAGGTATTGATTATGCTATTCAATTTCAAAATCATTATCACTTAGCATTGGAGGCTGAACAAGATGAAGAATAATCCAAAAAAAGCTCTATTAAAAACATATAAAGAAATGGCACCAGCTATTTTAGTCGCAATGATTGCGACTGGTTTAGGATTTTTAGCTTTGTATACTTCAGAAGTGCCTATGATTGCGGACTTTGGTAAAATGTTAACTATTGGAATTATTGTTAGTTTTATCATTGCTTCATTATTCTTATTACCTTTATTATTTATTAGAGATAAGCATTTTCCTAAAGAGGTAAAAGAAAACCAAAAAGTAAAAAAGCAATCTAAATTCTTATATCATTTCACAATGAATATATTAAAGTTCAAATATATCATTATTGTTTTAGCTTTTGCTTTAGCAATATTTGGTATCATCTTTGATCAAAAAGTGCGTGTTGAAACAGATGTTGAAACGTTTATGCCACAAGATTCAGAAGCATTAGAGGATATTTATGAACTTAGGGATAGAGTTGGTTCGACAGATCAAATAGCGATTGTTTTTGAATCAGATCATATTATTTCTGATGAGAACTTAATCATTATTGAAAATCAAGTGTCCTATTTAAATACAAATTATATAGATCAAGTTGTTAGAGTCAATTCTTTACTGACTTTAGCAGAAACAATGAATAGAACTATTAATGAAGTCAACATTCAAGACATGATTAATACATTGCCTGAAGAACAAATAAAAGTATGGGTTAATGATGATCAAACAAAAATGGTTGTCCAATTAATGATTGAAAAAATGGAAACAAATGATTTAGATGGTTTTCTTAATGAGTTAGATGTATATTTTAGTTCTTTAGAATCAGAAAATCTAAATATCGTTATTACCGGACAAGCAGTCATTGATGTAACAATGATATCGTCATTAACTACTGGAAGATATACCATTACTCTTTTAGGAATGCTAGCTGTATTTCTTGGCTTACTATTAATCTATAGAAATTTCTTTAAAGCAATTACACCTTTGATTCCAATTACATTGATTATTGGATGGTCTGGATTGATTATGTATACTTTAGATATAGCTTATACGCCTTTAACAGCCACTTTAGGAGCGTTGATTATAGGGATAGGAACAGAGTTTACAATCCTTATTATGGATCGTTTTAATAAAACTGTGAATGAATACATACCTTTAGATGAAACAATAGCAGAAACTGTTCAAACTATAGGGAAACCAATATTAATATCAGCGATAACAACCATTGGTGGATTTAGTGCATTAATCATTTCTGACTTTGAAATACTAAAAAACTTTGGTATAATGACTGTAATCAATCTTGTTTTAGCAATTATTTCAACATTGATGATAATGCCTATTGTTTTATATATCCAAACAAAAACGAGGATAAAATTTAAGTTAAAAAGAGGTTAGTGATGAAGGGTACTAAAGAGAAAATAATCAATGCCAGTATGAAACTTTTTGAAAAAAAAGGGTATTTAGAAACAACAACAATAGAAATAGCAGAGTTAGCTGGTGTAGCTGAAGTCACATTATTTAGAAATTTTAACTCTAAATTGGAATTGTTTGAAGAAGGTATAAGACACCATTTATCTATTTTTTTAGATGAATCTAAAATACAAGAAATGATTCAACTTCCATCAGATGAATTCTATAGAAAATTGTTGCTTAATAGAATTAATGTGATTATGAAAAAGAAAAATCTTTTAAGATTAATTATTAAAGAATCATTTTCGGATTATTTACCAAAAGATTTAAGATTTACTGAAATCATATATATGCATTTAAAAAAAGTCATTTATTTACACTGCCAGAATCATCAAATAGTTGATTCTTCTGAAAAAAACTCTAGATTAATTGCCGGATTATTACTTTCACTTGTTATTGTTCCAGGAAAAGCAGAAGTACCTATAGATGAATTAATAGAAGATTATTTAAAAATTTTGATATAAAAAAAACGCATTGCCAATTGGCGATGCGTTTTTATTAGTAAATTGTTATTCTTTTCTGCTTCCTAGTTCACGGTCTAAGATAAATAAGCCTTTGCCATCCATCATTTTTACTTTGTCGATGATTTCTGAGAAATTAGCTTCCTCTTCAACTTGTTCATCGATATACCATTGTAAGAAACTTACAGAAGCATAATCATTTAATTCGATTGCTAATGCCATTAATTCATTAATGCGTCTAGTCACTTCTTTTTCATGATTTAATGAAGTTTCTAAGACTTCAAGTACAGATTTAAATTCATTTTTAGGAGATTCAAAACCTGTAATTTCAACACGTTGACCTCGATCATTTAAATATCCCATGAATTTTTCAGCATGTTCAACTTCCTCTTTGTATTGAACATTGAACCAACGTTCAAAACCTTTAAGTGAAAGTGTTGCAAAATAATTTTGCATCGCTAAATAAACATGCGCTGACTCTAATTCAAAATTTAATTGTTTGTTAATTGCTTTTACCATTTTTTCATTCATAATTATCATCTCCTTCATTTATTTATTATATCAAAAATAAATTTATATTCAATCAAATAGACTTTTTAAAGTTCTTGATCTTTAATACTATCTAAAAATGCTTTAATAGGTTTAACTACTGATGCAATCGTGCCTTTTTTGAAAGGATTATTGAGGTTAGTTGACTCAACTAAATCAACAAAACTCTTTGAACCACCTAAACGACATAATTGAATATATTTATCTAAAGCTTTTCCATGATCTTCTTGGCTCATTACAAAGAATTGGAATGCTAATACTTGTGCTAGAGTGTAATCAATGTAGTAAAAAGGTACAGAGAAAATATGACCTTGTTTATACCAATAAGTTCCTTTTTCCATAAATGCATCATCATCGTAATCTTTATATGGCAAGTATTTTTTCTCAATGCGTCTCCATGTAGCTTTTCTTTCATCTGGAGTCATTTCAGGGTTATTATAGATTTCATGTTGATATTCATCAACTGAAACACCATATGGTAAAAAAGATAATGAACTATCTAGATGATAGAATTTATATTTATCGGTATCTTCTTTAAAGAATCCATCTATCCATGGCCACGCAAGAAATTCCATACTCATTGAATGAATTTCAGCTGCTTCCATTGTCGGCCAACGATATGAAGGAATTTGGTCTTTACTTGAATAGATTTGGAAAGCATGACCTGCTTCATGTGTTAATACATTAACATCATGGCTTGTGCCATTGAAATTAGCGAAGATGAATGGAGATTTGTAATTTGGAATGTAAGTGCAATACCCACCACCAGATTTGCCTGGTTTAGAGTCTAGTTCTAGTAATTCATGTTCAATCATAAAATTAAAGAAGGCACCTGTTTCTTCAGACATTTCTTCATACATGTTTTTTGCAATATTTACTTGCCAATTCAAATCGCCTTTAGGTGTAGGATTACCTGTTTTAAAAGATAAAGCTAAGTCATATGATTTTGGATCTTCAATACCGATTCTTTTTGCTTTTCTTTCTATAAGTTCTTTAACTACAGGAACGACTTCATTATAGATTTGATCTCTATAGTTTTTCACATCTTCAGCATTATAATCTGTTCTTCCAAGTCTATCATATCCTAATTGAACATAATTTTCATAACCTAATGTTTTTGCGATTTTATGTCTTACTTTAACCATCTCATCATAAATTTCATCTAATTCTTGTTCGTGTTCTTCAAAGAACTTTGATGTTTTTAATTGTGCCTTATGTCTTGTGTTACGGTCCAGACTTTGTAGGAATGGACCCATTTGAGTTAAATTATAAATTTTACCTTCAAACTCAATTTCAGCACTTGCTAAAACTTTAGAATATTTAGTACTTAATTTGTTTTCTTTTTGTAGATCAGGAATAATTTCTTCAGAAAAAGTTTTTTCTTGTAACTCTGCTTGTTTGAAAATTAATTCACCAAGATGTTTTTCTAATGTATTTCTGTTTTTTGAATGAATAAGTTTTTTAGAAAAAAGGTTGTTATACATTTGAAGTTTTGGACCGTTTTCATCAAAGAAATCTTGTTCTTTTTGATAAAACTCATCTTTAGTGTCTAAACTGTTTCTAATTGAAACGAGTGTTGCCATTGAATCTAGTTGATCATTTAAGTCAAAGAAATCTTGAATGGCTTTGAGTTCTGTTTGCGCATCAACGTCTCCACCAATTTTCTCTAGTAAAAAAGTTATTTCTTTTTGGTAAGTTTCAATTTCAGGTCTTTCGTACTTGTAATCTTTAAATTTCATCATAAATCTCCTTTACTTGTTTATTAATTTAATTCTATCACAGTTGTGTATCTTATGCGAATAGGTTGATTGTTTTTGTTATAAAAAAATCCCAAGATTATTTCTTGGGATTAGATGATTAAAACATAGCTGCTAGAAGAAGTGAAACTGTTGTCATCAGTTTAATGAGAATATTTAATGATGGACCAGATGTATCTTTTAAAGGGTCACCCACGGTGTCTCCAGTCACGGATGCTTTATGAGCGGCAGAGCCTTTACCTCCATGATGACCATCTTCAATATATTTTTTCGCATTATCCCATGCACCACCACTATTAGCCATGAAAATAGCTAACATAATACCAGTGATTAAGGTTCCTGCTAATAAACCACCTAAAGCTTCAGGGCCAAAAGCAAAACCAACAACGATTGGTGTGATGATTGCTAGTAAAGCTGGAGCAATCATTTCTTTTAAGGCAGAGTCGGTTGATATAGCGACACATTTAGAATAATCAGGTGTTGCAGTACCTTCTAAAATTCCTGGAATTTCTCTAAACTGTCTTCTGATTTCATCAATCATTTTATTGGCGGCTTTACCAACGCTAAAAATAGTCATTGAACTAAATAAGAAAGCCAGCATTCCACCCACAACTAAACCTGATATAACATGAGAATTAATTAAGTTAATCACTTCTAAACCTGTTTTAACAGCATAAGAACTGAATAAGGCTAGTGCAGTTAAAGCAGCACTTCCTATCGCGAATCCTTTAGCTACAGCTGCGGTAGTATTACCTACACTATCAAGTTTATCTGTAATCTTGCGGACATGTTCATCCATATTTGACATTTGAGCTATTCCACCAGCATTATCAGCGATTGGACCATAGGCATCAACACTGACTGTCATTCCCGCAGTTCCTAACATACCTACAGCGGCTAAACCAATACCAAATAGTCCACCTACTTCAAAAGCTAATATAGAACCTAAAGCAATTGCTAATATAGGAAAAACAGTACTTTGCATACCCGTCGCAATCCCTGCGATTATATTTGTTGCATGTCCAGTTTCAGATTGTTTAGCGATTTGTTTAACAAACTTATATTTTTCAGATGTATAGTATTCGCTAATGAAAGCAATGAATAAACCAACACCAAGACCAATGATAATACTATAAAACGGCCCCATATTTGATGGTAATTCAGATAATCCTGTATGATCATATTGTTTGATGTTAAAGAAGAATGTAACTAAGAAAGAACCCATTACAAAAAATACTGCACTCATATAAGTTCCCATTTTCAATGAACGATGAGGATTCCCTTTGTTTCCAGTTCTAACAAAAAGTGTTCCTAGGATTGAAGATATAATTCCAACACCTGCGATAAATAGAACAAAGATGATTCCATTAGCACCAAACCATAAAGCACCAATAGTCGCAGCACCAACAATAGATGATACATATGATTCTAGCAAATCAGAACCCATACCAGCGACATCCCCAACATTGTCTCCGACATTATCAGCGATGGTTGCTGGATTTCTCGGATCGTCTTCAGGAACATCAAGTTCAATTTTCCCTACCATATCAGCACCAACATCCGCTGCTTTGGTATAGATACCTCCACCAACTCGACTAAACAAAGCAATGGTTGAAGCGCCTAAAGAGTATCCAGCTGCTATTTCAATGGCAGTTGATGCATCTAAACCGAAGGCTTTATCAGCAATCATATAAACGATAATTAATCCTAATAAACCGAAACCAACAACTGACATCCCCATCACAGTACCACCTTTAAAGGCAACGTTTAAAGCCTCATTCATTCCGTGGTTGTTGGCGGCTGTGGCAGTTCTTGAATTTGCTTCTGTGGCAGTTTTCATCCCAATTAAACCTGCTACTCCAGAGAAAGTAGCGCCTAGAACAAAGGCTAAAGCGCTCCCTATATTTAAAGCAAACCATAAACCAAAGAAGCCGATAAAGACAAAAATGACAATGATTCGATACTCTCTATTCAAAAATGCATTCGCACCTTCTTTAATGTATCCAGCAATCTCTTTGACTCTTTCAGTTCCAGCAGAATAAGATATGACTTTCTTAAATGAAAGAAGTGCATAGACAATTGCGATGATTGAAAATCCTCCAGCAATGTAAATAAGTGATCCCATATTTCCCCCCTATAGATATTTTTATAAATTCTATCATTTTTAAATATAATTACAATATCTTTTTATATATTAACCTTGTTTTTTTTTCATATTCACTGATAAACTGAGGATTAAACCTAATGCAATTGATAAAACACCAGCCATAAGAACTCTATATTGAGTTGGTAATAAGAAAGTTATTGTATGCGCTGGTATCCAAAACAAAGGAATAGTTTTAATCACTACAAATTGGAAATAATTCTTCCAGTCAATTTTATCAGTGACAGAAGATAATTTGACATGAACAATATTTTTAATACGACCTTGACCTAAATCAATATAAGTGTCAGTAACTCGATGCAGTAACATGAAGGCAGGAGCGAAAGTTAGATTCATAATTAAACTGATCATAAAAGCTTGATAAAGTGTCTTGAAAAAGTTATCGTTAGAAATATAAGGAAGTAAGTTATCGTTAATGGCGCTAATAACACCAGCATCATAGATATGAAACATTAATACAAAGCCCATTCCTAGAAAACCCCAAATAATAAATCTATATATTAAACCTTTCTTTGAAAAGTAGTTTTTAGTTGTAATTCTGGACGCAATTAGTTCACCTGTAGTGGCTAAAATCGAAGTTTTAATGAATCCTAATAGATAAGGATGATTAAGGGTCTGAGTTTCAATAAATGTTCTAGTCACTGGGATTAAAAACAAACTAGCAACCACAAGTATATAAAATATTAAAATTATATCCTTTTTTTTCATAAATTTTCTCCTTTGAAAGTTTTTTTTAAATAATTTATTTTATCTTAACATAAATCAGTTAAAATATGTATAATAAGTGTAGAAGGAGAAAAAGAAATGAGAGAATTAAAAAAGTATTTAGATCAGTATGAAAGTCCAAGAATTCTTGATATTGGTTCTGGCAAAGGCGACTTTGTTGCATTAATAGACCATTTTTATCAGAACTATTCAGAAATTATCGGCATTGATATTGTCGATTATCTTTTAGAAATGGATAAATCAGCTTTCGAAAATAATCCGAAAATTAAGTGGATGGATATTGATGTCTTAGACACGAATTTCCCAAAAAATAGTTTTGATATTATATCTCTTTCTAACACCCTACATCATATCAAAGATATTAAAGGCATTTTTGATAGAATGATTGAGTTATTAAAACCTAATGGGATGATGATCGTTAACGAATTGATATCAACTAATGATCTGTCAAACAAACAATTATCACATCAGTTATTGCATTCTTTCGCGGCTAAGATTGACCATGACATAAATAAAATTCATTCTCAAATTTTCACACAAGAAAATATTCTGGAATCAATTAAGAAGTATTCACCAATCCCTATTGTTGATTATTGGCAATTAGAAACGAAACCTTTCGATGAAAAAGTATCGATGGATGATTTAAATCGTTTGATTGATGGTTTATTAAATCATGTAAAAAATAGTCCTAAATATGATTTATATAAGGAAGAGGCTATTGAAATTAAGAAATATCTAGAAGAAAACGGTTTTAGTTTTGCTACATCTATATGTGTGATATTAAAAAATAAGTAGATAACTCTAAATTATTCATAATAAGTTATTGTTATTTAGTCGTTTTCGTTATATAATCTATAAAAATACTTAAATGTAAAATAGGAGGAAACATGAAAAAATTATTAATGTTTATTTTGGCAGCTTTTTTATTTCTTGGAATTGCTGCTTGTGATGGAGTAGATACAGATTTAACAACTGATGCTCCAACTCAAGAAACTACAGAAACGCCAACAACAGTAGAACCTACTACAGAAGAACCAACGACTGTAGAAGTTACTACAGAAGAACCAACAACTGAAGAGCCAACGACAGAGGAACCTACAACTGTTGAACCTACAACAGAGGAACCTACAACTGAGGCTCCGACAACAAATCCTTTTGAGGAAAAAGTAACAACTGAACTAGCAAATATTGATATTACTATTGAAGATTTGCTTGCTGGTGCGAAGTTACCTTTAAATACACCAGATTGGTCAGTACAGTTCTTTTGGTCAACAAACAATCCTTATGTTATTACAGCTGACGGATTTGTAAATAACCCACCAGTAGGGTCTGATCCAGTTACTGTTACATTAACAGTGAGAGGGCAGGCTGGAAATTATAGTGCTTCTAAGAGTTTTGATTTTATTGTAGAAGCATATCCAGAAGTTGAAATTGCAGAAAAAAGATTATATGATTTCACTGGTACATCAACTGAATACGTTGTAGCGGATCAAGTTGATTTTCCATTATATTTTACTGCAGGTGGTGAATTACCATATGTAGACGTAGAATCATTCTTCACGTTATTAGAAGGCGCTATTGAACCTGGTTTAATGACTTATGAAATGACTTCTGAAGATGTTTTAAAATTAGAATATACTTATGAATATTTTGATGACATTCTTCAAGAAGACGTAGTAGAAATATATACAGCGACTCTTAATTTTACGGATAATACTTTAACTGTAAACAATTTTGATTTCTTTGCTGGTTATGTAGCCTCAACTGAATCAGATTACGGTGAAGGTTTAAATTATGTAGATACTGATTATGTTGATGGACAAGAAGTTATAATTGACTTAGGATTCTATAATATTGATCTAGTGAATTATGTGGATGGAGAAACAACTGTTCATTTAATGCCTTTACATGCAGCAAACATTATCTTTATGAGCGATATTTATTATCAAGCGTATTTTAATGGAGATAAAATCTTTGGTGTAGATACATTTGATTTAAGTTCAGGAAACACTGAAACAATCAATTTAATTCATGAAAGTTCATTTAATGCTAAAGAAATGCCGGTTGAAGTAAAAATGGCAAGTTATAACGCAATAGCATTAATTATGGATTATTTCTATGGATTAAAACCTGAGAAGAATTATGATACATATTATGAACGCTTACAAGCTTCTATGAAATCAATTATCACAGGAACTGATAACAACTTATATAATAAAATATTCGGATTCATGTACGGTATGGATGATTTACATACATCACATGTGTTCTACGGATATTATGATTCAAGAACTACTTCAGGATTATCAATAAGTGATTTAGGACCTGAAACAAATGCTTTCTATGAAGGTTTATGGGCTGTACAAGATTTATTAACTGAAAAATTTGGTGGATATACAGATGAAGATTTACCTGAGTTTAGTTTAATTAATGACGATACAGTCGCTATTATTCATATTACAGGTTTTTCAATTGATACACCTGATGCTTTCAAAGCGACATTAGATAAATTACCAGAAACTGTAGTGGATGTAGTCATTGATTTATCTTACAATACCGGTGGTAATATTGGTGCTGTTATGAGAATATTTGGATACATGACAGAAGAACAATTTAATTATCATTCTCAAAATCCAGCAGATGGATCAGCAGTTACTTATTATATAGAAAGCGATTATGTTGCTTATGATTATAATTGGTATGTATTAACTTCAAGTGTGACTTTTAGTGCTGCAAATATGTTTGCGTCAATGGCGAAAGAACTTGGAATTCCAGTGATTGGACAAAAATCTAGTGGTGGAGCTTCATCAATCGGAGCATTTATTACGCCAGATGGTTCTGCAGTCATGATATCAACTAATAATGTTTTAAGTACAAGAATTGGTAATGAGATTGATGGATATGAATATGTATCTGTAGAATCTGGTGTTCCAGTTGATTATTTCTTAAGTAATGTGGCAAGTGATTCTCAATTAATTAACGCTATCGATCAACATAAAGCTCAAAGTGAGTAATTAATAGAATTAGTAAATTAACTAAAGATAGTAAAATAGACATTCGAATTGATTATTATTGGTGAAATTTTTTAAAAGACAACTTTACATGAAAAATTTTATATGATATAATTACTTAACACTTTTCGATGTCTATCTATCTATATTTTATAGATATTTAGATTACTATATATTTCATTTGATTCCATAAAAATCTTAATTCATGGAGGAAGATGGATTTATATATAAGAAAAATGTAATATTTTTAAGAAAAGAGAGGAGAAAAAAATTGAAAAAATTATTAATGTTTTTGTTAGCAGCTTTCCTATTTGTAGGAATAGCAGCATGTAATGGAGACGACACAGAAGCTCCAACACAAGAACCAACAACAGAAGCACCAACAACACAAGCACCAACAACAGAAGCACCAACAACAAGTGATCCTGATCCGATTTTAGAAGATACAACTTATGATTACTATGTTACTGGTAACTTCGCTGGATGGGCAGATGCTTTTGGACAAGCTCAATATAAATTTGAGGCTACAAGAGTAAGTGACCCTGATTTAGCTGAGGTAAGTTCTTCAATTCAAGATGCTACATTATTATATAGCATTGACGTTACGTTCCCTGCTGAGGCAGCTGGATGGGATGTTACATACACCATCGATGGTAACGAAACTGTATTGGATGGAAACTTAACAGTTAAAATGGCACGTATCGAAATGATTGAAGGAGAAGCAATCCCTACATGGTGGGCACCATCTCCTGAAAGTGGACAAGTTTTCAACTTGACTCCTGATACTTTATTCCTTCCTAACTATATCGATCCAGCTAGTTCTAGCTATGATCCTGATTTAGGTACTGGAAACTGGAATGACAATCCTGTGGTATTTGTTCCTGGTGAATACACTATCGTATTTGCTGTAGTAGATGGACAACGCTGGTTAGGCGCGATTCTTATAGAAGAATACGAAACTACTGAAGCACCTACAACTGAATTAGTATTCCCTACAGAAGCTACATATCCTACAGGGCTTTACAACTACAAGTTCCAAACTTCAGAAGTAAGACATACATTCATGGCTGCAGCTGAAAAATTCTTAATGAATAATATGTATGGTGGTGTTCCACTATTCGCTAACGGCGGATTCAACCTTTATTCTTCAAGACTTCAACTTCCAGTTGATAGCTATATTCCAGTGATGGGATTTGGTACTGGCTTTGCAACTATGTCAGCTGACGACTCAACAGTTTTAATGGCTGATAACGATTTTGGTAATGCAGGTGAATATACTTATCGTACTGCAAGTACGACAAACCCTGTAACTTGGAACCAATGGTTATATGATACTTCTACAGACTCAGATTATATGGGATTATATATGGATGCTCCATATTCATATCACTTTAATGCTGACAAAACTGGTTATGAAGTTGTTCCATCAATGATGGCATCTAACCCTGTTCCTGTTGATTCTAATATTACTCCAACTGGTAAAGAAGTTTCAACAAAATGGCAATTTGAAGTAAGACAAGATTTGGAATGGTTCTTCCACCCAGATACTGATATTTCATATATCACAAAAACAACAATTGATGCTGAAGACTTTGTAGCTACATTCAAATTAGCATTAACTAACAACTGGTTCCGTGCTGTATCAGGTGGTGGAGATTTCTTAAACACTTCAACTGGTCTTAAAGGAGCTAAAGCGTTCTCTGAAGATCCAACAGAAGCAAATTGGGCAAATGTTGGTATTAAATTAATTGACCAATATACATTCGAATTTGATTTCTTAAATGAACAATCAGAATGGAACGTAAGATATTTCATGTCTTCATTCGTTATGACTCCAGTCAATTTAGAAATGTATGAAGAATTAGGCGACGTAGATAATGGTGGTACTTATGGTACTTCAAACACAACAATCGCTTATCATGGACCATTCTATGTAGACTATTTTGAAGCAGATAAAACATTAGTTTACAAAGAAAACACAAACTATCATTCTCCAGATGAGTATTTCTACACTG
>CAYWUZ010000026.1:0-22777 GCA_964461565.1 uncultured Candidatus Izemoplasmatales bacterium | reverse complement strand
AATGGACTTTTTATTTTATTTAATATTGTTTGTCTTTAAGTCTTTAAACAAACTATGAATCCTAATAAGTAAAACACTATAAATAATCGCTTCAAAAGGTAATTTAATGATTCTTGGTGGTAACTGTATCCAATAAGGTAAACCATAAAGTTGTTTTACCCAAATTGGTGTTAACAGTACTGAAGTAATAATTAACATCACTGTAACAATAAATATTAGATGATGATTATCTTTTAATGGTTTCATAAAAAATACAAAGCCACCAATTAATATCGTTGCGAATATAGAAGTAGACACTAAAATATAAGCCAATAAATGATCAACATTTTTGATTCTATCACTAATTAAATCTATATCAAATAGTAAATATATCGAAATTCCCAAAAAGATTACAGCAATGACAATATTAATAATTTTATATGTTTTTTCTTTAAATAAATTAACTCTAAACAAGAACCAAGGTAAAACACCAAACAATATAGCGTTTAACACAAAGCCAAAATGAAAGGGTCCAGTTTGAGTTCCCCATAGAAAGTATCCTATAAGATCTTGAATAACCCCAGAAAACAAACCGAAAATAGGTCCAAATAGAATTGAAATCAACATTAATGGTAAATAACCTATACCCACTTTAAATGTTGTTTGAGAGGGAGGAATAGGTATCGATAAAAATTGGGATAAGACTATCCCAATAGTAATTAATAAACCTGTAAAAATAAGTTTCTGTGTATGATTCTTCATGTGTTACCTCGCTCTTTAAAATTGAATAGGAGATTGATTGTTCTTTTTTAAAAACTCATTGATATGAGAAAAAGGTTTAGAACCATAAAAACCTCTATATACTGATAAAGGAGAAGGATGAACATTTTCAATGATCAAATGTCTTTTATTTGTTATCAACTTCTTCTTTTTTTTAGCATATGAACCCCATAAAACAAAAACCATTGGTTGTTCTTTTTGATTCAAAATAGTAATGATTTTATCACTAAATACTTCCCAACCTTTATCCTTATGTGATAAAGGTTCGTTTTCTCTAACGGTCCAAATAGCATTCAATAACAAAACACCTTGTTTTGCCCAATGTGATAAATCTCCATTTTCCGGAAAATCTATTTTAAGATCATCAACCAGTTCTTTATAAATATTTCTTAGTGATGGTGGCAATGGCATATCTTTACTAACTGAAAAAGCTAGTCCCATTGCTTGTCCTTCTTGGTGGTATGGGTCTTGCCCTAAAATAAGTACTTTTGTATCTTGAAATGATGTCAGTTCTATAGACTTAAATACATCTTGTATTTTAGGATATACAGTAACATTTCGATACTCCTCATGAATAAAATCCATCAACTTTATAAAATATGGTTGGTGGATTTCATTATCTAATAGATGATTCCAATCACTTTTCAACTTCATGTTTTCTTGAACTACAACTTGTAGAATGACAACTTGTACACTCTAAATCTTCTGCACCTTCTGGTTTTTCACATTTTTGATTCAGTGTATAAGACCATAGGTATAAACCAATAAATACAATTAAACCTAGTGCTCCATAAACATATTCCATTTTACTCAACCTTCTCCACTGCTTTAGTTAATAAACTTAAGATTTTCTTAATTTTATTTTCTGACTCATCCATAGAATCAGTCACAACTCCAGCATATAATTTTAATTTAGGTTCTGTTCCAGATGGTCTTAAAACAAACCAACTTCCATCTTCTAATGTGTATTTAATGACATCAGATTTTTCCAAATGAATATCTTCAATTTTATGATTAGAAATCTTTTTTGATAATTCAAAATCTTCAATCACCTTAACTTCATTATCCATAAAATCTTCTAAAGGATTATCTCTAAAATAAGACATTATTCTCGAAATTCTTTCTTGACCATCTTTTCCTTCTAAAACAATACTTTTTAGACCTTCTAAATAGTATCCATATTCATTATAAATATCAAATAACTTATCATAAAGTGTTTTATTCTCATGTGTATAATAATAATTAGCTGCTTCTGCTACTAGTAACATCGCTTGTAAAGAATCTTTATCTCTTACAAAGTCTTTAATAACATAACCATATGATTCTTCATATCCAAAAACAAACTCTCGTTCATCATTTTCTAAATATCGAGCTTGTTCGCCAATAAATTTGAATCCAGTTAATGTTGAAATAACATCCATATTAAAATCTCTAGCAATTTCAGCGCCTAAATCAGAAGTTACTATTGTATTAAAAACAACACCTTTTTCTGGTAAATTCTTTAATTTTTTTCTCTCATTCAAAATATAATAAATTAATAATGCACCTGTTTGATTTCCATTTAAGAAAACAAACTTATGATTATGTGCCACTGCTACACCCAATCTATCTGCGTCAGGATCAGTCGCAATAAGCATATCTGCTTTGATTTCTTTTCCTAAATCAGCTGCAAAATCAAAGGCAGATTTATCTTCTGGGTTAGGTGATTTTACTGTTGAAAAATTAGGGTCAGGAATCATTTGTTCTTTCACAGGATGAACATCATAACCTGTCTCATTAAAAAGACGCATCCCCATCATGGCACTTGTTCCATGAAGTGGTGTAAAGACGATTTTTAATTCCTTTTTAATTCTCGGATGAATTTGAATGGTTTTAAGTGCCTTAATATAAGCATCATCAATCTCTTGATCAATGTATGTCATTAACTTTTGTTTTTCTAACTCTTCTAAAGATAAATTTCTTATATCAAAAACATCTTTCACTTCATTCACATAAGTAATGATCTCATTAGCATATTTTGGAGTGTATTGGCAACCGTGCTCATCATAAATCTTATAACCATTATAATTAGGTGGATTATGACTAGCAGTCACTACAATACCCGCAATTGCCTTTAAATACCTTACCGCAAATGATAATTCTGGAGTTGGTCTTAAATCTGTGAATACATAACTATGTATCCCTTCTGCACCTAATACTTTAGCGGACTCTCTTGCGAATTCATACGATAAAAAGCGGTTATCATGAGCTATCACAACACCTCTTTTTAAATCTTCTTTTGTGTAGTGTTTTTTTAAATATTTAGCCAATCCAACATTAGCTCTTCTGATTGTATATATATTTAGTCGATTGGTACCCGGACCTAAAATCCCTCTCATGCCACCAGTACCAAAACTTAATGATTGATAAAAACTATCCTCTAATTCTTTTTCGTTTTTTTGAAGCATAGCCTCGCGTAAATCAACATCTAATCCTTCATATTGAAGCCACTTATCATATTCTCTTTGCCACATAAGGGCCTCCTTTATAATATATAATCAACTAATCTTTCTTTTCTTGGTTTTGCCTCTGGTGCTTCCCCTTTTGGAAAACCTAGACAAATTGATAAATCATGCTCATACCCTTCAGGAATTTTAATTAATTTATCTACATCAATTTTATTTGCTTTTGAATACATATATCTTGTTTGACCAATGATACAACTTCCATAACCTAACGCATGAGCGGCTAAAGACATATTTTCAATCGCACACCCTACATTAATTCCTGAAAAACCTGCGATTCTCGAACTAATGACAATGACGACTGGTGCATTATAAAAAATATGATCTTCGCTTTCTTTTTCTAATCCAATGCGTTTCATACCTTCTATAGCCATCTCATTCATTTTGTCTATCACTTCTTTGTTTGTTATAACAGAGAAATGCCAATCTTGTTTGTTTTTTGCACTTGGTGCATAAAGACCAGCCTTAATAATTGTCTGTAAATCCTCATCTGGAATAGGCTTATCTAAGTAAGCTCTGATACTTCTACGATTTAAAATATCTTCAATAGTTTTATTCATATAAACCTCCCGCTTTCTATTATCTATAGTTTATTCTAGAATGTCTGTTAAGATATAATCTATATCTAATTTGACAATTTTTTCTGCAATTTCTTTATCATTTACAACACCTGTCATTACTTTTAAACCAATCAGATGACATTTTTTTACGTATTCTTTTTCTAATAATTTTTTATCTAAATAAACATTTACTTTATGTTTATTACAAAACTCATAATTTATTTGATTTATTTCTGAATGATTATAATAAATCTGCTTAGCATCCACATGATTCAGTATGTATTCTATTTGTCTTTTACTTTCAAAAATAAATAAACAATGGTCTAATTGATAATAATCATGAGTGTTTCTAAGCATTTTATCTAAATCTTCATTTTTCAAAGATGAATGAACATTTATAAAGGCTGTTTTTTCATAAGCTTGACAAATACTTAAAAAATCTCTTAATAATGGAATATATAAAAATGGATTTAGATTCTCTGTCTTACGATCAACTAAAGTATATTTAATTAATTCTTCATAATTGAAACTCTGAATATCTAGATTTAATAATCCATATTTTAAAAGTGACGTTTCTGCCGTTAATATCATTTTTCCATCTTTTGATGTAAATAAATCGCAACTCATACCTGAATAACTATGGTTTGCACCAGCTAAAAATGAAAATACTGTATTTTCAGTCTCTATGCCACTGAGCCCTCGATGTGCAATCATACCTTTATAATATTTGTCTATTTTTATTGTTTTCATCCACATCACTCTTTTCATTGAAATTACTTTTATTCTAACACTTAAAAACTATCTTTTGTATAATTAATTCAAAATTTCGTTTATTAACAATAAAAAATTACTCTATTGTCTCTAAAATAGATAAAATTTCATCTGGGCCTTCATAAACTTCCACAAATTGATTTTGGTATACTTTAACTAAAGAAGGTGTCACGCTTAAATTAAAACTTGGTTCAAGATCAATCCCTCCAAATGCTAAGTTAAAGTAAACATCAAACAATAATATTGTATCTACTTGTAAGGAATCTATTTTAGATAATACATCATCTTTTATTCGAATACATCCACCACAATTTTCTTGATAATAATAAATATAATATACATCATCAGTATAATAAAGCTGTTCACTGAATGCATTAATTTGCAATTCATAAAACTGACCATAATCTAATGTTTCACTGACAGTGTTATTTGTATAATCATTTGTTGGATTATCATCAGAACACCCTAATACGACAACAAACATAAATAATATAGTAAATAAAGTCATTATTTTTTTCATATTGTTATTCTCCTTGTCTAGAAAATATTATATCATATTATGCCTATTTTACTGAGAAAAAAAAGCCTAAAAAAGGCTTTTTTTATACAATAATAAACATTTTTATACTTATGTTAAAAATCGTTCTCCTAAAAAATAAAATCTTTTCCAAGTTAAATTAATAACCAAAGCATTAATTCCCCATTTAATAATGTTAAAAACTCCATAAATGGCAAGAACCTCTTTAAACGATATATTGATTTCATAAATATATGGAAGATTAATAAATTGATTGAATAAGACCATTATAACTACCGTGGAGATAAACCCTAATCCAGTAAGAATGATAATATATACTAACCCATTTCCTTCTTCAATGTTTCGTTTTTTTAATAATAACGCTGTTGGTAATATAAAAATCATCGTCGCTAAAAAATTAATCATTTCATCTAGTAACGGTATTACAGGCGCACTACTAGGCAAAAAGAAATGAACAATATTTGTAACAAACGAAACCATAACAGCTGTTTTAAAGTCAAACCAAATTAATGTCATAAAAATAATTAACGCAGATAATTCAACTTTTAACCAAGGTGCTAAAGGCATTACAGGAAAACTAATCAACATCAACACACTTGCAAATCCAACAAGAATCCCTTGAATAGCAATTTTATGCGTTGTGACTTTTGTTTTCACTGTATCTTTTTGATTTAATCTTAAGACTGAAAATAGTCCCAATAAATAAATCGCTACGACAACAATATCAGTGAGAATAATTGTTGATAGCTTAACGGGTTCTCCATCTACCTTGATCAAGAATAAATATGCATAAGTAATCCCGACCACAATAAATAACAGTGATAATAATGATACCAATAATAATTTCTGATTATTTCTAGTGTACTTTCCTAAGAAAAACATTAGCGTAAGGGCGATAATCAGTGCCGCTCCAGCAATTAAATAAACTTCCATTCATATCCCTCTTTCTTATTTAATTTGAGCACTTTTAAATAAAAAAATGCCCAAACTTCGGGCATTAAAAAACAAAGAATTACTTCTTCCATCCAGACTTTAACTGTCGGTTTGGGAATCACACCCAATCGTGCCTAAGCTCGCGGACTATACCGCCGGTAGGGAATTGCGCCCTGCCCTGAAGTTATTTATTCAATTCGACATTATTATAAAGGATTCATAATCAAAAAGCAACTATAATTATAAATTTTTCGCTATTGCTCTCACAACTGATGCTTCTACTTCTTTTGTAAACAATGGTAAAACCATAAATTCTATGTGTGATGACAGTTTATTTAAGTTTCTTAAATTCTCAACTAGATATATATCATGACTTAATAAGTCTTGATGCATTTTAAGCATATCTCCATCAACGTATTCATAACTTGGAAGATCAGTGCCTAACAATGAAATATTGTTAGTTTTTAAAAACTCAGAAATACTCTCTTCAAATTTAGGATATTTCCAATACTTTTCCGTCCCAAGATATTGTTCATGATTTGTTGAAATAATAAGCATATTCTCTTTATGTTCAAGATATTGATATGCCATTCTAATATCGTCAGTACGTATCAATCCATTCTTTACATCTATAAAAACCACATTTGCGTGTCCAATAAATTGATCAAATTTAATATCATCTTCCAAATTTAAAACATGTTTCTTATAATCGATATGAGTCCCTAAATGCATGGTTAAAGATACTTGGGATAAGTTGTATCCATCTTTATCCCAAGTCTTTATAATATCTAATTTCAATGGTTTGTCTCCTGGAAAAGGAGCCGTTGACTGAGTTAAATCTATAGATAAATTAATCCAATGACTCATTGTTAATTTAACTTATTAATTTTCCAGATTTTACGGCTGTAATCTTCAATAGAACGATCTGAAGAAAACTCACCACTTTTTGCAATATTAATTAATGCCATTTTTGCCCAATGACTTTGATCTTTATATGCTTCATTAACATCAACACTCGCTTTTACATACGCATGGAAATCTTTCAAAACATAATATTGATCTTTATTCACTAAGTTTTCATAAATTTCTCTGAACTCTTCTCTATCAACTTGATCAAAGAAACCATTAACTAATTGTTTTAATAAGTAGTTAATTGTAGAATCTGTTTCATATAATGTTCTTGGATTGTATTTATGATTAGCATTCAAAGTATTGACTTCATTAGCATCTAAACCGAAGATAAAGATTGAATCATCACCAACGAGTTCTTTAATTTCAACATTTGCCCCATCTAAAGTTCCTAATGTTAAAGCACCATTCATCATAAACTTCATATTACCTGTTCCACTAGCTTCTTTTGAAGAAGTCGATATTTGTTCAGAAACATCACAAGCAGGCATAATCATTTCTGCATATGTTACATTATAATTTTCTACAAAAATAACTTTTAAATATTCATTTGTTTCCGGGTCATTATTAACTTTTTGTGCAATTGTATTAATTAACTTAATAATTTTTTTAGCAAAATAATAACTTCCAGCTGCTTTAGCTCCAAAAATATAAGTGTGTGGTACATATTGTTTTCTAAAGTCTTTAGATGCTTTCAATTGATTATAAACATGCATAATATGTAAGGCATTCATTAATTGACGTTTATATTCATGAAGACGCTTCACTTGAATATCGAACATTGAATCAGGATTAATAACAATACCTTGTTCTTCAAAAATCCGTTTGGCTAGCGCTTCTTTTTTAATCTTTTTAATTTTTAAAAATTCTTTTTGTGATTTTTTATCATCAACAAAATCTAATAATTTTTCAAACTGTTTAGGGTCTTTTTTAAATCCTTCGCCAATACGCTCAGTAATAAAATCAGTTAACTCAGGATTAGAATGTAATAACCATCTTCTATGAGTAATACCATTCGTAATATTGACAAATTTGTTAGGGTATAAGTCATTAAAATCTTTCATTTCAATATTCATTAAGATATCCGTATGTAACTTAGCGACCCCATTGACTGAGAAAGAACTAATGATACATAGATGAGCCATTCGAACTTCATTATGATTAATGATTCTTAAATCATTGATTAGATCAATAGATTTACCTTCATTGTTAAGTTTTTCAACAAAACGACGGTCAATTTCTTCTATCAATTGATAAACTCTTGGCAATAATGGTTGAATAATTTTAACTGACCATTTTTCTAAGGCTTCAGCTAAAATTGTATGGTTTGTATAAGCAAATGTATGATTTGTTATAGACCAAGCCTCATCCCAAGACATTTTTTCTTCATCTAAAAGGATTCTCATCATTTCTGGAATTAACAATGCAGGATGCGTATCATTAATGTGTATAACATTTTTATCAGCGAAGTTCTTCATTGTTCCATAATGATTCTTATGTTTTTTAATAATGCTTTTTAAACCAGCAGCTGATAAGAAATATTGTTGTTTAAGTCTTAAAGTTTTTCCTTCATGTGTACTATCATCAGGATATAAGAAACCTGAAATTTGTTCTAACTCACTTTCGTATTCAAAAGGTGATTTATGTTCAGGGTATCGTTTTCCTGGTTCTGCACTCCATATTCTTAACTTGTTCACAAAGCCATTATCATTACCTACTATTGGGATATCATAAGGAACAGCACTAATAGACTCACCTGGTTTATAAACCATATCACCATTATGATATTCTACGTGTCCGTAAAATGGAATACTTTCAGTTTCTTCAGTTTTTCTAACTTCCCAAACATAACCATCATTCAACCAGTTATCTGGTCTTTCTTCTTGATAACCGTTTTTAATACGTTGTCTAAATAGACCATAACGATAACGGATACAGTTTCCTGAACCAGGAATTTTTAAAGAAGCCATCGAATCTAAGAAACAAGCAGCTAATCTTCCTAAACCACCATTACCTAAACCAGGATCAGATTCATAATCTTCAACCTCATTTAAGTCAAAACCTAAAGATTCCATTCCTTCTTTAGCAACATCACGAATCCCTAAATTGATCAAGTTATTAGTGATTAAACGACCTAAAAGAAATTCCATTGAAAAATAATGGACTTGCTTTGTTTCAGATGATTCAATTAACTCTTTAGTGGCTATCCATTGTTCAGCCATTTCTTCTTTAACTAACATACCAAGTACATGGTATCTTTCTCTTATAGTTGAATCTTCAACATTTTTAAAATATGTTTTTCTTAATCTGTCTTTAAACACTTTTTCAAATTGTTTGCTTGATGTAAATATTTCTTTTTTCATAATAATACTCTCCTAATCTATACCATCATTTCATATAATTCAATATATTTAATGGCTGAATCTTTTATCGTAAAACGAGAATTCATGGCATTAATTATCAGTTGACGCCAATCATTTGGATAATCTTTATAAATTGAATAAGCAAATTCTATTTGGAAAATTAAATCTCTTGTATCAAAATTATAAAACTTAAATCCATTACCTCGTTTACTTGATAAATCATAATTATCTATGGTGTCATTTAATCCTCCAGTTTGTCTAACTAAAGGTATAGTACCATATTTTAAAGCAATCATTTGACCTAGTCCACAAGGTTCTACCCTTGAAGGCATCAAAAACAAATCTGCACCAGCGTATATATAATTTGGATTGGTCGCATCGTAACTTAAGTTAGTGCTGACTTGTTTTGGAAACTGGTCTTTTAATCTTTTAAGTTCTTCAAGATATACTTCGTCTCCAGTACCTAATATAACAAATTGGATGAGATTATTTTTAAGCACTTCACGAAGTGCAGGTAAAATAATATCAAATCCTTTTTGTTCAACAATCCTTGTGACCATACCAATAATAAAGGAGTCTTTATTGACTGTCAAGCCTAATTTTTTCTGTAAATCAATTTTATTGATTGGTTTTGCCGAAAATACGTTGACTAAATCATATTGTTTATTTATTTCTAAATCGTTTTTTGGACTGATATTTTCACTCACTCCATTAAGAACACCATAAAAATCTCTGGTTCTACGTTGAATGGCATCAACTAAATTTTTAGAATAATACTCATAAGCTAGTTCATCTTTATAAGTTTCAGAAACAGTTGATAACTTATCTGCCAAATGAATTCCAGTTTCTAAAAAGTTTAAAGACCCTGGTCTTAAGAAATTATACTGTGTTTTTACATTTAGATTTTCTAACACTTGTTGGGTGAAAACACCTTGATATTCAATATTATGAATTGTTAATAATGTTTTAATATTAATTTTTCTTTGTTTAAGCAGCATTGGTATCAATGCACTATGCCAATCATGTACATGAATGACATCTGGATAAGCTTCTAAATCATCTAAAAACTCAATAACAGCTAAATTAAAGAAACCGAATCTGTCATCGTCGTCACTGTTACCGTAAATTTTTTCTCGATCAAAAAATTGGTAGGTATCTATAAAATAATAAACCGTATTTTCATTGTTTAAAGCATACAAAGATGATTTAAAGTCTTCTTTTCCAAAACTAATGTTTCTATCAGATACATGATTAAGTAACAATTCATATTTTTTAAAAATAATTGGATAAAGTGGCATAATAACCAGTGATTTTTTTCCTAATGTAGAATAAACTTCTGCATTTGCCCCAACAACATCAGCTAACCCGCCTGTTTTCATAAATGGTTGAACTTCTGCGGATACTTGAAGAATTGTTAAACCTTTTTCTGACGTAACAATTTGTTTTTTTTCTGAGATAAATAATTTATCTACAGTCCCTAAAACTTGAGCATCTTCAATAACTTTAGTTTCTTTATCCATTAATGAGTATTGCACTATAGCGTTTTCTCCAATATCAGTGTGATTCATTAAGATAGAATGATAAACCTTGGCATTTTTTCTTACATGAACTTTACGACCAATGATTGAATGGTATACCTCACCTTCAATCACTGCGCCAGATGCAATAATGGAGTTCTTAACAATTGCTTCTTTCCCATATCTTGTAGGAGCAGACATTGTTTCTTTAGAATAGATTGGTCTATTCGGATGAAAGACTTGGTGTCTGACATCTTCATTGAGTAATTGCATATTTGCATTAAACAAATCTCTTGATGACTCAATTAAAAAGCTAGACTCTTCAATGCGATGAGCAGCTTTTTTTAAACTGGTTGAAAAATCAAATACATCCGTTAAATTACGGAATTGAATTTGATCGTATTTAGAAAGAAAATCGATTAACAAATCTTTCTTAATGACATATATTTTTAAACGTTCAAAGTCACTACCAACAAAAGCAGATAAATCTAAATCAGATTCTATGTGCTTGTTCAGCAAAGTCATATAATCAATATTAATCACTATATTCGCAGGTGTAATTAAAGCGTATTCTTGAGTAGAACGTCTAAAGTATTCAATATGTTCATACATTCTTTGAAAACTAATTTCATGATCAATTGTATTGGTTAAAATCTTAGGTGGCAAAATGAAAACACCATCTCGGCGACGATTTAAGTCCCACCTATTACCTGAACCAATTTGATCTGATAAAGACCGATAATTCCCATAAGGAAAAATCGCTACATTGTAAATTTTAGAATTCTTACAATTTGACAAAGTAAAATCAATCAGTCTATATTTTGCGCCAAAAGGCATTGCGCCTGGCACTCTATGTCTGGTTAAGTGAGAAAAACTACCTTGACTTGTTGCATCTACAACAACAAATAAATCATTCACGAATCTCACCTACCCTAAATAAGTTGTTTTCAGTGATTAAAACACATTCTTGATTAACTGACTTATAATTTTTTGGTAACCTAACACCTTCGTTAACAATGACTTTTTCAAGATGGACACCTTCATTAATAATCACTTTAGATAAAATCACCGAATCTTTAACAAAAGCATTTTTTTCTATGTCAACTTGGTAAGCAATCGTTGAGTGTATAACATGCCCATTAATTTTGCATCCATCAGCTATGACAGAATCTTGAATTAATCCTTGGTTAAGGACGATATGAGGATCAAGGTTTAGAGACCTTGAAAAAATCGGTAAGTTCTTAGAAGAATTTAATCCTAAAAACTTAGGATCATCTAATAAATCCATATTCGAGTCATATAGAGAATGAATCGTACCAACATCTCTCCAATATCCTTTATACTCATAGGCTAATATTTTTTTGTTTTTTATAATAGCTTCAGGAATGATATCACTACCAAAATCAAGTAATTCTTTTTCATTAAACAATAGTTCTTCAAGAACATCTTTTCTAAATATATAAATACCCATAGACACTAAATCAGTTTTTGGGTTATCTGGTTTTTCAATAAAACTTATAACATGATTTGTTTCATCAGTTTCTATCAGTCCAAATCGATGAAGATCTTCTTGTTTCAATCTTGTTGAAGCAATCAATAAATCACTTCCATCTTCTTCGATGGCTTTAATCAACTCATTGTAATCCATTTTATAGATATGGTCCCCTGGCAATATTAAAACATATTCGCAATTATAATGCTCAATGAAGTCAAAAAATTGTTTAACCGCATGACCAGTCCCTTTTTGCCATTCAATATCATCTCTTTTTAAATAAGGCGTTAAAAAGCGAATACCACCATCTGTGTAATCTAAATCCCATGAAGATCCATTCCCGATATAATTCATTAATTCCATCGGTTCATATTGAGTTACAATTCCACAAATTTCTATATGAGAGTGACTCAAATTACTTAAAGTAAAGTCAATTAAACGATATTTTCCACCAAACGATATTGCAGGTTTAGCTTTATTTTTGGTCATATCCCCTAATCTAGTCCCTTTACCCCCTACTAAAATCATTGATATGATTTTTTCCATCAAATCACCTTACTTTCTAAGTTTAAAGATTTGAATTGCTAGTGGCGCTATAACTATTTGAATAGATTGTTCAAAACCATGATGTGGTGAATTTTGACTCATAGGATTCAAACCATTATAGGTATTTGAACCCTCATATTTATCTAAATCAGAATTTAAAATTTCTACATATTCACCTTTTAGTGGAACACCAATACGGTAGTTATGGTAAACCATTGGTGTCATATTCAATATAACCAAACAAAAATCTCCTGAAGAATCATATCTTAAGAAAGAAAAGATACTTTGTTCGGCATTACTTGAATCAACCCAATTAAATCCAGAATCATCATAATCTAACTCATAGAAACAAGGATTTTCATGGTAGATTCTAACCATATCTTTAAAGAATAAATTTGCTTTTTGATGCATTGGGTATTGATACAAATGCCAATCCAATTGTGCAGTATCTCTCCACTCATGCATATGACCAAATTCTTCTCCCATAAACATCAGTTTTTTCCCTGGATGTGTTATTTGTAATCCAACTAATAATCGATAATTCGCAAATTTTTGCCAGTAATCTCCAGGCATTTTTTCAACTAGAGAATGTTTCCCATGGACAACTTCATCATGAGATAAGGCTAATACAAATTTTTCAGAATGGTGATAAACCATAGCAAAGTTTATATAATGATGATGATATTTACGATAAATAGGATCTTTAGCAAAATATCCTAATGTATCATTCATCCAACCCATATTCCATTTATAATCAAAGCCAACACCACCATCATTAACAGCAGCTGTTAATTTAGGGAAAGTTGATGAATCCTCAGCAAAAAGCAAGACTGAATGATCATAACTTTTCACCGTATTTGATAACATCTTTAAGAAATCTAGAGCCCCAAGATTCGTACCCCTCGATGGATCTCCTAAATAATGTAGTATATTTGATACAGCGTCAATTCTAAATCCATCTATATGAAAATAATCCATCCAAAATCTAGCATTTGATAACAAGAAACTTCTAACCATGCCTTTACCTAAATCAAGGTTAATCGTACCCCATACTTCATTTTCTCTAATTGCATCATCACTATATTCAAATAAATAAGAACCATCAAATTTATATAAACCATGGGCATCTTTAGAAATATGCGAAGGCACCCAATCCAAAATCACACCAATACCTTCTTGATGTAAACGATCTATTAAATAGAACAAATCTTTAGGAACACCAAATCTAGATGTCGCTGAATAATACCCAGTTGCTTGATAACCCCAAGATTCATCCAAAGGGTGCTCAGCCAAAGGCATCATTTCAACATGAGTAAATCCATGATCTTTAAGATAAGGTATTAATAAATCAACAAGTTCATTATACTTATTAAAGGTAAAGTCAGGTTTTCTCATCCATGAACCTAAATGCATTTCATAAATAACCATAGGTTCATTAAATGAATTCTTTTCTTTTCTTTGATTCATATAATTAGAGTCATTCCACTGATATCCATCGATATCATATACTTTTGAAGATGTTTCTGGTCTGAAATCCGAAAAAAACGCATAAGGATCTGATTTAAATATAGTTTCGTTATCATATGTCACGAAACAATATTTATATCTTTCCCATTCTGATACACCTTCAATGTAAATAGAAAAAACACCTGAGTCATCTATTTTAGTCATCGTATGAGCTCTTGAATCCCAATGGTTAAAATCCCCAACGATAGAAGCTATTCTAACGTTAGGCGCAAATGTAGTAAATTCAACACCAATAATCTTTTGAGATTTATCTTTGACAACATGCGCACCAAAATGCTTATAAGCTTCTAGTAACTGCCCATTATCAAATAAATACATCACTTCACCATTAATATTCATCTGAACCTTCTCCTTTTAAAATATCTATAATTTTATGATAACTGTAGCCTTTTTGAATTAACTTCGGAATAGCAAATTCTCTAAATGATTGACTTTGATTTCCTTTTTTATACTTTCGCAAATAATTATCATAATCTTTTTGTAATGAAGCATCTTCATCAATCTCTTCTTCAATTCTTTTAGATAAAGAATCAATCACTTCTTGGGTTAATCCATAATCATATCCCTTATTAACCACATAAGCTTTAAGTGATTCTTTAATCTTAAAGATTGGTTTATTCTTAGAAGACTTTAATTTTTTCTCCACAAGGGTTTCTATATTTTCTTTCATTAGTTGATGAGAATAATCACTGATATATTGATTGATTAATGTTCGACTTAGTCCTTTTTGTATTAAGTCAAACTCAATCTTTTTAGGGCCAATCATTCTAAAATGACTATATTCATCAATATAATTTTTAACATATAATTCATCATTTAATATTTGAACATCAACTAATTTTTTAATATATTTATCTTTTGCTTTTTCAGGAATAGAAAACTGTTCTAGATATTTTCTACATTCACTTATAGTTCGTGGTTTATAAGTTGCATAATGCATCAACTTTTGTCTGTATGTATCATGTTGAACTGCTTCTTTAAAGCCATTAAAAACAGGTTTTTCTAATATTTTCCCTCTAACCAGCCTGTACTCTAAAATCAATTCATCAGATACTTCAAAATCAAGATGTTTATCTTGATACTTAAATTGAACCTGGTATTTATTTTTTTTCTTTTCTATATTGGTAACTTCATACATCATTTCTTCATCATTGTTAAATACGCAAAGATAAATTCATCTAAATCTCCATCCATGACTTTATCACCATTACCAGTTTCATAATTGGTACGATGATCTTTTACCATGGTGTATGGATGAAAAACATATGAACGAATTTGAGATCCAAAAGCATTTAACTTCCCATCATGAAATTTAGAGATTTCGTCATGTTTCTTTTCTAATTCTAAATTATATAATTTCCCCTTTAAAACCTTCATTGCTGTTTCGCGATTTTGAATTTGAGACCGCTCATTTTGACATGTAACAACTATATTAGTCGGTAAATGGGTAATTCGAATCGCTGAATCAGTGGTATTAACACCTTGTCCGCCTTTACCACTTGACCTATATGTATCTATTCTTAAATCACTTTCGTCTATGTCTATTTCAATTGAATCATCAATTTCTGGGTAAACTTTCACAGATGCAAATGATGTGTGTCGTCTCCCTGATGAATCAAAGGGAGATAGTCTTACCAAACGGTGAACCCCTGATTCAACTTTTAAATATCCATAAGCATATTTTCCAGTAATTAATACAGTCGCAGACTTAATACCTGCCTCTTCACCATCTAGATAATCTATCACTTTAAATTGATAATTATGTTTATCACAGTATCGTTTATACATTCTAAAAAGCATTTCTGCCCAATCTTGGGACTCGGTTCCGCCTGCCCCAGGATGAAACTCAATAATCGCGTTAAATTTATCATAAGATTCATTAAGTAATAGTTTTAATGTGTAAGATTGGTTTAGTTTTTCAAACTCTTTAATCAGTTTTTCAATTTCATTTAAATCAACATTTTCTGATTCATTAATTAATTCAATACTTAATTCAATCGTTTCATAGATATCAATTAATCGCTGATAATCTTGTAAGATATCCTTAACTTCATTTGTTTCTGCAATAACTACCTGTGCTTTTTCATTATCAGACCAAAAGTCTGGAGAAATCGCTAAATCTTCCAGACTTTTTAATTGTTCTTTTGTTTTTTTTATGTCTATGCTTTGATTAATCTTATCGATGTCATCTTTAAACTGACTGGCAGTTTTTTTTAGCTCATCTAATTGAATCATTATCCATTCCGCCCATGACAATGCTTATATTTTTTACCACTACCGCAAGGACAAGGATCGTTTCTTCCGATTGTCTCTGATTTCGTTACTGGTTTTCTTTTAGCACTTTCATCTTCTTTACCTGAATATGTACTCACAGGTTTCGCTACTTGAACACGCTCAGTATTTTGTCTAACCTCAGCTCTTAAAACATATCTTGTTACATCATTTTGAATATTAATAACCATTGATTCAAACATACTAAATCCTGATTCTTGATATTCTCTAAATGGATTGTTTTGTCCGTAACTTTGTAATCTAACAGCTTGTCTTAACTCACTCATTGCATCAATATGTTGAACCCAATGTGTATCAACAACTCTTAATGTAATCGACTTTAAGAAATCATTAAAGACTTTTTCTCCAACCATCTCTTTTTTATTAATTTTGTCTTTTTCAAAAACATCAATCAAATATTGATACTGATCTGTTTCTGTTTTTAAAATTCCTAAATCAACTAATCTTGGTCCAAAGAAATTATGAACTGCTTTACTTAACTCTTCAAAATTGCCTCTATGTGTTTCAATCATTCTTTCTATTGTTGCATAGATCATTTGATCAATTGACTCTTCAATAGAATCTAAGAATAATACATCAGTTCTTTGTTTATAAATAATATCTCTTTGTTTCTTTAAAATTTCATCATATTGCAAAACAGATTTACGACGATCATAGTTATTACCTTCGATTTGTCTTTGTGCTCTTAATACTAATTTAGAAAACATTTTAAAATCTAATGGCGAGTCTTTATTATCACCCTTACCATTAACAATCTCAATCATCTTTTTAAAACGTTCACTACCAAATCGTCTTAATAAATCATCATCAGCTGATAAGAAGAAACGAGAATAGCCTGGGTCACCTTGACGACCAGAACGACCTCTTAACTGATTATCAATACGTCTTGATTCATGTCTTTCAGTACCAATAACAGCCAATCCACCTAACTCAACGACACCTTCACCTAATTTAATATCTGTCCCACGTCCAGCCATGTTGGTCGCAATTGTTACTGCATATTTTTTACCTGCATTAGCAACAATTTCAGCTTCTCTTTCATGTTGTTTTGCATTCAAAACATCATGTTTAACACCTCTACGTTTTAACAAACTAGATAATAATTCAGAACTTTCAATCGATACAGTACCAATCAATTGAGGTTGACCTAACTCATATCTTTTAGCGATTTCATCCGCTAAAGCTTTATATTTTGCTTGCATAGAAGCAAAAATATAATCATTATCATCAATACGAATAACTGGCATATTGGTTGGTATTACAACAACATCCATGTTATATATTTCTCTAAATTCTTCTTCTTCAGTTTTAGCAGTCCCTGTCATACCAGCAAGTTTTGAATACATCCTAAAGAAATTTTGGAATGTAATCGTCGCTAATGTTGTGGTTTCTTTCTTAATTTCAACAGCTTCTTTTGCTTCTAAAGCTTGATGTAATCCTTCAGAAAACTGACGTCCATGCATCAAACGTCCAGTAAAAGCATCCACAATAACAACCTTACCATCTTGTACTACATAATCAACATCTTTTTCCATAATGAAATTCGCACGTAAAGCATTATTAATATGGTGTAATAAAACGACATGACTCACATCATATAAATTATCCAAATTAAAATGTAACTCAGCTTTATGAATACCTTCTTCATTAAGTGTGATTGACTTTGTTTTGATATCAATTTCATAATCAACATCTTCTTTTAAACGAATCACAAAATAGTTAGCTTGTTTATATAATTCCGCTGTATTTTTTTCTCCACCTGAAATAATCAATGGCGTTCTTGCTTCATCAATTAAGATTGAGTCAACTTCATCAATAATCGCAAAATTCAATTCTCTTTGAACTATATGATCTCTATAAACAACCATATGATCTCTTAAGTAATCAAATCCTAACTCATTATTTGTTGAATAAACAACATCACATTTATAAACTTCTCTTTTTTCGTCAGGAGAAAGTTCTCTATGATTCATTCCAACCGTTAAACCTAACCAGCGAAATAAATCTCCGATTTCACCCTCAGCTTCACGTTTAGCCAAATAATCATTAACAGTGACGATGTGTACACCTAAACCTGTTAATGAATTCAAATAAGCTGGCATAACCGCAGTTAATGTTTTTCCTTCACCAGTTTTCATCTCAGCGATGTTACCTTCATGAATAGAAATCGCACCCATGACTTGTACTTTAAATGGCGTCATCTTTAAAACTCTGGTACTTGCTTCCCTTACTGTCGCAAAAGCCTCTACCAGAATATCATCTAAAGATTCATTATCTAATCTCTTTTTAAATTCGTCGGTTTTACCTTTTAGTTCTTCATCTGTTAGTACTTTATACTCAGATTCTAAAGCTAAAACCTTTAATGCTAGTTTTTCTAATTTTTTTAATTCTTTCTTATTGCTATCAAATAATTTAAACAATATAATCACCTCAAATACTCTCTATAATGATATCATTTTTAAGCCGTTTATTCAATCATTTACGGTCTTATCTCAAAAAAAAGTGGCCAATAAATGGCCACTAAACTATTCTGTTTCGATCAAACCATATTTACCATCATCTCTTAGATACAAAATACTTGTTTCATTATCTTCGTTTTTGTAAATAAAGAAATCATGATCTAATAAATCCATTTGAGTTAACGCTTCTTCTAATGATAAAATTTCAAGTCTAATCTTTTTCTTTTTAACTGGATCAATCAATTCTTTTTCTAATTCATTCAAATCTAAATCATCTGATGAAAAAGTGTTTTTCAATCCTTCTCTTTCTTGTAATGAACGATTCATCTTGTGCTTGTTTTTCCTTAATTGAGCTTCAAGCTTATCAACCGATTTATCAATAGCAGCGTATAAATCGCGATCCATTACTTCAGCCCTTAACGTTAAAAACTTAATTGGAATGGTAATTTCTACCTTCGTACCATCTCTGTATACTTTGCACACCACCACAGCGTCAAGCTGTTCTGTAAAGAGACGATCGATTTTATTTAATCTCTTTTCTACGTAGTTTCTTATTGCATCAGTAATCTCGAATCCTGACTTGCCAACAATTTCTAGTCTCATAAAACCACTCCTTTATATTTATTTGTACAATTAATTATACCACCTATAAAAATATTAGTAAATAAACTCAACTGTTTTTATTAAAATATGTATTTATATATTAATTCTTTTCTTGATAGAGTAAATAAAAATATATATTTAAATTGTTTAATAAACTCATTCAATTCTTGATATTGATGATCGATTAAATCGTCGAAATATATAAATATATCATATTCATTTCGCTTAGATTGTATGAGTATATAGATGATTTCTAAATGTTTAGATAAGTATTGTTCATAATGAATATTTATTCCCATATCTTCAAATAAATAAAAGTAATGAATATAACCTAATTGTATTGGAATCACTTCATAATGTAATTTTGGATGATATTTGTCTTTACAATGATTACATAATTCATTAAATCTAAAAATACCAATAAAACTATCTTCATCAATAAAATACTTTTTACATAAATGACAAATCATCATTCTTATCCTTATTCATCTGGATTAACTCAGCTTTAGCACTTAACATCGCTTTGCTTATATAACAGGAATAAAAATGAAGTAATCCACCACTATAGACAAGATCTCTACCGACTCTACCTGAAATTTGTATTAATGTTTCCTTATCAAAAATAGGATGATCAGCCTCTAAAACAAAGGCGTCACAATTCTTAAAAGTAATTCCACGCTCTAATAGTGTCGTCGTCAACAATATATTAAATCCTTCATTTTCAAAATCTTTTAAAATAACATTCTTAAACGGTGTTTTAGAAGATATCATTTTGCATATCAACTTTTTTTGAGATAAAAAATAATAATAACGACTCATTAAATGGATGGAAGGAAAAAAGATTAATAATTTTTTATTATTATCTTCGTAAGTTGATATGTTTTCAAATAGCTCATTATTAAATAAATATCGATATTTAAAAAATTCAGGTATGACCAAATCTTTTTGATGAAATCTTTCAGGAATTAAACAATACTCAAAATGATTCCTTTGTATGAGTTCTCTGAAATCATCAGGCATGGTCGCAGATATATAAAATAACAATCCATTGTGTTTTAAAGATTTCTTTACTAAGCGATATAAATAGTCATTTTGATAATATGGAAATGCATCAACCTCATCAATGATTAACAAATCAAATTCTTGATAAAACTTAATTAATTGATGAGGTGTTGTAATATATATATCAGCTGTTTCATCTAAAGACATATCTTGATACAATCCACATATATTAGTTTTAGGAAAATAAGCTTGAAACCGAACAATCAGTTGCTTTATGATTTCTACTCTTGGTATAACAAATGCAATACTTAATGAATTATTTAATGCATCTAATATAGTCGATAAAGTCATTTCTGTTTTACCAGCCCCACATACAGCGTGTAAAAAACCGTTTGTTTGATCTTTATAACATCTCTCAATAAAAGACTGTCCCTTAATCTGAGGAGATGATAATTCAAAGTTCAAATTGAGAATATGCTTTTTCTTCATTTTCAACCGTTCATAGCGTTCTATATACAATAAGTCAGACATACTTTGATTCATTGAACAATCTTCACAATAGACACGATTATTCTCTGATATAGCTAAATGATTTCCCATACACCTATGACAATACTGGTCAACAGCTACCAGTGATGTATGTGTTTGTTTATAAGAAACTTTTTCAATCATGAATACCACCCATACATATAATACATTTAAAAGCGGTAAATTCTTTTAAAAAAAACGTCTATTTTTCAATAGACATTTTTTTATTATCTTATCACAATATTAACAAGTTTATTTGGAACAACAATGATTTTAACAATTGTTTTACCTTCAATATATCCTTGAATTTTTTCGCTATCTAAAGCGATTTTCTCTAATATTTCTTTGTTTAAATTATTTTCTACAGTTACTTTATCTCTAACTTTACCATTAACACTTAAAACCAGTTCAATTTCATCTTTGACTAACTTAGATTCATCATATTTAGGAAATGCTTCAAAAACCAATAATTCTTTATGGCCTAACATTTCCCATAACTCTTCAGTCATATGAGGGGCAACTGGATGTAATAATTTTAATAGCGTTTCATAATCAGCTCTTGTTAGAACTTCTTGTTTTGTATATAAATTAACTAATTCCATAAGTTTAGCAATAGATGTATTAAATTTTAAATTTTCAACATCTTCATCAAATCCTTTGATGGTTAAATGGATGTCTCTTTCTAAAGATTTAGAATATGATAATTCTTGATTCACTTTAGGGAACATTCTCCAGATTTTATCTAAGAAACGTCTTGATCCTTTAACACCATCATCATTCCAAGGCGTACTCATTTCGTAGTCACTCAAGAACAATACAAAAGTTCTTAAAGTGTCTGCGCCGTACTCATCAATGATTTCCATCGGATTAACGACGTTGCCTCTTGATTTAGACATTTTTTCATTATCTGCGCCTAAGATTAAACCTTGAGCAGTTCTCTTTTTATAAGGTTCTTTAAATGGAACAACATTAATTTTATTTAAAAACTGATTCCAGAATCTTGAATAAATTAAATGTCTTGTGACATGTTCCATACCGCCATTATACCAATCAACTTGACCCCAATAATTTAATTTCTCTTGACTTGCTAGTTCTTGATGATTAAAAGGATCCATATATCTTAAGAAATACCATGAAGATCCAGCCCATTGAGGCATTGTATCGGTTTCTCTCTTAGCTTTTCCGCCACATTTAGGACATGTACAATTGACATATTCTTCTATAGTCGATAAAGGTGATTCGCCAGTACTTGATGGTGAAAACTTTTCTATATAAGGTAATGTTACAGGTAAATCTTCGTAAGGTACAGGAACAATCCCGCATGATTCACAGTAGATTATCGGAATTGGTTCTCCCCAATATCTTTGACGATTAAAAGCCCAATCTTTCATTCGAAACTGCATTGCAGCTTCACCAATCGTTTCGGATTCTAGGTAATCAACTATCTTATCAATAGCTGCTTTTACCTGCAAGC
>CAYWUZ010000025.1:0-23389 GCA_964461565.1 uncultured Candidatus Izemoplasmatales bacterium | reverse complement strand
CAGTTACGTCTACATAATCACCAGCGGTAAATATATCACATTTTACCTCTTGGCCTACTTCATACTCTTCCATTCCCTGAAGACGTATTTCTTTTACGTAGCGCTTAGGTGTTGTGTTTGCTTTTTCAAAATGAGCTGTTAAAGGTTTGTTTACTAAATTAGCTCTTTTATCCATAAAACCTAATTGAACTGAACTATATCCGTCAGTTTCAACAGTTTTCTTTTGCAATACAACATTCGGTTCCACCGAAATTACTGTAACAGGAATCATTTTTCCGTTTTCGTCAAATACTTGAGTCATTCCTACTTTTCTTCCTAAGATACCTTTTGCCATGAGTACACCTCCTATTTAATATTTTTTACTTCAAGACGATATCTACACCAGATGGTAAATCTAAGTGCATTAATGAATCAATTGTTTTAGGCGTAGGGTTCACGATATCAATTAATCTCTTGTGAGTTCTTCTTTCGAACTGTTCACGTGAATCCTTGTTAACATGTGGACTTCTTAAAATAGTGAAAATTTCTTTTTCAGTTGGTAGTGGAATTGGCCCACTCACTTTAGCCCCTGTTTTTTTCGCTGTTTCAACGATTCTTTTTGATGATTGATCTAACAATCTGTGGTCATAAGATTTTAATCTTATTCTAATTACTTGATTAGCCATTTGAGCTCCTCCTTCGCATATAATTTAGCTTACATACTGGCTCCTTGTAAATTCCCTAACATCACCACTACAACGCTCACGTGTGTGTCAGCAACCTCACAAATCTCTGCCTTCCTATTTGCATAGGCTTTAATATGATAACAAATTTATTTTTTAAATGCAAGTATTTTTTTCTAAGAATAGGCATTTTATTATAAAAAAAGATAAAACCACTTCTTTTATCAAAAAAATGGTTTTCTATCCTTATTATATATATACTATTCGCTTTCCCAAAAACTCTTTGCCATGTCTTCTATATCTGAAGGATCGTTACATACTTCTAAATGGCTCCATGCATTTGGGTATAATCTTAAGTATTTTCTCATTGTGAATCTATCGTCTAATAAGATTGCTATCCCTTTATCTGTTTCGGTTCGAATCACTCTTCCTACTGCCTGAATGACCTTATTTAATCCTGGATAAGTGTAAGCATAATCAAAGCCTTGATTGAAACTTAAATCATAATGTGCTTTAAGCACGTTATTGTAATGACTCAACCCAGGCAATCCAACACCAACAATCAAAACTCCACTTAATAAATCACCGACTAAATCAATTGATTCTCCAAAGATACCACCCATCACAAACATAAAAACTTGTGTTTCATCTTTGTTTTCAGAAAATTGATTCATCATATCATTTCTCTCTATACCAGTCATATCCCTTGTTTGAGTTATAAAATGTACGTTCTCTATCTCTTCAAATGCTTTTATTTGAACTTGTTTCATATAAAAATAACTTGGAAAATAAACAATATAATTCCCTGCTTTAGCATTAATCATCGCCTTAATAGTATCAACAATCCTAGGAATACTCGCTTCTCTATCATGATATCTTGTGGATACATTATCGACAGCTAAAACAAGTAAATTTGATTGCTTAAAGGCTGAACTAAATCGGTTAAACTCTCCTCTATTATTGGTTAATAAGTTTTTATAGTATTCAATTGGTTTCAATGTCGCACTAAAGAAAATAATACTTTCTAAGAACTCATCAATCACTTCTGTAATAAATCCTGAAGCATTTAAACATTTAATCGATATACTTATCTCATCATTATTTCTTTCAATCAAATAAACAAAATCATCATTATAAAACTCAGACATTTTAATAAATCTATTGACTAAAAAATATAAGTCTTGAATATCGTCTTTACCAAAAGTTAATTTATCTCCTGATAAAATATCATCAAACTTCACTAACAAAATTCTTAACTTTTGAACCAATAATTCATTAATCTCATACTGCCTAACGAAATCCACTTTATCCAATTCTTTTTCTGCTTCTTTGAATAAACTTAATACTTCATGAACCTGATATGTTGGGTTTGGTTTTAACATATTGGCAACATCTAAAAAATCTTCAAATGATTTTTTGTTGATGGTTGCTGAATACATCTCTCTTGATCTAGATACTAAGTTATGTGCTTCATCAACAAGGACAATCGGTTGATAAACATGGTCTTCAAAGTATCGAATTAAATGAACAATTGGATCAAAGACATAATTGTAATCACATATAACAATATCTGAATAATTTGATAAATCTAAACTTAACTCAAAAGGACATACTTCATGTTTTCTAGCATATTGTTCAATCACTGGTCTTGAAAATACTGATTCATTGATAAATATATCTTCTATTGCTTTAAATACTTTTGAATAATATCCTTTAGCAAAAGGGCATACTAAAGGATCACAATCTCTTTTTTCTAAAAAGCAGATACTATCTTTAGCAGTGATTTCAACAGTCTTTGCTTTCAAACCTTCTTTTTCTAATAAATATATTGTTTCTAATGCTGTTCTTTTACCATCGTTTTTAGCTGTTAAATAAAAGATTTTTTGTCTTGGTTGATGAATCGCTTTTAAACTAGAAAAGATTGAAGCTACGGTCTTTCCTAGACCTGTAGGCGCTTCAATATATGCGATTTCTTTTGCGATTACAGACCGGTAAATAACCGCCATCATTCGTCTTTGATTAAACCTGTATTTTTCAAAAGGGAAGGCTAATCCTTGAATCGATGATAATCGTTCATCTTCATGTTTAGTTAATTTATCTTGCCAATCAATGTAAGCATTGATTGTATCTAAATAGAACTTTTCTAAATCATTTAAAGAAAAATAGTTTTTTAAATGTTTGATGTTTTTTGTTTCAACATCGATGTAAGTTAACCAAACATCAATACCAGTTAAAGTTTCTTTTTTCGCAATGATATAAGCATATATTTTTGCTTGAGCTAAATGTGCAGGTGTTGTTTCTTCATCTAAAGCATCAAAATCAATATGAGTAGATTTTATTTCTTCAACAATATAATGTTCATCCCTATACAAAAGACCATCAATACGACCACTGATGGTAAGTTCAAATAATTCATTTGTATAAATCTGATTGACCACGACTTCTTTTCTATCTGATTCAAGGTATTTGTCTTGCCAAAAACCGTGAATCATCGTGCCTTCATTGGCTCTGTTTTTTAAATCTTTTAAATTCGTAATACTTCCAGAGCCATAAATAAGTTCAACCAAATCTTTAACACTAATTTGTATAGTTTTCATTCAATCACCATCTTAATTATACTAGAGTTTTTCAATTAAAAAAAGCAAGTATTTAACTTGCTTCATCCAAAACAATTTTAAAGGGTAATAATGGTAATCCATTAGATGTGTAAATATCACACGTTGGGTTATCATCATATGCATAACGAATTTCTTTAACATCCTCACATACTTTGATTGATATTTGATTATTTTCAATCAAAATGTCTTTTACAGGATAATAATCAACAGTATTATCGGTATAATAAAAACCTAATTTTTGTCCTGATTTAGAAACTAAAGATAAGAAGTTATTATGGAAATATATATCCACTTGACCAAATCGTTGTCTATAAGAAAATAACTGAGGACAGAGTGAGTTTTTACCTACATTATATATTTTCTCTAAAACTAATTTTACTAAACGTTGGCTTAATATATTTTTATTTAAACTAACTGTTTCTTCTTCATCTATATCAACAACACTAATCACAAAAACTTTTGATTTATCAGAGCATAAATTGCTTTGAGCAATTCTAATTTCACTAGAAGCTATGTAATGTCGATGTTTACCTTTAAAACTAGATACTTGAATAATATGTATCGGCAAAAAAATGTCTTTTAATTCCATTCTATAAGTTCTTATTAATGAATTTAATGCTTTTTCATAAAAATGATAATGTGGAAAATCATTTTCTCCTTGATAAATAATGATTGATTTAAAAGCGTAACTAAATACATCTTTTTTTAAGGAATTATAATCTCTTGCTAAATGATAATCTGTTTTTTGAAAGACTCCATTCAAATAATTCTTCATTTCTTTATCATTTAGAATAACAGATTCATTTGACCAAGAAAAAATATTTTCATCGTCTTTTCCATAAATAACGATTCCTAAAGGCACACGATGTTGCTGGTGAAGGTTTTTAGTAAATAAATAAGCTAATACTGATATTTGATCTAGAGGATCTCTGTTAGATACCAACCATTTTTTTTCTTTACTTAAATCAATAAAGCGTAAATCTGAACTTGTGTAATCTTCTATTTTTGAACTCATTGATAAACTTTGAGTGATATTCTTTCCGCCAATAAATAAATAGACATCTCCAATCATACAATTGTAGATGGTTTCAGTTTGTTTTTTTGAGACAAGTGTAAAAGAAAAACCTTTTTCATGATAATCTTCTTGATTTAACTCAATTATAAATTCTTCTGAATTCGTCTTAATAGTTTGTTCTTGTTCTAAAAATTTAACTGTGATTTCGATGTTCTTTTTACATTTGCCATACAACCTAATAGGTTTATGAGCTTGAAACATCATGTTGTCGTGAAAGATTGGTGCTAATGTAAAATATTTCTTCATCTATGTACTCCTTGTATGCAAAACTATCACTAGTATAACAAAAGCAAATAGACTTTGTAAATGATTAAATTCAATAAATATTTTTATGAATATTTATTCACTATTCATTAATAAAACCATCACATTTAGTGATGGTTTAGAAGTCATTCAATATTTATTTTGCCAGTAATATCAGACTAGAAGCCATGACAATCATACCAGCTATTAATCCATAAATTGCAATATGATGTTTACCATATTTTTCAGCTGTTGGTAATAATTCATCTAGAGAAATATAAACCATGATACCCGCAACACCTGCAAATACCAATCCCATAAGTCCGTCGCTTTGTCCAAAGATTAAAACCAATAACAAATAACCCACAACCGCTCCTATTGGTTCAGAAAGACCAGATAAAAACGAATATTTTAATGCTTTCCTCTTATCTCCAGTAGCGTAGTATATCGGTACTGATACAGCTATACCTTCAGGAATATTATGAATAGCAATCGCAATCCCAATTGAAATACCAAGTGTTGGTGATTCAATGGTTGCCATAAAGGTTGCTAAACCTTCAGGGAAATTATGAATGGCAATGGCTAAAGCGGAAAACAAACCCATTCTCATTAAAGATTTTTTACTAGCTTCATCAGTTAAGTCTGTTACATCTCTCATTTCATGAGGGTTTTCTGCGCTTGGCACCATTTTATCGATGATCGCAATAAGACCTATCCCTACAAAGAAAGCGATGGTTGTCCATATGTAAGCTGTTTTATCTCCACCTAATGAATCGATTGCTTTGGGAAATATTTCAATAAAAGAAACATAAATCATTACTCCCGCAGAAAAACCTAAAGCAGCTGATAAAAATGCAGCGTCTGTTTTTTTGCGATAAAAAGCGAGTATTGATCCTATACCTGTTGCTAAACCAGCAAATAAGGTAACTAAAAAAGCGAATAAAATCGTACTAAATTCAACATCAGCTATATTTAATAACATTTAAGTTCCCCCTATTTAGAACAAGCCAAATGGTAAATATTTTTCGCGTCCTCCAAAGTTAAAACTTTAAAACTACCAAAAGTTTTACCTACGTTTTCTTCTAATTTCTCAACCAAATGATCAATATCTTTTTCTAAAGCTTGAATACCTTCAAAACGAATAGGCATTCCAATTGCTTGATAAAATTCTTCTAATTTAGAAATACCTTCTAAAGCTATTTCTTTATCCGTTTTATGATCTGCTTTGACTCCAAATACTTTCATCGCAAATCGTTTATAACGTTCAACATCTGTGTCTATAGTGTATTTCATATAAGCTGGATAAATCACTGCCAATCCAGCACCATGTGTTACATCATATAAGGCTGATAATTCATGTTCCAATCGATGACTTGCCCAGTCCTCAGTTCTTCCTACACCAAAGAATCCATTATGTGCAATGGTTCCAGCCCAACATATAACAGCTCTAGCATCATAATTAGTTGGATCTTCCATTAACGTTTTTCCAGCTTCAATAATTGAAACTAAAGTACCTTCAGCTAATCTATCCACAAACAAAGTATTATCACTTGTTGTTAAATATCTTTCAATGATATGTCCCATCATATCAACAACACCAGCTGATGTTTGATAACTTGGTAATGTATAAGTTAATTCAGGGTTTATAATCGAGAATTTAGCTCTATAAAACGGTGAGTAATGACCTCTTTTAAGCATACCATCAGTTTTAGTAACAACTGAACTGCCTGATCCTTCACTACCAGCTGCTGGTATTGTTAAAACAACACCAATACCTAAAGCATCTTCTATTGTCGCTAAATCATCATAAAAATCCCAGAAATCTCCGTCATATTTAGAACCAGCTGCGATTGCTTTGGCTGAATCAATGGCAGAACCTCCACCAACAGCTAAAACGAAATCTACTTGTTCTTTTTTACATAATTCGATACCTTCATAAACTAAAGTATCTCTCGGGTTAGGGACAACCCCACCTAATTCAACAAATTCAATATTTTCTTTTTTTATAGATTCAACGACACGATCAAATAAACCAGATCTTTTAATTGAACCTGTCCCATAATGAATGAGTACTTTTTTTGCTCCGTATTTTTTTAATAATTGACCAACTTCAGCTTCAGTATTTTTTCCAAATACAAATTCAGTTGGTGAATGAAAAACAAAATTATTCATGTGTCCACCTCTTTCTTCACTATTATATCATATTTTTAATTCTTCATTCCACAATAGAAGATTAATTTATGATAATTATCCTTAAACATTTATTTTTTTTAAATACATGATATAATGTATAGGAAATAATCTTTTTGGAGGAATCTATGAAGGATTTAACTTGGATAAAGGACAATTATATAGCCCACCGAGGGTTTCATTCACTAGATAAATCAATTCCAGAAAATACACTCATTGCCTTCAAGCGAGCCATTGATTACAACTACGGTATTGAATTAGATATTAATGTAACCAAAGATGGACGTGTTGTAGTATTTCATGATATTAATCTAAATAGAATGTGTCATGTGGACATCGATTTAGATGAAGTCAATTATGAGGACATTAAAGAATATAGGATATTAAACACCAATGAATATATCCCTTTATTATCTGATGTTTTACAATTAGTCAAAGGAAAAGTTCCTTTACTAATTGAATTAAAACCAAAAGGTGATAATAAACTCTTATGTCAATCATTTATGAAAACAATGACTAATTACAAAGGTGAATTCGCTATTCATTCTTTTAGCCCATGGATTGTAAAATGGTTTAAAAAGAATCACCCTCATATTATTAGAGGCCAGATTACTGAATACTTTAGAAACGATAAAAAAATGAATCCTATTAACAAATATCTAATGAAGTCTATGTTTTTTAATCGATTTACGAAACCAGATTTTATTAATTACGGCATCAAGGATTTACCTAATAAGTATGCGACTAAAGCATATAAAAAAGGTATTTGTGTTATCTCTTATTGTGCTAGAAACAATTTAGAGTTCAACCTTGTTAAAAAACATTATGATAACGCTGTGTTTGAGTTCTTCAGACCAGAATATGAAAGACGTTAAAAAAGACTAAGTCATCAGCGACTTAGTCTTTTTTCTATAATATTTTAAGTAATTTATCTTTGACTTCTTCGTTTTTACATGCAAATAGATTTAAATCATCTAATTGATAAACTTTCCCTTGTTCGTTTAGTAAAATAGCGCCAGCTTCTCTTAATAGAAGGATACCTGGATATAAATCCCAGTGATTCGTCACATTGGTATAAAACAAATCAAAGATTCCTTCAGATGTTAAAGCTATTTCTAATCCAACTGAACCAAGCATACGCAATTTATATTTATGCTCAATTGAATAATCAATAATTTTTTTATAATAAATCTTATCTTCTTTTTTATGTGATAATCCAACCATTGATATCATAAATGTAGATGAATGATGATCATTAACATGATAAGGATGATCATTTAGATAGGCTCCATTACCTTTAATTGCGTAATACGTTTTATCAAGTTCAGGTGCGTAAACATAAGATAATACAATATCAGACTGATCATATAAGGCTATTTGAACAACAAATAAACCAAGATTTTTTGCGTAATTACTGGTACCATCTATTGGGTCAATGACCCATGTTCTATTTTTGATTATGGTTTCATGATGAAATTCTTCTGTATGAAAAAAATCATTAGGAAACTCTTTTTTTATTGCTTTTATAATCTCTTCTTCAATATATAAATCCATTGAAGTCACAATATCTTGTTCACCTTTTGACTTGGTTAATATTTCTTGATTCTTTGTTTGATTATAAATTCTTTTTATTTCAATTTTTAATAAATCTAATTCTTTTTTATAATTCATCTGATCTCATTAATCCATATCAACATCAAAGTTTTCTAACAAAGAATCCTTTTTAGATATTTTGTAGTCTCCATGTTTAACAAAAAGCATAGTAACAAATGCAAGTGCCACGAAAAATGCAGCGTAAGGGAATAAGATTCTTCTTCCAAATTGATCCATTAAGAATCCAGAAAAAACTGGTGTAATGATTTGTGCAGCCATTGAGAACGTATAATAATATCCAGTGTACTTACCAACGTTAGATTCATTTGATAATTCAACAACCATTGGGTATGAGTTAACATTAATGGTTGCCCAAGCAATACCAGTAAATGCAAATATAATATACATAATAAATGAGGTATCAGGGGTTAAGAAATATACTGATCCAAAACACACTGTTAGTAAAACGATACCGATTAAAATAGTTTTCTTACGACCTATTCTCGTTGCTAGGAGTCCAATAGGTATAAAGGCTATAGCCGCTGATCCGTAAGCTATATAGTTTGGAATCGCAAAGCCCATTTCTAATACTTTAGGGGCGTAATCAGATAATTTAGTCGTTACTGCATTGTATCCAAAGAACCATAATGTTACTGAAACTAATATAAGAATCAGTGATATTTTTTTGCTTTGTGATAAATTTGTTTTTTCTTCATGCGTCATATCTTTTGTTTCTTTATCATCATTATCGAAAATACCATATTTAACTTCATTCGATAGTCTTTCAGCGACCATTTCAGGTTCTCTTACTTTCCATAAGAATACACCTAAAATAATAATCATAAAAATACCTATGGCAATGAATGCTGGCATATAATCAACATAGGAATACTGACTTAAACCAAATACTAAAGTAATACTTATGGCGATAATCGCTCCAACAGTCCCCATAAGGTTGATGATGGCGTTTGCTTTAGATCTTAAAGGCTTAACTGTCACATCAGGCATTAAAGCGACTGCAGGCGACCTGAATGATTGCATGGCTATTAAGGCAATGAACAATGTTAATAAAAAGGCAATAAAAGTTCCTGGAGATTGAAAAGTAATAATCATCGCTCTTTCATTGGCATGGAGATTGAATAATTCTTTTAATTCGACTTTTTCATCATCAGTAATATCATTATCAATAATCATTGTTTCCATAGGAACAATGATATCAGTATGATATTCATTATATTCTTCTTGAGAAATGATTCCGTCGACAAATAATAATGTCCATTCAGATTTAATATTACCAACAATACCTTGCCAATTGGTTAAAATAACTGATTTATCAGCATCAGTCAATTCTGATTTATTCTCTAAATCTGAGTTTGTTCTATAAATCAAATCATAATCAGTGATGATTTGAGATTCAGCTTCTATTTTACTTTTTTGAACATTATCTGAGAAAGTTAATGACATAAAAGCAAATGCAGCTACTATTGTACCAACAACAATAAAAGGTGTTCGTCTGCCCTTTTTATGATTAGATCTGTCAGATAAAGCACCAAATACGGGAATCAAGAATAAAGCGAGCATATTATCTAAGGCCATGACAAGACCAGACCACATTTGGTTTAATCCAAATTTATCAATTAAAATTTTCGCAATTAGTGAATCATAGATCGACCAAAACATTGAAATCATTAAAAAAGCAAGACCTATGTATATCGTTTTCTTAGCATTTAACTTCATATTCCACCTCGTTGTTATTAATTTTTATTATATTATATCACGCTTCATAATGAATGATAATCTCTTTTTAAAAAGAAAAAGCGCTATAAGCGCTTTTGTTTTATTGAATATAAAGTTTTGTGGAAATTCTTTTGATCGCATCCTCATTATACTTATTTTTCTTTAAGTGAATCATATAATCATCTAGATGACCTGAAATCACTTTAAAAATAAGCGTTTTTTTCGATTTAAACATCAAGTTTAAAGCAATGATGGCCAACACGAAGGCCCCACCATAATAAATTAAATCATTCAGTAAAATGTATTGTCCAGAAACAATAAAACTTGTTTCTGTTAACACAGGTAATAATGGTGATTTTGAAAAATTAAAAACGGCTAATACCAATCCAGCTACTAAAAGAACAAACCCAACCATTTTAGCGATATAATGCGCTTTAATGTATTCGATATAATATTCGATATGAGTGATGGTACTTCTTTGTATTTCATTAATGCCTTTTTTTCTAACTTTTCTTTTATTTTGATAATATATACCATCATTATAGATAATCAATCTTTTTGTTGTGAGTAGTATTCGGCAGTCATTATTCTTGCCTTTTAATTTGTTAAAATCGTAATATACTTTTTCATCTTTACTTAATTTAATTTGACTGAGTAGATTAGGATCCATAGAACCACCACCATTCTTTATTTAATTTTACTTGATTTATCAATGAATTTCAATAGATTGATTAAATAACTCTATTAATAAGTGCCTTTTTGGACGATTTTAGTAAGTTCACCAAACAACATTGGTACAATACCAAGTGACATAGCGATTAATAACTCACCAATCGTTAATGGTTCTAATTTAAATATTTCAGCTGTGAACGGTATGTATACTAATAATAAAACCAAACCTAATGAAACAAAGACTGAATAATTTAAAAATCTATTACTGAAAGGATTATATTGGTATAAGAATTTAGTTTCAGATCTTGCTGAAAAGGCTCTTAATAACTCACCAAAAACGACTGCGATAAATGCCATAGTAATTGCTTGGAATCTTCCATCAATCACTAAACCAATTTTAAAAGCAGTTAAACCAGCTAACATTAAACCAAAACCTTGAATTGAAACTTTGATTAACGTTTCTTTATTAAGTAGTTTTTCTTTAGTATCTCTTGGAGCTCTTTCCATGGTGTTTCCTTCAGCTTTTTCCATACCCAATGCAAATGCTGGGAATGAATCCGTCATTAGATTAATCCATAATAGATGGATTGCTAGTAGAGGTAAAAGATGATCAAAGAACGGTGCGAAAATCATCGCCATTAAAATTAACAAGATTTCACCGATATTACAAGACACTAAGAAAATAGTGAACTTCCTTATATTACTATAAATTGTTCGACCTTCTTCAACCGCTGAAACAATAGAAGCAAAGTTATCATCAGTTAAAATCATGTTCGCTGCTTCTTTTGATACCTCAGTCCCGGTGATGCCCATGGCAACACCGATTTCAGCTTGTTTCAATGCTGGTGAATCGTTAACACCATCCCCAGTCATCGCAACTACTTCGCCATTTTTTTGTAATACTTCGACGATTCTTATTTTATCTGCAGGTGTACTTCTAGCAAATACATCACAGTTCATAATCGCTTCTTCAAATTCTTCATCTGTCATACTTCTAGTGTCTTCTCCAGATAAAGCAAGTCCACCTTCTTTTAATATGTTTAATTCAGAAGCGATTGCTTTCGCTGTCGTGATATGGTCCCCAGTAATCATCATCACTCGAATACCAGCTTTATGACATTTAGCAATTGCGTCTCTCGCTTCTGTTCGTGGAGGATCAATCATTGCTACCATACCAACAAAGATTAAATCTTGTTCTAAATCCATTGATTTAGGTTCATCAGTCTCACGATAAGCAAAACCTAAAACACGGTAAGCTTGTATTGAAAATTCTTCATTTTGTTTTAAAATATTTTCTTTATCTTTTTTAGTTATTTTTCTAACTTCACCATTAATAGATATACGATTACAAATATTAATTAACTGATCAGTTGCACCTTTAGTTAATACAAGGTTTTTATCACCAACTTGATTAATTGAAGACATCATTTTTCTTGTTGAATCAAATGTATATTCATTTAATTGTGGATATGTTTCATCTAAATCCTCAACTGAATAACCTGCTTTAGCAGCTAAAACCAATAATGATCCTTCAGTTGGGTCACCAATTATCTTATTTGCGTTCTCTATTTTTGAATCATTACATAATAAAGATATTTGTAAGATTTTTTCTAAATTTTTACTGATTTCTACTTTTTCTTTATCTAAAAGAATATCACCTTTAGTTTCATATCCATTACCAGTGATTTCATAAACATGATCTAAATCATATACTCTTCTAACAGTCATTTCATTTTGTGTTAAAGTTCCTGTTTTATCAGAACAAATTACTGTTGCTTGACCTAGTGTTTCTACAGTTGATAAATTCTTGATAATTGCATTTCTTTTTACCATGCGTTGCATTCCTAAAGCTAAAACTACTGTGATTACTGCGGTTAATCCTTCTGGAATTGCCGCAACGGCTAATGCAACTGATGTTAAGAATAATTCGAGTTCAAATTCAAAATTATTTTGAATAAAACCTAATAAGAATACAACTACTGATACGATAATAATGATAATTCCTAAAAATTTAGCAAATTGATCAATCGTTTTTTGTAAAGGCGTTTTCCCTTCTTCAACTGAATCAAGCATTGTAGCGATTTTACCAATCTCAGTATCCATTCCGATTGCTGCGACAATACCTTTTCCTTTTCCGTATGTGACTAAAGTTGACATATATACAGAGTTAACTCTATCAGCCAGCGATGTTCCTTCATCAAGTTCTACATCTGAATCTTTTTCTACTGGTGTCGATTCACCAGTTAATGACGCTTCATCTGTTTTAAGATTGGTAGATTCTATTAATCTAATATCAGCTGCGACATAATCTCCTGTTTCTAATAAAACAAGATCTCCAACAGTTAATTCTTGAGATGTTATTTCTATCGTTTTACCATCACGAACAACTTTAGCGTGAGGTGAACTCATTTTTTTAAGTGCAGCTAAAGCATTATTTGCTTTTTGCTCTTGATTTACTCCAAGAAAAGCATTGATTAAAACAATCGCTACAATGATGATTCCATCAATTAATCCTTCGCCCTCAATAATACCAACAATGATTGAAACTGCGGCAGCTATGATTAATATGATGACTAGAAAATCTTTAAATTGATCTAAAAACATCATAAATAATGTTTTCTTCTTAGATTCTCTTAATTGATTGAGACCATATTGTTCTTGTCTTTGTCTAACTTGATCTGTTGTTAAGCCTTTTTTAGTATCAACCTCAAATTGTTCGATAATGTCTTTTTTTGATTTGTTAAATGCTTCCATATACTCATCCTTTCTTAGAAAAAACAGACTTACACACAAAAAAGTGCATAAGTCTTGCTGTTGTAATTAAACCAGGTAATTAACCAAGATGTTGATTTAATCGCACTTTGGCCAGCTACTCCCTTATAGAATATAATATACCTTATGGTAGGGAAGTTGTCAATTAAATCTTCTTTTTTCGTGTAATTAGAAACCAAGCAATTTGAGTCCCTATAAAGACAGAACCAATACCACTATATATCAAGATATTCTGGTATTTTGCAAAGAAATTGATTTCAATTTCTTCTTTTCCAAAATAGATAGAATCAATACCTTTCTCAATGACTTTTATCTCAAAATCCTTATCAAGGACATCACCTGAATTGTCTTTAAAACTTAATCTCATATGATATGTTCCAGGTTTATCCGAGTGACTTGTATAAGAATCATATCGAACAGTGATTAAATAATCTTTTTCTGGATTAAGTTCATTGGTTTTTGTCAATAAATGAGCAAAATCCGGTAACTGTAATACCGTATTTGAGTATACTTGAATGATGGATTGGTCTAAATATACGACTGGACCTATTTCATCGACAACATGCATCGTCAATGTTTTTTCACTTGTATTGCCAGAAGAATCCGTTGAAGAGAATATAATATTGTACTCTCCGATAATATTATGATTATTTTTATATCCATTATTTTCAATGATAATTTCTAAATGACTATCATAGTTATCCGTTACTGATAACATTGATAATAAATCATCTTCTGAATAATATAAGTTATACCCTATATGAATAGTGCTTTCTCCAGTAATAATTGGTGCTTCTTGATCGACAACGTGTACTAATAAATCATGTGTTGCTTCATTACCTGATGAATCAGTGACGCTAAAGGACATCGTGTAATCTCCAACCACCGAAGCATTTAAAGAATAACTATCGTTAACCATTACAATGTTATTTGATATATCCCCGTCATAGTTATCACTTGCAGATAACATACCAATGATATTTTCAACAGTGTATACATTTGGATAAACTGCTTCAATCTCTGTTAGATTCGAAAAAACAGGTGATAAAACATCTACGACTTCTACTAAGATATCTGTTGTAGTTGTGTTCCCACTATTATCAGATACAGAAAAAGAAATCGTGTAAGTTCCGATCGCATTCATAAATTCACTATAGCCATCATTAATCATCGTAATACTCGCACTCACATCTCCATCGATTGTATCATGAGCGACTAATGAATTCTGTATTTCTAACAATGTAATGGGTTGATCAACATAAGATATAATTTTACCTGAACTTTGAAAATATGGTGATGTTGTATCAATCATACTACCTGGTATATATTCTTCATAAGCAGAAGGTACTGTCCCCTCTTCTAATTGAATATCCGGTAAAGGATCACTTATAGTCATATTCGGTTCAGAAAACTGAAAACTAATGTAATTTGTCAATTCATCCGTTCTAAAAGTAAAATATAACAAATGTTCATCACCGATAGATATGGTAGTCATCGAACTCTCAGTAATTGACAATTCATCAAGAATATTATTGTTTTCATAAAATGTATAGAATACTTCAAGGAATGGAGAAGTTAAAATGACACTAAAAGAAAACACATAATCAGTTTCCGGTTTCAATAAAATTGGATTGATACTTTCTAAAGTATTCCCTGAATGAAATTCTAAATTTTCTTTAGAAATATAGTTTTTACCGCCCGGTAAGTAGTTGCTTCCAGAAGCTGAAGCAGATTGTGTAAAACCAATGAATACAAGAATAATTAAACCCATTAATAACAATATTTTTTTCATAATTATCTCCTTTTAATCGAATAATACACACCAATAGTAAAATTTCTTTAAAACAAATCATTTTAAGAATAAAATTTCGCATGGTATAATGGGAATGAGGTGAAATTATGAAAAAAGTAAAATTAAACAACGATGTATTAATGCCTATCATTGGTTTAGGTACATTTAGAAGCAAGGATGAAGACGCGTATAACGCTGTATTATCAGCTATAAAGGCTGGTTATAGACATATCGATACCGCAGCTGTTTATGGTAATGAAGAAGCAGTTGGTCGCGCAATTAAAGATTCAAAAGTAAAAAGAAGTGATTTATTTATCACTACAAAATTATGGAATACTGAACAAGGCTACCAAAAAACAATTAAAGCATTTAACGATTCTTTAACTAAATTAGGCCTTGATTACGTAGATCTTTACTTAATTCACTGGTTTAAAGGTTATGAAAATACATTAGATACATGGAAAGCTTTTGAAACACTATATGACATGGGCAAAGTAAAAGCGATTGGAGTTTCGAACTTTAACGTTCATCATCTTCAATACTTAATCGATAATGCTAAAGTAAAACCGATGATCAATCAAGTTGAAACCCATATTCAATTACAAAATGATTTCTTAAATGATTTTTGTAGAAGAAATAGTATTCAATTAGAAGCATATGCACCATTAATGTCTCATCATATCGATGAATTATTAGAAAATGAAACCATGAAAGAAATCGCAAAGAAACACAAAAAAACAATTGCTCAAATAGCAATCAAATGGTTAACTGAAAGAGATATCGTTGTTATTCCAAAAAGTATCACGCCAAAAAGAATTAAAGAAAATTTTGATATTTTTGACTTCTCATTAGATGATGAAGATATGGAGTTAATTAAAAAACTTAATACTGGAAGAAAATACTTCCCAGAATTTGATAACGTCCGATTCTAATATTAAAGGTTCATCGATGATGAACCTTTTTTTTATACTCAATTTTTCCATATAGTTTGTGTTTTATAAATTTTAAATCCTTTATTTAAATAAAAGGTTTGTGATGAACCAACGATAACTTTCTTAGCACCAAGTTCTTTAACACGTTTTATGCCTTCAAACATAGCCGCTTTAGCCAAACCAATGCCTCTGTATTCTGGCCAAGTCGCCAAAGGTTCTATATAAGCAAAATCAACTGATTGATCGTACCATAATCCACAGAAAGAAACATGGTTTCCTTCTTTATTTTTAATGACGATTTTATGTTCTAAAAGATTGTTTTCTCTAAATATTTCATTTCTTCCAATGATTTCTTTTTCTTCAGAATGTTTATATTGACCTTCACCATTAAGTTCATGGTTAAAGCCTTTCCAAAACAGTTGATAATATTGATAAACATCAGGTGCTTCTTTCATACTTAAGATTTCAAAATCATTTGATAATTGATAAGCAAATGTTGAATCTTGAGTATATATAATTGATGTTACTTCTTGATCATCCGTTGGTTTCATACCCTGTTGAACAGCTAATTCTTTTAAGAAATCATCATCTTCTTGTATCATGATTTTAAGACAATTATTGACTGAAAAATGTTCTTTAACATAATTAAGCATCTCTTTTTTTAAATCATTAAATTCAGGCATTGTCCTTAAATAAACAACATCTGGAAATATATCAAAAATGACTAAACCTACAATATGATCATTTTCAATCCACATACCAATTTTTGATAAATCTTCTTCTTTTGTCATTGAATGAGTTATCATCCAATCCCATCTGGCATAAGCATACTCATAGTCTTCTATGTTAATTAGGAAATTTCTTATATCATAGTATTCTTTAGTAATGCCTTTTTTGTTAGGATATTGAATGATTTTCATTGTGTTCCTCGCTCATTTTTTCCTTGATGAATTTTTCTAAAACTTCTTTAAATTTTAAATCATCACTGGCTTTTCTTTTCGAAATATGACCGTGCCTTTTTTTAGCTTGTCTCATTTTTTGGCCTATTTGTCTTTGTAATAACAACATGTCAATATTATCATTTGTATAAAACCAACCATCATGATGCATAGCATAAGCTTTTTTTAATAAAATTAAACTGGCTAACCCATAATCCTGAGTAATAATTAAATCATTTTTTTCTGTTAATTTAATAATCTCATGATCTGCCATATCTCTTCCTGAATCTACTGTGATGACTTGTCCATAATCTGTTTCGATTTGATGATGAACATTACAAACAATAACCAATCCAAGTTGGTATTTTTTACATAATTCAGTGACGATACTTCTTACAGGAGATGCGTCCGCATCAATTAATATTTTCATAAACACCTCGAAATATATTATATCAATAATCTTGATAATATAACATCATTCATTTAAAAAAGTCCTTTTCGGTTAAGAAAAGGACTTGTGATATTTTATCTTATAATCGCAGTGATATCATCTTTTAAATCTATTGTATCTTCATCAAATACAATAATATCTCCATGATACACAATAACTTCATTCACTACATTATCTAAAGGAATGTTCACTGCCATAGTTTGTTTTTCCTTAATGATTAATTTACGAATTCGACCTTCTTTTGAAGCTTCTTGGATAATAGAAAAATCATTTACATAATTATCATTGTATTTAGACTTACGTATATCTTGTTCAATCATATTTTTTGTTTCATCAACTAATGGTTGAAGAATATCATTAATCACTTCTTCAATTTCTTCTGGTTTTAAAGAAGATAAAGGATGGTTAATTGTTAATTCATGATAAAAGTTTTCTTGTGAAATATGTTTAAAAGTCATAATGTTTTCTGTTGTTCCTGCAAAAATAAAATGACTACCATCGATTTGATGTAATTTCTTAAACTCTCGGTCTAAATATCTAAAATATTTTTCTCTATCTTTTTTTGTTTCTTCAGATTTTTCTCTATGTCCATGATACATTCCGCTTAAGCCACCGTATGTACCAACATTCACATTTGAATCCATGTCAAAATCATCATATAATTCACTAAAAGATGTTTTTATTTCTAAATCATTCATTTCAATTATTTTGTTTTGACTGATACGATACAATTTAAATCTATCTTTGGCTAAATCAATTAAGTAATGCTTACCAAAGATTTCTTGTTGGGCAAAAATTGGTTGAATATGAAAAGCATCTGAAACACTAATTTTTTCCATGACTGGATACTGTAATCTAAACGTTTCAATTGTATCGCCACAGGCTAGTACAAGCAAACCATCAGAATTATACATCCAAAACATGGTATCTTCTTGTATTTTTTGTAATTTTTCTAAGGTATTTTCGTAAATACTCCGAGCATATTGACCCTCTAAGGCAGTTTTAATATTATGTAATAAATTTTTATAGAGAATCATATCCTTTTTGTTATCTGGTGATTTTTTGTGAGTTGGCATCACCAGAGAAATTCTTGGTAGATTTGAATCTTTACATTCTAAAATCAGTTTCCTGATTTTTTCTTTATTATTCATATATCCCCCTTTAAATTCATCTTAACATAATTAATAGCTACTTTCCATCAATAGACTTTAAATTCCTAGTGTAAGTAGTCAAGAATAGATATATATTACTCTAGAATGTAAATTAAATATGTTATATAATAGAAACAGGAGGGAAATATGAGTAGTCAAGAATTAAAATTAAAAGCAAAGCAACAATTAAAAAAATATTATTGGAATTTGTTCGTCGTAGGATTAATCATCATCGCTATTATGTCAAGTTCCGCAGCTTTAGTCGGTCTTGTTTTAACTGGTCCAGCACTTATTGGCGTTAATCAATACAGATTAAACATCATCAGAACAAACACAGAAGATACAAATTTATTAATTTCAGGTTTAAAAGGTAATGTGATCAACTACATTATTACGTTTATATTAACTAGCCTCTATATTTTCTTATGGACTTTACTTTTTATTATACCTGGTATCATCAAACTCTTTAGTTATTCAATGACATTCTATATTTTAGCTGACAATCCAGAATTACAACCTCAAGAAGCTATTCAAAGAAGTAAAGATATGATGAATGGTCATAAATGGAGATTATTTGAACTATATCTTAGTTTCATAGGCTGGTATTTACTTGTCTTATTAACTTTTGGTGTTGGTATGTTTTTCTTAGATCCATACATCAAATTGTCAGTCGCTAATTTCTATGAAGATTTAAAAGGCACAACTGTTCAATAAATAAGCAAAATAAAAAATTAAAGATGTGAAAAAACATTTACCAATATTTTTCACATCTTTTTTTATTTTAAGACTAATTTATTGTATTAAGAAAGCTTTAATTTTATTTAAAATATCTTGATACTCATTATTAGTGAATATTGTTGTATCCACTAAATATGATTCTCCTAGTAATAAGGATTGATCATAAGGAAACATAGATGATTTAAAAACATCAAAACTCATTAAACCTGTGGATGTATGAGCGCTATGTCTTGAAGGTTGTCTATTGCAATAACGATCATATAATATTTCAGCTTTACCTGATAAAAATAAAGTAAACACTAAAACATTTAAATCTTTAATCTTTTCCTTTAGTTGTTCTAATTCATGATATTTAAAATTACTTTCAAGAATTAAAGGGATATTTCTATTTATTACACTTATTGCGTTATATTTAAGAATTGAATTGGTCGCGGCTGATAATTTTAAGTTCTCTTCTCTTGTCTTAAACCCAATGTCATCAACCAAACTCTCTTTAATCTCATCTTTATTAAACATCAATAGATTTAAGTCTTCACTTAATTTTTTAGCGATTGTGGTTTTATATGCAGCTAAATGGCCCATAACAATAATTAGTTTTTTCATATCCACCTCAATAGGATAATTTTATTCTTGATTCTATTTTAGTATATTTTAATATTTTTTCAATATAAAAATATCTTCTTAGAATTTTCAATTACATTAAAAGGCTTATTATAATATAATAAGATTATGTAAATATATAATTAAGTTGGAGGATACCATGTATCAAGCCATAGAACTCAGAACATCCATTCGAACATATGAAAAAAAGCCACTTTCAGATAATGATATTCTTAAAGTTAAGAATATACTTCTATCAGTTGGAGAAAAACTAGGACCATTTAATAACAAAGTTCGTTTTTTCTATGTAAAAAATGAAAAAACCACTGGTCATAAAATCGGCACTTATGGGTTCATTAAAAATCCACCTTCTTTTATCGGTGGCGTCGTTAAAAACACATTAACTGGAATGGTCGATTTTGGTTTTTTATTTGAAGAAATTATCCTTCGTTTAACCTTAGAAAACTTAGGAACTGTTTGGTTAGGTGGTACATATGATCGTAAAGATTTTGATATCCACCAAGAAGATGATGAAATCATAGCGGCCATATCTCCTGTAGGTTATCCTAGTAATCAATCAATACGAGAAAAAATTATTCGTGGATTTGCGCATGCTAATCATAGAAAACCATTTAGTGAATTATTTTTTGAAAATAAAGACCTTACTATTATTGATACTAATCATAAATACAATAAATATTTTAAAGTTATCCAATCAGCTCCTAGTGCATCTAATAAACAACCATGGAGAGTTGTGTTAATAAATGATACATTTCATTTTTACTTAAAAAGGACTAAAGGTTATGGAAATTTTCTTAAATTAGATATTCAAGCCATTGATATGGGTATCGCTATATCACATTTATATTTAACTTTAATTGAAGATAATTATTCTCCATCATTTGTGAATGAAAACCCAATTAACTTAGTTGAAAGTGAATATATCATTAGTGTAAAAATAGATTAAAACAGATCGTTTGATCTTATAATTCTAAAAAAATAGCCCTTATGTAAAAAACATAATGGCTATTTTTATATATTGAGTTTTTATAAGTTAATCAATAATCCAGGATAAAAACTAAATAACCTATCTTTAAGAACGTCTTTCATTATCTCAAACGCTAAACTACCAGTGCAATGACCTGTATAATACCGGTCAATTGATTTATTTTTCAAAATCTTGGATATTTCTAAAATATTTTCTTTAGTTTCTTCATATTTTTTGTACTTAGATTTTAAATGAAAACCACCTAACACAATATTAATTTTATGCGGATTTATCAATTTTTCTGCTTGATTTATAATATTTACAATTCCTTTATGAGCACATCCAGCTAAGAGAACATAATAGCCATCAGAGTTAATTAATAAATTTTGTTCATGTTTAAAATCATCTAAAACTAATTCTTTATTTAATTCTTTAAATAAAGAATGATTACTATTAGGAAAATAGTCATTGCCTTTAATCTTATTAATAATGATGAGTTCATCGTCAATAATATAATCGCCTTCTAGTAAAACAAACTTTGATATATCAAGACTCTTATCTAAACCTATATATGTATATTCATTTTCTTTTCTCATAGAAAAATAATCATTAAAGGCTGTTTTTTGTATATATAATTTTGCATGATTATTTAATTTCAAGAATGTTTCCAAACCACCTCCATGGTCATAATGACCATGAGAAATAATAACAATATCCACTTCTTTTAAATTGACACCTAGTTTATCAGCGTTGACCGAAAATAAATCACTTTGTCCTAAATCAAATAAGACCTTATGTTTTTTTGTTTCAATATAAAAACTAACTCCGTGCTCAGATTCTAAATGTGAGTTGATTTGATTATCTTCTATTAAATTGACTATCTTCATTTGAACACCTTCTATCTATTTTTATCATATCACTTATTATTTTTTTGTATAGGGAAAACCAATTTCTTTATTAAAACAAGAAAAAAAAGTCATCCGAAGATGACTATGAAGATGACAATGTTTATTTATCAGTAGTATTAAAAATCAATTAATTCTTTATTCATTTAAAAATGACATGTAAGTAGTTTTACGAAAGATAGTCTTAGAAAAAAATTATTAAATGACAGTAAATCTATTTCTACCGTTCTCTTTGGATAAATATAGAGCTTTATCAGCCCTTTTAAATAAATCATTATAATCTTCACCAGGTATATAACTAGTAATTCCAATACTAACAGTCACTTTTCCAACTTTACTATGTGTAGTTTTTTGTAATTGATTCACTATATTTTCTGCGATAATTGATGCATTTTCTATTGTTGTATTTGGTAATATAATTGAAAACTCTTCCCCGCCCCACCTGGCTACAGTATCTGATTTTCTTTTTTGATTTAAGAAAAATTCTGAAATATACTTTAGATATTCATCTCCTGTATGGTGTCCATATGTATCATTAACATTTTTAAAATGATCAATATCAGCAATCATTATTGTTAAAGGCGTTTTATTTTTTAAACTAGCGTCAATTTCTTTTTGCAGGAGTTCATAATACATTTTCCTATTCCATAACCCAGTTAAAGAATCAATTCTTGACGCAGTAGCTAGTTTATTTATTAAATCTTGTTGGGAGAAATTAAATGCATATAATATTCCACCTGACATAATTAGAATAATATATAAATTAAATAGTCCTTCAGTATCTGTTTCAAAAATGAAAAGAGACAATGCGACTGTCGTTATTAAACATACACTATAAAAGATAATTGCGTGTATTTTTTTTAAAAGAGTAAAGACTGTTATACCAAAAACAACTGTAAATGCATATCCATAAGCATCCCCTTCGGTCGTAATGATAACCGCTATGGTCGCCCCAAACATAATGAACGAATCCATATAAGCAGGAAAATTAAATTCTTTATGTCTAAAAATATAATAAAGTGTATAGATACTCAAAACTAGTAAAAACACTTCAAACAAAGCCAAATAATAATGATCAGTAGAATCAATAGATAAAACGAAAGTGTTAAAGTAGATACTAGGTATCAGTGCCATAACAAAAAATATATTAATCGCAATTAATAAATATTTCTTAGCTAAATTAATATCGTTAACATTATCTTTAGATTGATAAACATAATTATTATCTTCCATAACTATCTCCTATCCTTATATTGATCTATTAAAATACATTATACACCATCGCTTTGCTTATAACAATTCAATACAGAGTTTTAATAAGAACATTAAAAG
>CAYWUZ010000024.1:0-27959 GCA_964461565.1 uncultured Candidatus Izemoplasmatales bacterium | reverse complement strand
TTCTTAATTTTCATTAATTTTTGAATTTCATTAATACTCATTTGTTTCAATTGAGCAAATAATTGATTAGTTAACTTGAAATTAATGATTTGTTTATCTATTTTCGAAGGACCTATAAACGTATTTTGAGTTTTACTTGGCGATATAATTATCTTCATTTTTTCCTCCTTTAAAAATAAAGCGATATCTGAGATATCGCTTAATCTTTTGCAAATTCTTCTTCTAACCAGAAGTAATCAATTTCAAGAATAGATTCATTGATTAACTGTCTATATAAATACTCACCATATAAAGCTTCTGCATCTGCTTGAGTAAACTCAGATTCTGAATCAAAAATAACAAATTCCTCATTTTCAGAATCAAAGAAGAAATCATCGGTTAGAATACTTCCATTTGAAAAATATACTGCGCGTCTTTGATTACTAAAAATATCTTTCCCAAAAACGAATTCATACTCTAAATCAAGATTAAATAAATTAGCTACCGTTGGCATAATATCTATCGAAGCAAATACTTCGTCATAATCTTTATAATAAAAACTTGGATGATAAATCATCATTGGTACTCTTTGAAATCTTAAATCGCCCAATAATGAATCTTCATCTGATTTTCCTTCATCATAGAGTGCTATATCTTCTTTATCTATTCCATAAGCATAATGATCACCAAAGAGCATAACAATAGTATTATCAGCAATACCTTCATCTTCTAAACGTTGCATTAAAAGACCAATTGCTAAATCTAAATCATAATTAGCAGCGTGATAATATAAAAATTCATCGTTATCAGGAAGTTCTCTACCCTCAGTTTCAAAAATATCTCTAATTGTGCCTATATGTTCTCTGGCAATCGGATGACTTCTATCATAATCTAGATGTCCAGAAACAGTAAGAATATAAGAAAAGAATGGTTCGGTCTTACTTTTACTCATCAAAACATCTAAAGATTTTTCCATTAATTCTAAATCACTTTGCCAAATATGGTTTGTAATAACACCTTTTGGTTCTGGCAACATTTCAAACTCTACTGCCCCATAATACTCATCATAACCTAAAGTTTTAGGAAGAAATACTGATCGTGGATAGAAGTAATCGGTATAGTTATGAAAAGCATAGGTATTATATCCCTCATTATTAAATAATCTTGGTATTGTATAAGGGAAATGGTTGTCTTGGTATGCTTCCATCGTTAATGGAGAGTTTCTACTTGTATAAAAGCCTGTTTGTGACATAAATTCAGTATCAGCTGTATTTCGGTAATATAAAGGGGAATAATAATTAGTAAAATTCCAACTCTTTTGTTGCATAGCATAAATATTTGGCGTTAATGAAGGGTCTATAGCAAATGTATCAAAAGACTCAGCCATAATTAAAATAAAATTCATATCTTCAAAACGACCTTCATAAAAAGGATTTTCTATTCGGTCAGGTCTTGAATCTCCATATTCATATATTTCCTCGAACACAGATAACTCATCTGGTGCTTCTTTAAATTTATTAATTAAATCTCTTTGAAAATAAGTAATCATACCAAATTTATTTATTGTTTGATATGGACTTGGTACCTTATCATAAAAATCATACACAGCGTAAATATATGGTGATTTAATATAATTCTCTGGTTTTTTTGGTAGCGTATGAACGACTGTCGTAAACAATAAAACGCCTACAACCAATAGTTGTGCAAACTCAAAAAAAGAATCATAAAAGAAATATTTTTTAGGTATCTCCACTTTCTTTAATTTAGCGCCAAAATAAGACACTAAAACAATAGGTACAAGATATAGTATATGAATAAAATCTAAATTCTTAAAAATTCTACTTGTGAAAGCCGTTGCTTTATGTGCATCACCAGCAATATCAAATGAGAAAAACCCACTTAAAATTCGATAGTAAATATCTTGTGAAAAATATAATAAAGTAATTAAAACTACTAAAACGATAATAAAGGTCTTGAATATTTTTCTTGGTAATAATCTGACAAAAATCAGAAAAATTAAAGCATAAGCTGCGGTAAAAGCTATGACTTGAAATACATATTCAGGCTTTAAACTCGTTATACTTAATTTAAAGACCATTTCAAGATAAAGTAAAAAGAAAAAAGTCATTAAATATAAGATGATTGAACATTTTCGTTTTGTTTTTTCCATATGACACCTCTTAGACTTCTAATATTATATCAAAAAAGATATAAAATTGCATTCGATAATTCAATGATTTTTGGTTTTTTTTATAATAACCCAAATTATCCAATATGTTTCACTAGCAATTCATCAATATCTTGAGGACTAATATATTTAAGTATTTCCTTTTCACCCTCATCTGATAAAGCATAGGATCCATAAGATATTTTTTTAAACCACTGATAGTAATTTTTTTGTAATATTGAAGATGTTTTTTCGATACCAGTTTTTTCCTTTATGTCTTTAGGTGATAATCCAGGATTATCACTAAGTACTTTAGCAATTTCAATGACGTTTTCTTTATACAAAGTCATCCTTTTTCCTTTAGAACCACCAATATTTTTATTGCTTTTCAATTGAATAAAATCATTGATTAACTTTGTTCGTTTTCGTTTAGAACGGTTCTTGCTTAAGTTTAAGTTATAATCTATCGGGTCAAGTTTTACTTCCACAGTGTTTTCATGAACGATCATTAAACCAATAGATAATCTTTTTAATAATAAAAGTAATTTTTTCATGTTTTTTTTATGAGATTTTACTGCAGATTCTGGAACTGCTATATAAACATCATTTACTAGTTTTTGTCTTTCAATCACCTGATAGATTAATTTTAAACTTATATTTACTTTTAATTCCACAGCAATAAACGCTTCTTCTTTCACAGCGAGGATGTCTAAAGAATCTATTTCAGCCTTAACTGAGTATCCTCTTCCTTCTAAAAAACACTTCACTGGTTCATAGAGTTCTGTTTCTTTCATCATTCACCTCTAAAATAATAATGAATAGTATATTCGAGTAAAATGAGTTAGCTTTGTTGCTAACTCATTCATTGATTATTCAAAACGTTTTTCTAATACTTTTTCTACAAATATTTTAGCTAATTTAGGATCAAACTGACTTCCAGAGAATTTAATTATCTCATTAACCGCATATTCTTCGCTCATTCGTTTACGATAAACCCTATCAGAGGTCATTGCCTCATATGCATCTACGATACAGATAATTCTTGAGAATAATGGTATTTCTTTTTCTTTAAGACCTCTAGGATAACCCTGTCCATTCCAATATTCATGATGCGTTAATGCATACTCAGCTAAATTTGAATATTCATCTGCGGCTCTAAGGATATTATATCCATTTTCTGTATGTGTTTTAACTATATCAAATTCTTCTTTTGTTAGTTTTCCTGGTTTATGTAAAATGTTATCAGGAATTGATATTTTTCCAATATCATGGAATAATCCAGCGATTTCTAACTCTTTTAAATCATCAGATTTAATATGGAGAACTTCACCCATTTTTTTACATAATTCGCTCACACGCGTTGAATGTGTTTTTTCTTCTTCAAATTTATCTGTTAAAGTCTTTAAAATAGCTTTAATCGAATTATTTCTAACAGATTTACCTTCAGTAAGTTTGTTTCTATACATTAGATTTTCGGCATACTTCATTAATTCTTCATAACTTTTTTCTTTATTATTTTTGATATCATAACCAATAGCCACTGACACTGGTATATTTTCAACTAACTCATCTGCTAATTCTAAGCGGATTGTTTCTTTTAGTTTTTCAAGTTTTACTGAATTTGTTTGTGTAGATAAAATAGCAAATTCATCTCCACCTATACGACAAACGATATCCCCATAACCGGAAATGTTTTTTAAAACTGTCGCGACCTTGATTAGTGCTTCATCTCCAGCGTCATGTCCATAAGCATCATTTAAGATCTTAAGTCCATTTAAGTCAATCATCATGATGCCTAAAGGATAGTTATCTTCATTATCAACATTAATAAATGCTTCTACAAAATACCTTCGATTATAGAGTCCTGTTAAAAAGTCATGGATACTAATGTATTCAATTTCTTTTTGTTTTTGCATAGGTTCAGTAATGTCTCTTGTTATACCTACAGCCCCAATTATGGATTTATTTTCATCATAGATAGGTGATATAGACGATTCGAAATATAAGGTTTTTCCATTAATCACTTGTTCCCAATCGTAAATACTATGTTCGCCTTTCAAGGCTTTGCTATAGGCTATATCTCTGCCTTTTCCTGATGTACCAAACATTTCAATAACAGACTTGCCGATAAAATCATTTGATTTTAAATTTAACGAGTTCAATCCTCTACCAAAAACAGATAAATATTTTTTATCCATATCAATTTCAAAAATAATATCTGCGGCCGATTCTACCAATAACTTAACTCTTTGATTTTCAATGGCTAATTGATGTAGCGCATCTTGTCTTTCTTGGAAAAAGAAATCTGTCGCGTCTAAAGTACGATTTAAAGCATTTCTAATGTTCAAATAATCATCTTTTTGAGGTTCTGGTAATCGGTAGTCTGTGGTTTTTGAAATATCAATACTTTCAATATCTTCGATTAATATTTCTAAAGGTTTTCTCACTCTTAAATTATATATAAATACCAAGAACAAGGCTAATAATATCATCGCTCCAGTTAATGAAAAAAAGATAATTGACATAATTCTAAGACTAGAAGCAAATTCATTGTTGGGTAAAAATACGCCTAGAAAATACTCATCTGATTGAATAGTGTTATAGGCAAAAACACCGACTTCACCCCTCATTGAAAAATCAGTTTTAATACCGCTACCTGAAAAATCAAACACATCTGATTCAAGGTAATCGACTGATTTGAGTTCTATGGTATCGATATCTAAATCAGGGTAAGCTAATAAATGATTGTTTTTATCGATGAGAAAAGCAAAACCATCATCACCTATTTGTTTTTCAGAAACAAAACCTGTAATGGTTCTCACATCAATATCTGCCGCAATGACTCCAATAAATATATTGTCTTTATAAACTGCTTTAGCCGCTGTCACAATGACTCTGTCTTCAGAAGCATTAATAAATGATGGCGTAAAAATTATATCTTCACTTTCAACGGCGCTCATATACCAAATTCTTGTCGTTAAATCAAAATCAGGGCCAGGAACAAAGCCACTTGAGTTAACCATTGTTTTATCTGCTTTACCTAAATATAAAGATGCTATAGCTTCACTTTCTTGATCAATTTCAACTAAATAATCAAGAAGTATACTTTCATCTGAATTAATCATTAAATGGCTATCTATGTTATATAAAGTTGTTTCTATTTCTAAGAAATTTTGACTAATTTGATTCATAGTATTTTCTAATTCTAATACCAACAACTCTTCTTGTTTATCTTCCACAACATCATATGCCATATAAAAGAAATAAGAAATAGTCGCAAACGAAAAGATCATATAGATACTTGCTAAAACAATAGATTTTTTTGTAAATTTCATTTGAAAACCTCTTAAATGTGACATGTAAATCAGATAAAACCATATGTATTCAAATCAATGATATCATACCATTTTATAGGTATTTAATCAATGATATTAAACCCCATAGGCTAGGAATTACTTATTCATTTTGAAATAAGATGAAATTAGAAAAAAATAAAAGCCGCTTTTTCAAAAAGTGGCTTTTATAATACTTTTTTATAAACTAGAATTGAGATAAGGCTTCTCCTAAAGCCTTAATCATATAAATAAACCATATGCCAAACACTACTATTGGTAAAGAAGTTAAACCGGTTAAATACAAATATAGGCGTTTCTTTTTGAAAAGCCATTGTAAAAAAATGTACATAGGTACAAAAATAGCCAAGACATAGAATATATAGTGAATCCAACCTTCAAACAACATATACTGATTATAAATTAATAAATGTGCTAAGGAAAGATTATATAACATAAGTACACTGACTACTATTAAAGCAATTATCATTATTTTTTCTATTCTATTCAAGTAAAACACCTCCGTAAATTATTGTATTTTTTAAGCAATTATCATTCAAATCTTGGTTCAGTATAAGTAAAAGTCAGTTCTCCCGAGCTTGATTCTACAATAATTGTTGTCGTTACAGCATAAGCTTCTAAATCCTCAGTTGTGATATCTGGGTTAGCTGTAAGATTATTTTCGTTAATTTGAGAGGATTCATCAAAGGTATAAATACCTCCAGTAACATAATTTTGACCTTGTTGCCCTTGGTAATAATTCGCGATAACGTATCCATATATAGTGATGTTATTTTCTAAAGTCACATCCCCATTAACAATTAAAAAGCTTGGCCTATTTTGTGTTCCTATTGTTGTGTTTCTAGCCACCTCAACATCACCATTAACATAAAAAGTTCCTGTGAATTGTCTGTTTTGCTTATTTTTTCCGTCAATGATAAAACTACCATTTATAATGATATTCCCAGTTATATTAACATTATTATCTGTGTATAAGTTTCCATCTATCACTAATACATATCCATCCGCAATTGTTAAGTTCTTATTATTTAAAAACACATCTCCATCAATAAATATATGATTATTAATTGTCGGATTTACTTGATTTGTTATATATGATGGTTGTTCTAATTGATAGTAGTCATTGGTTAAACTTCTGTAATAATCGACAATCAAATCAAAAGAAGAAAAGTCTCCGTTAATCGTTAAACTAGGAAATGTATCAGAGATATATTCTTGACTAAACTCAGATAATAAAGAAGTTGCATTAATCATTGGGGATAAATCAAAGTTATTTTCAGTTCCAGTATAAATAAACACTTCATCATAAATATTAACGACCGTTGTGCTTGTTGCTAAATATCCAGAAACGACTCTATCGACTTCACCTAATTCTTGATAAAAACGATAGACTGCATCATTAGGTAAATTGTACTCTATATTGAAATAACTTGCTAAAGCAGCGATCTCAACTTCTTCGGTTAGTTGATCTCTTGCAATAATCGATTGGATTGCTTTTATCTTACTCACTGAATTAACATATTCTTCAGAAGTTTTTATGTTTTTCTCAACTAAAAAAGCTCTATTATAACTTAATGAGAGTAAAGCTAGAACAGATCCAATTAAAAAGAAGATAATCGCCATCATCGATGGAAGACTCATTCCTTTGTTATTCATAAATAATAGCACCTCCTTTATTATTGTGGTGTATCTAATATATCAAATGAATATGACATTGTATAATTATAAGTATTTGTTTCTGAAACTAAAGTAAAGTTAATAAATATAGTTAATTGTTGATTGTCTTCTTGATAAGTTATTGACGTTGTATCAGCTAAAACAAAATCATCTATTATATAAATATTTCCACCAAAAGAAAGTGATTGATTTTCAAATATCAATTCGTTTGTTTGAACAGGATCATAAACTTCTAATTCAATGCCTGATTGGTTATAAACATAAGCAAAACTTTTTGTTAATATAATACAATTATCTTCAACACACAATTCATAATTAGTTGGTGAAAACTCTTCTAAATCTGATTTGATACTTTGGATTAGAAGTGTAGCTTCTATCGAAGCTTTTGACGATTCAGAGATTGACTGATTTGCATCTTGATAGGTTGAAATTAACAATGCCAAGAGAGAAGCAACAATACTCATGATAACTAAAGCGGCTAAGAGTTCAACAATACTCATTCCTTTATTATTCATAAATAAGCCCCTCCACAGTTAAAAATTCATCTTTGAAATAATGAATTCTCACTTCAAAATGAATGAGATTATAAAATAAACTATCTGTGGTTGATTGTAAAAAAACTATAGATACTTCTTCATCGAAAACATCGTCACCGACTTCATAAGCAAACCAAGAACATCCGGTAATTAATTCACAGTTGTCTATGGTAATCGATAAATTATTATTTTCTATTTGAGCAATTAAATCGATATAATCAACATCTGCTTCTATTTGATCTCTAATCGTTTTAGCAACTTCAATGGCGACGACACGTTCTTCTGTTCTTATGGTTTGGACTCTTATGTTAACTATAATGGTTATAACGACGGTAAAAACAAATGAAAGTATGACAACTGACGCTAAAGTTTCAACTAAAGTCATTCCTTTATGATTTAAAAGTTTCATTTTTTCTTACCTCCTTCGTTATTTATGTTTATATTATATAATAGATATTCAAAATAATTAAATATTAATCGAAATAATACGCTTTAATCGGTGGTTTTTTTGATATAATGAAATAAAGGAGGGCTTAAATGGAAATTACAAAGAAGTGGATAAAGAATAATCTATTGTTTTTTATCTCATTAATTGTCTTAATAATTTCAGTGACATTCTCAATAACAATCATCGCCTCACCTCAAACAAGCGCAGGTGCTGAAAGCACGCGTGTGGCTCATATTTACTTAGGTGATAATACAAATGGGTATTCTAGTATATTAAATGATGCCACAAATGATTTTAAAACGAAAGCGACTTATGAGATTAACTATCAAAATAATACTACGGCTTTTGATTTATCTTTAGTCAGATTAAATTTAAATGAAACTTTATCGCAAATTAAGCCTAATACCAATAATTTAGCTTTTTTTGAATTGATTGATCAAACAGCTTTTCAAAATGAATTATCGCTTACATTTGGTGATGATATCTTAACTCAAATTGATGTTACTCAGTTATTCAATGATTTGACTTATCATCTTAACCGTTACCATTATTTAGTTCATATCAATTTAGATAATTATATGAAAGAAGACTTTATCAACACCATCTTAACTGAAAAATTGTATGATGTTCCAAGTATAGAACTATATGATAAATTACCTGATAATCTAGAATTAACGATTGAAGGAATGTCTATGTTTTCTTTGATTGATCAATTTGCTGATTATAGTTTAGATAATGAAACATTAAGTTATTTAGCTTCTATCATCTTAGATGCATCTTTAAAAACACATTTCAATTACTATCTATTTAATAGTCTAAATAACAATTCTACTTTAGTGGACGTGATGATTTTAAATAATAGCGGATATGATTTACAATTCTATAATAGCTTTGATCAAGAATTCCAAATTCAATTGATCAAAGAAAACCAACAAATAACTGTTAAAATCATTGGAAGTCCATCCATTTACACCTATGATACCTATGAAAATATTCAAGTGATTAACTATGATACAGTATATATTAATGATTCAAATCTATTAGATCCTATCTATATTACTGAAGATACACTTGAACATACTATTTACCAAAAAATATTGACGCCTGGGGTTGATGGAAATGTGATTCAAACCATTAGGTTAACAACATTAACCAATGGCGATATTATTTCGGAAACTTTATTTTACCAATATAATCCTGTGATGAACCAAGTTGTTTCTGAAAATGTCGTTTTGAAAGAGGTTGAATAGATGGCACTTAAACGTATAGGCGATATTTTATTAGAAAAAAATATTATTTCAAAAGAATCTTTAGATTTAGCTTTAAAGTCTAAAACAGAATCTGAAAGACTTGGCGAAACTTTGGTAAGATTAAAAATCGCTAATGAAAATCAAATATTAAAAGCTTTAGAAGAATCTACAGGTGTTAAAAGAGTTTCATTACAAAATATAACTATTGATGAAGAAGTTCTTAATTTAATTGATGAAGCATTTTGTCGAAGACATAATATTATGCCTTTTAAAATTGATGGGTTTAAATTATTGTTTGTTACTTCGGATCCTTTAGATTTTGAAGTCATTGAAGAAATACGCTTACTAACTGGTCTACGTCCTATTGCTTTTTCTGCACCTAAAAATGATATTATCAGTCAAATAGAAAAATATTATGGTTTTACAAGAACGCTTGAAGCATTAGGTATTAAGAAAGACGTTATTTTTGATGAAGTAGAAACATCTAAATCTGATATTGAAACAACACCTATGGTTAAACTAGTTAATCAAATTCTGACGTCTGCAGTTTTCCAAAGAGCAAGCGATATTCATATTGATCCGCTCGATGAGAAAATACTGATAAGATATCGTGTTGACGGTATTTTAGATGTTGTTAAGGAATTACCGATAAAAATTCATAAACAAATGGTTAGTCGGATAAAGGTCATGGCCAATATGGATATTACTGAATCAAGAATTCCACAAGATGGTCGTATTCAAACGCTTATTCAACAGAAAAACTTAGATTTAAGAATTTCAACGCTTCCTACTGTTCGTGGCGAAAAAGTGGTTATGCGTATTCTCGATATTTCGAACCAATTGAATAAGATTGAATCTTTAGGTTTATCACAAAAAGAAGAAAAAATAGTACGTCAAATGATTAGTGATCCCAATGGTATTATTTTAGTGAGTGGTCCGACTGGTTCAGGGAAAACAACAACTTTATATGCCTGTTTAAATGAATTAAACCAACCAGGGGTTAATATTGTTACTGTTGAAGATCCTGTAGAAATTAAAGTTGAAGGCATTAATCAAGTTCAAGTAAAACCAGAAGTCAACTTAACCTTCGCAAATACATTGAGATCTATTCTTAGACAAGACCCTAACATTGTTATGATTGGTGAAATACGGGACGTTGAAACAGCGGAAATTAGTATTCGTGCAAGTTTAACAGGTCATTTAGTTTTATCAACAATCCATACCAATAGTGCTGTTAAAACCATTTCTAGGTTACTAGATATGGAAATTGAACCATTCTTAATTGGTTCATCATTATCAGGAGTTATCGCACAGCGTTTAGTTAGAAAATTATGTCCTGAATGTTCATATGATGTGGAGATTACATCATCTGAAAAAAAATTATTTGAACAACATCATATCGAAGTAGATCATCTTAAACATCCAAAAGGATGTCCATCATGCAATTATAAAGGTTATGCAGGTCGTATTGCTATTTTTGAAATCTTATCGATATCAAAAGAAATGGAAAAACTCATCGCTAAGAACGCAACCAACCATGATTTAGAAGACCAAGCTATAAAAGAAGGTCTTACACCACTCATTGCTTCTGGATTACATAAAGTGAAAGCTGGATTGACAACCATGGAAGAACTCATGAAAGTTACTAAGGAATAGCGGGTGATAACTTGAAAATTAGAAGTTATAAATACATCGCAAAAAACAAAGAAGGCAAAATCATTAAAGGCCGTATGGAAGCGATTAACCGTGATATCTGTTATAAGTATTTGGAGAATAAAAACTATAAAGTTGAACAAATTAAGGAGTATACCAATATATTAACGGAGTTAAATAATATTACTATTGGTCCTTTGTTAAAACAAAAAGACTTAGTCTTCTTTTTAAAACAACTGAGTTCTTTATTAACATCAGGTGTTACATTATTATCTGCACTTGAATTACTTGCCTTACAAAATGATAAAAAGAATTTAAGAAGATTATACTTTGAACTATATCATGAAGTATATAATGGTTATAGTTTCTCTGAAGCATTATCAAAACGACCAAAAGAATTTCCAAAACTACTCGTTCAAATGGTTCAAGTTGGTGAAATCAGTGGTGACTTAGAACATATGGTTTTACAAATGGCGGAATACTATGATAATCAGATTCGAATATCAAATGGTATTAAAGGCGCTATTCGAATGCCAGCGATTTATTTAATCGCTGCGATATTAATCGCAGTAGGTATGTTATTATTTGTTTTCCCCAATATCACAGTATTGTTTTCGTCTTTTGGAGATGCAGAATTACCTGGTATAACTCAATTTTTCTTAGATGTGGGTGATTTCTTTCAAGCATATATATTTATAATAATTCTTATTATTTTTAGCGTATCGTTTTCATTTTATGCTTTAAATAAATATCATAAGAAATCACATGTATTTTTTACAATAATATTGTTAAAAACACCCATTATCGGTAAACTCATTCAAATGCATAATCAAATTATGATAGCGAATGCATTATCGCAAATGTTATCTAATGGTGTAAATTCCTTAGAAGCATTAAAAATTATTGAATCTTTTATAAAAAATGTTGTTTACAAAGATATCATTTCAGATACAATCGCTTATGTTGAAGATGGGCAATTATTCTCTAAAGCATTTGAACAAAGTCCTTACATCGATCCTATAATGTCTAAAATGATTGCGACTGGTGAAAAAACGAGTGATGTTCCAAATTTAATGAAGAATTTAGCAAAATACTATAACGGTATCTCTGATTTGCGTGTAGAACAACTCAAAAACGCACTACAACCAATTTTATTACTTGTTGTATATGCAATTGTCGGTGTCATGATTCTCGCAATTATGTTGCCATTAATCTCTTTAGGTAGTCAAATTTAATATCAAATTGACAAAAGTCTACAATGTGATAAAATTAAGTTGTAATAATATATTATGTTTAAGAAATAAAAAATAAAAAAAGGGAGAAAAAAATTATGAGAAAATTACTAAGCAACAGAAAAGGTGTTACACTTGTTGAATTGCTAGCAGTCTTAGTTATTTTAGGAATCATTGCAGCTATTGCAATACCTACTATTGGTAACCTAATTGATAACTCAAGAGAAAAAGCAGCAAACGCTGAATGGGATAACATTCAAGAAGCAGCTAGACTTTATGCAACAGCTGAAGAACCTGCAGCTGCATTTTCATTACAAGATATGATTGATAGTAATAACATTTCAGTAGATGAAGATTTTACTATTATGGATGCTGAAACAGGCGGAACTTCATGGTTAACTGAAGATATTTTTGATACTAATGGAGACATAACTCTGACAGCGGCAGATGAGATTTGGATAAACGGCTATCTTGTTTATACAGAACCAGCTTAATAATCAATAAATACAAAAAGAAGGCTTAGGCCTTCTTTTTCATTATCAATAGACAGAATTAACAATTCTCGGTATAATACACTTAAGAGGAATATGATATGACAATCGTTTATAGCATCTTTATATTTTATTTAGGATCTTTATTTGCTTCGTTTGCTTATTTAGTAGGTATGCGTATGCCAAAAAATGAATCAATCAAGAAACAAAGTCACTGTGAGCACTGCAATCATCCACTAAAACTATTAGATGTGTTACCTATATTTGGATATTTTATTCATTTAGGTAGATGCTCTAATTGTCACCATAGAATTTCAATTCGATATCTAGGTATAGAATTACTTGGTGGTGGTCTGTTTTTATTATCTTATTTATGGATCCAAGACCTTAATTTAGAACTTCTTCTTTCGTTTATACTTATTACTGTTTTACTAACAGAGTGTACGAGTGATATTCTTTATCACCAAGTCATTGATAGAGTATGGATTGTCGGATTAATTATGATGATGTTGATAAGAATTATTCAAAATGATTTTTGGTCTTATCTATTGTCATCCATCAGTTTATTTAGCATTTTATTTATATTCGCTATTGTAGGGAAAGCTGTTTTTAAAAAACAAGCACTCGGTGGCGGAGATATTAAATTATATTTAATGATTGGTTTTTCTCTTTCTTTAATTGAAGGACTTTTATCAATTTTCTTCTCAGCTTTCATTGGGCTAATATTCGCTTTATCAATCGGTATCAAACCAGGTAAAGAAATGGCCTTTGTGCCTATGATATCAATCGCTACAATGGTTTGCTTCTGGTTTGGCGATAATATCATTAATTGGTACTTAAACTTATTAGGGATGTGATTCTATGGCAAAAAACAAAAATCCTTTAGGACTTTTTATAACTGACAACGGTATCGCTTTTTTTGGTGGCATGATTGGTGATGAACACCTTGTTTACGGCCAAGAAAACTTATCTTTTGGTGTGATTGATAACGGTTATATTAAAGAACCTGAACACCTATTACAACAATTAAAACTCATATGGAAAACTCACCATATAAAACCAAAATATGTTCGATTAGTCGTTCAAGATCAGAATGTTCTGGTAAGAGAATTTATAATTCAAAAAGTGGACTTAAAAAACAAGACAATTGATGAGTATTTTCAAGATAAACTTGGTAAAGATTTTCATGTGCCTTTTAACAAATCAATTCTTTCTCATCAAATTAAAAAAGAGGATGATAAAACTTTTACTGTCTCACTTTATATAGCGGATGAAAATTTATTACAAGATTATTATGATGTCTTAGAAAAACTTGGTGTTAAAGATGTTATTTTTGATTTAGCTGTTTCAGCTTTAATGGAAATCGCAGATAAAACTGAAAACTTCTATAATGAAAACATTATGATGGTTAGTCTATATGATAATCAAATGTCAATTCAAATTGTTGAGAAGGACCAACTTGTCTTTGGTATTATTGAAGAATGTGAAGGTCAAAAAGATGATTTATACAAAAAATTTGAAATAATATGTGAGCGTGTTGCTAATTATTTCCAATTTAATATGAGAAAAGGCAAAGAAAAAATAACAAAAACTATAGTCTTTAATCTGAATGAAACTATTGAATATCATGACATTATCAATAAAATGATTCCATCGATAAAAGATTTGAATCCAAAATTATTTTCTATTGAAACATATAACGACTTTTTTAATTCAATTTCAAAAGGTATTGTTGTTCCTTATGCCTCTAACGAAATTATTTTATACCGTAAAAAGGATAAAAAAATTATTGATTTTACTTTAAACCGAATGAATCCATTAAAAACTTATGGTTATTATATTTTTGTTTTAGCGATTGCTTTGTTTACGCTTGTATCTATCATATATATCCCTTATATGGCAAACCGTAAAGCTGTTCTTGAACAAGAATACATTAACCAAGCACTTGTAGTAAAAAGAGATGATTTAAAAAATTCTATTAACGATGATCTTTTTACTGATCGCTTAATTAATGTTTATGAAGATATTCTTCTTCAACAAAATCATTTGCCTGTTAATCAATATGAAGATTTGACATCTGTTTTACCAGTGAATATAACTATGATTGATTTTAGTTTTAATGTTCAAGAAAAAACAATGACGATTGTTATAGAAGCTTCTTCTACACGAGCTGGTCTCGATTACATCATTGATATCTATGAACGTTTTGGTATCCAAGATAATAATGATAATGACGATGCTTGGATAACGAATCAACCAATAGAAACCATTCTTTCAGAAGGAATGATTGAGGTGGTGATTAATTATGCGTAAGTTTAATGTTTTTGGCCAAAAGCAAACTCAGGTAAGACCATTTTATGTATTATTAGTCATTTTCATTTTATTGGTTCCTATTTATTTTTTGATGAACTATTTTCAAACAAATCAACTTGAAGATCTAGAAGGTCAAACGGCAGATTTACAACTTGAGATTAATCGATTACTTATAACGATGAACAATGAAAATCCTTCAACTATCACCGAAGGTATGATTGATGCGGGTTTTCAATATAAACGATTTGACTATGATATAGAAGAAGATATATCTACATTAATCTATATATCTGGCATTAACTATGAAACAGATGACCATATCAATATCAATGTGGCCAGTACAAACCCACTATCAATTAATATACCTGATGATATTGTTATTAAAGAAATTGATTTACTTATAACCATTGACAGTTTGGATAATCTTTTTGATTTTCTTGAATTGTTATATAATCAAGATCAACTATTTTATATAGACCAAGTCACTGTAAAATCTCTTATTGATAATGAGTATCGAATTGAAATGACCATTTATGGTTTTTATAAATTAAATCCATAATCAAAAAAAATCCATATCATCAATTTGATATGGATTTTTTATAAATATTTTACTAAAAAACAACTTTTGCTTGATTAATAGTGTTCATAACAAGTGATGCTATTTCATGGGTATTCTTTTCTTTATAATCATCGTAAGCAATTGGTTTTAATATAGTGATTCTTCTCTTTGTTCTTTTAAAGGGGAATCGATCTCTAATTCGATCACTTCCATCAATTCTAATTGGTAATATTTGAGCCTCTGCTTTTAAAGCTATTTTAAATGAACCAGGTTTCATCATTGTCACTAAATCGTGATCTCTTTGTTTAACACTACCTTCAGGAAAAATAATCATTGCCATACCACTTTTGACAGTTTCTATAGCTTCGTTAAGTGATTTGGCTGTATTTCTTATATTTTTACGATCAATATAAAAAGCTTTATATGATTTAAGATATAAACTCACTAAAGGTAATCTAGAAATTGATAGTTTTGGTGTAAAAGTAACAGCCCTATTAAAAATTTGAATGATTGGAAATGCATCTGAATATGATTTATGATTTGAATAAACTACTAACCTTCCATCTTTAGGAATATTACCTATACCTTCATAGGTAATATCTAATCCAAATATAAATTTATTCAAGAAAAATGAAATAGATTTTAATAAATAAGTCTTATATGGATGATCAGGTCTCAATACCAAGACTAAAGGCACATGCATGTAATAAACTAATAAAACCGTGATAAATCCTAAAAAATAACCAATGAGTAGCCACAATGGTAAAAACCACAAACTAGTTAAGTAAACTAATGCAGTTGTGTATAAAATATAAGTTAAAAAGAAAATAAAAGTTGCCATATATACCTCACATATAAAATTAAATATGAAAATTAATTATAAAAATCGTTTCTATAATCTAAGTATTAAGAGATTAAGTTATATCAATTATATCATGGTTAAAGACCATCTATGTGTGATTAGTTTAAAAAAACAAAAATTTAGTCCTTTATTGAACCTATTAATCATCAATGATATAATACTATAAAAAAAGAAAGGAAGTTTTATATGAAGAGAATTACTATTATATTACTATTGTTAACAGTTATTTTTCTTGGAGGATGTAGCTTAACAGATGATGAAACATCAAATACAACTTTAGAATCAACTAACACTCAAACAACAGACATCACTACACATCAAGTATCCTATTTTGCTTTTTCAGAGAATTATCAATTGTCTCACAATAACTATTTAGATGTTGATGAAGACATTGCTTATCTTGATGCTGGTTTTTACCATACAATTTTATTAACAACTAAAGGCAGAGTATTTACATGGGGATTTAATCAATATGGACAATTAGGAAATGAAACACTAGAGGATTCACATATCCCTAATGAAATCACTTCATTTTTTAATTTAAGTGAAGGCGAACATATTACTCAAGTATCTATAGGAGCCTTGCATTCAGCTGCCTTATCTTCAAACCACAGGTTATTCATTTGGGGGAATAACGATCATAACCAACTAGGTGATGGCACATATGGTCCATCTTCAAATGAAACTGTGCCTAAAGATATCACAAGTGAATTTAATTTAGAAAGCAACGAATATATAGAGCGTATTGATTTAGGTCTTTTCCATTCTTCTGCTTTAACATCATCTGGTAGATTATTTATGTGGGGGAATAATGAAAAAGGTCAAATTGGAAACGAGACAACCACAAAACAGCCTCTCCCTTTAGATATAACGTCATTTTTTGATTTTTCAACAAATGAACAAATACAGCAGGTGGAACTTAGTAACACGAACTCTGCGATTTTGACAACTGAAAATCAATTATATATATGGGGAGATAATGCCTATGGTCAAATTGGAAATGACAGTTTTATCGATTCAAGCACACCAATCAATATCACACCATATTTTGAACTATCAGATAATGAAACTATTGAAAAAATATCATTAGGCGTTGTTCATTCTTCTGCCTTAACAAATAAAGGAAATATCTTTACTTGGGGGTTTAATGGAGAGGGTCTTCTTGGAAATCAATCAACTGAAAACTATCCAAAACCAACCAACATTACATCTTACGTTAATCTAGAAGCCGATGAATTTATCACTGATATTGAAATGGGTGGTAATCATTCGTCTTTATTAACTTCTTCAAACAATATTTTCATATGGGGTCAAAATGAATATGGGGAACTTGGAATCAACTCAAACGATAGTATTGACACTCCTCATCTTATAACCGATATATTCTCACTTGCTCAAGACGATTCAATAAAAACTATCAGCCTTGGTACAATAAATTCTTTTGTTGTAACGACACAAGGTAAAATATTTGGATGGGGATACAATCGATATGGTGGTCTTGGTATGAACTCAAATTTAAATGCTTATATTCCAAAACTAGTATATTTATCTAAAATTGAATTAATAGATTCAATGTCAATTAATAATAATTCTCAATTAACTATATACACCCCAGAAAAGGAATTATATAGTATTACTCAATGGTATATGGATAAAAATTTATTGAATGAGTTCAATTCAAATATTAATATTAATAATGACTTATTCCTTTATGGACAGTGGAATAAAATTGAAGATTAGTATATGTTATCTAAACAATAGAGAATAACATTTAATCAAATATATAATTAAAGGCGATTTTCATCGCCTTTTATTATTATCCATTAATCACTATTTATTATTTTAAATACCTATTCAAAAAATCTAGAGTCACTTCATTAATTATATATAAGGTTTCCCTTGAATCTCTATTTGTAGGAAATCCATTTAGTGTTCTAGTCATTATCGGACTAGTTATGGCTAAATCAGTTAAAGAAAAATGCCCTGAACCTTCAATATGTATATTCACCACCACTGAATCATTACGTGCTAACATTATGTTATTCTGAATATATTGAGGCCAGATAGAAAGATGATTCCAAGAACTATCGGAATATATATTAAGCACAGGCACTGGATAAGTGTTGTCATCAATCATAAATTTATTTTCTTCTACACCTAAGATATCACACATATAAGGTGATTCTAAAGCAACTACAGCTGAAAGATCACTTCTTGTTCTACCAAGACATAAAGCAGCTGACCCACCTAAGGAATGTCCCATCATTGCTATTCTTTGAGTATTTATTTGATTATATATAGATAGTGAATCACTAGTATTCACTTCATTTTTTGTATAATCAATAATAAAGTTGAGATCATCTGTTCTTAAATTCATCCATTTTTGATATAAAATATAACTTTCTTGTGGATTATCTTTAGCATTTTCTTGATTAAGTTCATCCATGTAATCTCTATTGATCCAAACATTATTATTTTCAAGGTTTTTAGTCACTATACTATGATAATGATGTCCTATTGAAAAAACAACATAACCGTGACTCGCTAATTCTCGAAATAAGGATTCATTACTTGTTTCTAAACTAATACCTCCATGTGAATAAATCACTAAAGGAAACTTTTCACTCTTGTCTTTAGGATACCAGGCATGGACACTAACTTGTCGATAATCATTATTATTAGAAAACAACTCAAGTCGACTATTATCTTCAACGACAAATTGACTTGTTTCTACTAGATATATACCTGTTGTATTTAGAGGTTTATAATCAGGAAAAATAATAAAAGGCAAACTCAAAAACATAAATAGAATGATTGTAAATATTGATTTTCTTATTTGTGATTTAGTGCTTACTAATATTTGATTAGATTCAAGATTTAGAGATTTTAGATGATTGGATACGATAAATATTAATAAAACTAGCAATAATCCGTAATAACGAAAAGATAAAGATATCACATCAAAAATGATCAAGCTCATCAGAAATGAAAATAATAGTGTTCTGGTATTTCTTATTAATATATGCTGCTTATTCCTTGTTTTGATTGTAATAACCAATAAAGTTATCTCTAATATGAATAACCCAATGAGTAATATAAATCCATTCATTAATCAAGTTTCCCTTCTTATAGAAACATATAAGCAATCTATTTGAGTTTATAGTATAAAACCTAATACAAGTAAAACATAGACTGGTATAAATCGTTTTTCACCATAAACATATAATAGTCCTGGTACTAAAGACCATATTGTTATTGATAAAGCACCTTCAGGATGTGATAGAAAATGAATCATTCCCCAAGTGAACATTAAACCAATACTACCATAAGGAATATACTTATTCTTAAATACAAGTTCTCCGAATTTTTGAAACATAACAATCATAATAAAGACTAACATCATTTCTGCAAAATAGTAAAGAACTTGAAATAATGTCACAATAAAGGCATAATCACCATACATTTTGACAAATCCATTATATTCCAATACAAGTTGAGGTATATTTCGATTGTCAATTGACGCTTGTATGATTGCCGAAGCAATCACAACAATAAAAGCTATAAGAATTAAGTATAGACTCTTCTTTGAATGTTTAAAATCTACCAAGTCCTTTAGAATATCTTTCTTTTTTGCCCACATTGTGATTAGTGCTACTCCAATAAGCCAGACAATGATTGTGATCACCCAATGAGCAATGGCTCCGTACCAATGAATCGGCCAATTACCAAGTTGATCTAAACTTCTTCCATCAATGATTCTTGAGATAAACAAGACTCAAAACTCTAATCCTAGAAAACCAAAAGCAATCATCCCTACCAATAAATACTTGTAGGTCTTTGTCTCTTTTATAACACTGTTTTCCATAAAATTCTCTCTTTCTATTTTTTATCGATTAATTTTTTCATCTTTATCGAAAAAATTTAAACATAAAAAAAATAATCCATTTGATTATTGGAATGAACGCAAACAAACATTATTCAAATGAATTATAGGTGATATGTTTTTTAATTGATTTGAAACGACACTTTAATTAACGAAATACATCATAAATAAAGAAGCATTCATCAGTATATGTAATATTACAAGATAAGGTAATATTTCCTTTTTCCTATTGAGTAAAACTCCTATAAAAATAGCAAAAGGAAAAAACATTAAGCTTCTATAAACCATATATGTCAAATCAAATCTTAATGGCATAAATGCATGCTGAAAACTTAAGAATATGACAGGTAATCCAATATACAACCATTTATTAGAACTAAGATTTTTAATTCTTGGCATAATAAATGAAAAATAAAACGGTATTTCAACCAACCCTTGTAAAATAGGAAAAATAGTTAAATTGATAATCATAAATATGAGTGGTATCTTATGAATTAAAAAAGCTGTTCCTATTTGAGAATCACCATAAATTAAAATAGACAACAAAATATTAGGAACCATTGCTAGAATAACTAATGGAATGATTATCTTTATAGAATATAGAGAATTTTCTTTATTCATTTGCTTAAAAAAAGAAAAATAAAACATATTCTTTTTCTTACTTAATACAACCATCATAACCAATAATAGAAGATTAACTAATGTGAGTTGGATTGACCAGTAAAACCCAGATAATTCAAAAGGAGATTCCTTATTCTTTAATAATATAAAAGTCATTACTTGAAATAAAATCATCAATAATATTCTGATATTTAAATAATAAGCAATTTTAAGTTGACTATTATTCATCTGCGTCTCCTAAAAAAAATAATACTTGCTATAGAATGGGCCTTTCCCTTAATAAATCAAAGTCAATTTAGTATACCATTATTTCAATGTTTTTAAATAATAAATTTTATACAAGTATATTTTTTTATTAAAACTATCGATTATGAATTAAAAACTGAATATTTTATATATTTTTTTCATCTATGATTGATTAGATATCTTCTCTCGTGATATAATCTAATTACTAAACAAGAAAGGCAAATACTCAAAGAGTATCAGGTAAAACATGGAAAAAAAACTATCAAAAAACATCAATTTATATCATATAGTTATTCGAACTATTGGTTCAAGTTTGTTCTATATTGGGCTCATAACAGTCATTATATTACCGACTCGTATGTTTGGCGAACCAATTATAAAGGTTTTCTCAATTGTTCTTTTATCGATTATCGTTGTTTTATTACTTATCTTTAATTTTCTTATACCACAATATGTATATAAATTATATGGATATGAAATCAATAATGATTATTTAGTAATAAAAAAAGGTGTTATATTCAGAAAAAATGCTTATATACCCATTAAGCGAATTCAACATATAGAAAAATTCCAAGGCCCTATCCAAACAATGTTTAAACTAACAACAGTTATTATTTATACTGCAGGATCAAATGAATTTATTGTTGGGGTTCCTGAAAATGAAGTAGATTCAGTTATCCATCAAATTCGTGTTCAACTTCAAGTATATTTAGATTCTGATGAGGTTATGAAAGATGAATCCTAAGTATCATATAGCGAAAAGGAAATATATCTATGATGTTTTAAAATCTATTTTCGCTGCTTTCTTTCTAGCTACTTTTAGTATTGGTCTTTTGTATGAACAAGGAGAAGAAGAATTATTAGAACTCAACAATCAACAATCACTTGTCATTTCAATCATCTTTTTAAGTGCGTTAATAGCGCAATTAATTGTCTATTGGTTAATCTTAAGAAGATATTTGTTTTCTGACCAAGAAAAATCATTTATGGTAGAAAGAGGATTATTTTTTAAGAGGAAAATTAATATCCCTTATAAAAACATCCACACTATTTCTCTTAAACGAAGATTTAGAGATATCATTCTTGGTTTATCCACAGTTCAATTTGATACAGGGACAACAAATACATTAGGGGCAGAAGCTCATATTGTCGTTGATAAATTATACGCACCTGTTTTAAAGAATTTTATTGAACAAAAAAAGAATAATAATCCTGTTACACTTCCTTCACCTGAAGACTTTAATCAAATGTCTCTAGAAAACAATCAATATCTCTATGAACCTAAGTGGACTAAATTAATGGCTATGGGAATTTTAAAACCAGGTTTCTTAACATTTCTTTTAGCAATAAGTGTTTTTCTTTTTGGATTTATCATGGCTCTTATTAGTTTTGACCAAGATGTCAAGCAAATAGAATCATTTATCATTTTAGTGATTATTTATACTATCTCAATACTTGTTGTTTCACTAGGTATGATGTTATATAATCTCATTAAATATTATCATTATCGTTTATATATTGAGGGTGACGACATTACTTATCAATATGGACTATTAAATAAAGTAGAGTTTAAACTCTCAAAAAAGAGAGTTAACGCCATTCATATTACCCAATCTTTCCTTTATAAATTAAAAGGGTATTATGAATTAAATGTTTCAGCCTTAGGTATTGGTGATCAAGTAAACACTGGTGAAATGAAAATTGAAAGTAAATCACTTCTTCCAATAACACACATAGAAACTCTAAACATACTAGTAGATTTTCTAGGATATAAGCAAAATGATAACCAAGAGGAATACAAGCCGAAAAGTTTTAAGAATTTAAATTTCCTTTATATTCCAATACTACCAATGGTTCTAATAAGTGTGCTTCCTTATGTTATATTTTCATTTAATGTTTTTGACTTTATTATACCAATCATGATTAATATCATTGTTTTTATAATATTAACTTTTGGTCTTATCTTAAGATTAAAAAATCACCGTTTCACTATTGGAGATAATATTTATCTGTTTCAAAGAGGCGCCTTTACTATTAAACAAACTCTAATTAAAAAGAATCGAATTCAAATGGTATCCTATAAACAACATCCATTATTATTAATTGAAAAAATCGGTGATATTAAAATCAATTATAAAGATTTGGGTGGGGTTATTCGAATGAATAGCTTTGAGCCTAAGGATTTCAAAAAACTATTAATAAATGTAAAAAGTTAGATTAATTTCTAACTTTTTTTATTGTAAAAATTAAGCCATATAGATAAATGTTTGGGTTATTCCTGTAGCTTGGTGTAAAATATATGTAGGATACCTTCAAAGCATTTATATTTAAAAAAAGAAGTGCTAAACTATAAGCGACTTCAAAAGGAGAGCCATATGTTTAAATTAAAAGTCAAGCATGCTAAACATAACATCATTAAAGAGCGGTTAAATTTAGCAGAAACACAGAAGTACTCTTATGTCATCACTGATGACAAGGACTTAGTGGAAGACGATAAATTAAACATTGTCTTTAATCACAGTGACATTCCTAAATTAAATGACTTATTGGATTTGATTGTTCAAGGAGAATCAATCTATATCACTGGATACAATCAATTTGGACAAAAACGTGTTGAATGTCGTCATATTCAATATATAACGACACTTGAAGATGAAGTATATGTTGTCCTTAATGATACTCAGTTATCAGTGAAAATGAAATTATATGAGTTGGAAGAATTGTTAAGAGATAAACAATTCATCCGGGTCAGTAAGTTCTGTCTTGTTAATATAGGAAAAATTAACTACATTCGCGCTCTTTTAAATTACAAACTTGAACTACAAATGGATAATGGTGATCTTTGTGAAGTCAATCGCTATTATTTAAAAAAATTCAAAGAAGCACTTAAGCTATAAGGAGGTATTTTATGTTATTCTTAGAAAATCCGTATTATATGTTTGCTGGAATTATTGTACTCGCTTTCGTCGTCTACATAGGTTTTAAAATCGTTAAAGAAATTAATTTGAACAAACTATTGAAACAAAAGCATGCACAAATGCGTATTATTAATGAACCTAAACGCTTCAATAAGCGCATTGGTATATTAACATCAACTGCGCTAGCACCTATTCTACTGTTCGCATTAATCATTGCGTTAAGTGGAAATACTCCAACAATACCAACAGGTAATCTACAAGAAATCCGTAGTAGCCATGATATTCTAGACATATACAATGAATTTAATGAACGTAGGGGAACTTATAATTCAACTGTAGATGATTGGTTTATTGAAGATGGGGCAGCTCAACCCGAAAATGACCAAGGTAGTGATGATTATTCTGAAACTAATGTCCAAGTTCAGGGTATCGATGAAATGGATAATGTCATTACAGATGGTAAATACATTTATCAAATGCAATATAATCAAGTATTCATCACTTTAGCATATACTCAATCACAAGGAACAGATGTTCTCTCTAATTACAAAGTGATTGATTATGTAGATGATGACACATCATGTCCTACAGGAATGTATGTAACAGGCCTTTATGTTGATGATGATTATTTAATTGTCATTGGTTCAAAATATGAGTATTCTTGTGTCCCTATCATTGGTAGTGATGATGACTTAGTCGAACCTTACTATTATGATTACTGGTATGGCTATAACAACAACGTTAAAGTTTATGTTTATGATAAAAACAATGATTTTGCTTTAACTAGTGAATATGATTTATCAGGAAACCTCATTGGTACTCGTAAGATCAATGACAAAATTTATATTATTACAAACACTTGGGTTCCTTTTTACAATGATGACATCAACGTGGATAATTATCTTCCATATTATGAAGTAAACGATGAAAAAATGACTGTTGAATATAACAATATTTCATATGTTAAAGGTACTTCACCTAACTCATTCACTAGTTTTTATGCATTAGATTTAGCGAATGAAACTGTGGATATGGAAGTTATGTTAGGAGACAGTGGTTATAACTTGTATGTCTCATATGATAACATCTACTTAGTTGGAAATATCTATGATTATCAACCAATCGCTGAAGATGATGTCGTATCAAGTTTTGTTGTTGAATCAAAAACAGCAATACAAAAAATCAGTATTAATGAAGCTGATTTAGAATATGTAACAACTGGCGTTGTAGAAGGATATACATTAAATCAATTCTCAATGGATGAACAAGATGGATACCTTAGAATTGCTACGACATCTGGTTGGTGGGGTGAAGATATTAATAATCGTGTCTTTATTCTTGATGAAAATCTAGAGGAAGTCTCACGCATTGAAAACCTTGGCAAACCAGGAGAAACTATTCGAAGTGTACGCTTTGTTGGTGATTATGGTTATGTTGTCACATTTGAACAAACAGACCCATTCTACGTTATTAATTTAAGTGATCCAATGAATCCTTTCAAAGAAGGCGAACTTGAGATTCCTGGATTTAGTTCTTACTTACAACCACTCAATGACACTTATATGTTAGGTATCGGATTTGGAGATTCTGATGGCGGCACCAACGGACTTAAAATCTCTGTTTATGATATATCTGATAAAACGAATCCTCTTGTATTCGATGAAGTCATTTTTGATTATAAGGATTTTGGATGGAGTTGGAGTTCTGCAACTTACAATCATAAAGACTTACTTGTTAGTCTAGCAAAAGGTATTATTGCGTTACCATTTTCAACTTATGATTATAGTCAAGAAACAGGTTATAATTACAATAGTGGAATCTTAGTCTATCATTTTGATGAAATCGATGGATTAACAAAATCAGGATTTATTACACATGACCAAAATACTGAAGAGGAAGTTTATGTATATAAAATTAAATTTATTGACCAATACTTCTACACTATTTCTAACTCATATATTAAAGCATCTTTAATCAGTGATCCTGAAAATATTCTTAATTCTGTGACCTTACCAAGTTATCAGTTTGATAATAATATTGATGATACTATCGATGTAGAATAATAGTTTCTTATAAAAGAGAGTCATAAATTATTATTTAATATAAACAAGATAAGAAAAAACATACTGGATTATCACATCTAGTATGTTTTTTTGTATTGAGAATAACTAGATTTACATCTATTAAAAATTTTATAATATATAATCAAAAAAAAAGACAATAAAAATATTATCTATTTGTGTATATATGATAGAAACTATATGGGAATTCTATTCCCTCTAACCGCTTAATGAATATTAACTGTTTCCTGTCGTACAATGATGTTTATTCGTCCAATGAATAGTATTATAACAAAAATCAAATAATCCTAAACCATGTATGACTCATTGATTGAAACAACATCTTTAATCTCATTTACTAATGCAACATTTTCATCTAAAACACGCTTAATCTCATTAAGCTCTATTTCTGTATATTTTCGAACATAAGGAAGTCTAATCGTTTTTTGTTCAATCGCGACATGTAATTCACCCTCTTTAATCGCGACACTAAAGCGCTGGATAAATGACATTTTTCTTAATGTTGAAATTAATTTTTTAATTACCTCATGAACTTCTTCTTCACTATGGCTATAGAAGGTACCAGAGTTATATCGCGTTTTTCGAATATATTGATCTACATCATGAATATCTTTTCCATAAACACCTTTAAGTGACTGAATAATCTTCCCGCTAAAGCTTTCTTGATCACGATATTGAATATCACCTTTAATGTCTTTTAAAATAATATATAACCCATTTAAATATATGGTTCGACGCGGTGGATTGCCAGCCGCTGTATAGGCCTGTCCGTGATAAAGCCTAATGTTTTCATCTTCGTCGCATAAACAATAATTGATATCTTTTTGGGCGTAACTTGGTAATAAATACCATGGTTTATCCTCATATTGGTCCGTTTCAAAGAAATATGTTTGATTTTCTTCATTGTTCAAGGCTTTCATATAGTTCTGATAAACAATATCCACACTATTCTTTATCATCGTGTTTTGATTGTTTGCTGCTTTTAAAGCGATAAGAAATAGACTGATGATTAACAAAACAAATGCAAAAAAAATCAACAATACCGCTGGAGTTAAAAATTGATCATTATCAATAATGAGTAGGACAATGGCTAACAGAACCATGGCACCTCCAATTTTTAGTAAAACTAATCTTCCTTTTTTTAAAGTTTCGTTATTCTTTGCTTTCACTTTTGCTAATACTGCATCCATATCAAACTCTCCTAATATACAATAAATTTTGGATTTATATCTATTTTAAATCTATCTTTTGAAAAACTCTATACTTAAAGTATACATTGTTAAATAATAATTTTTAATTTTTTCGCATCTATTTAGATTATGATCGAAATCAACTGAAATAATTTATATTATTTAGACTATAACCAAAATATAAGTATTTATCAAAAAAAAGTTAGCGATTAAGCTAACTTTATATTTATATGATGGTGACCCATAGGGGATTCGAACCCGTGAATGCATGCGTGAAAGGCATGCAAATTAAAATATTTTAAGCGCCAAATTTAGATTAAATATCACTATGGCATTAAATTTAAGCTCTATTTAGACCCCAACAGATTTCTTAATAAAATTCTAGCTTGACTAAATAATATACTATTCTAAAAGAAAGTCTTCTATATTCTTATGTATGATTCCATTTTGTGAAAAATCTATCTTATCCATAGACAATACATACTTATCAAAGTTATCTT
>CAYWUZ010000023.1:0-28450 GCA_964461565.1 uncultured Candidatus Izemoplasmatales bacterium | reverse complement strand
ATGATGACGAAGAAATAAAAAGAGAAATGACTTTGGTTGCAGTTAATGGTGAAGATACAATTACTATCACTTATGAATTCAAATTAGAAGAAGACGAAGAAAAAACTGAATTCACAATTACAAAGGACATTAACGGTGTCGTTACTGAGATTGAAGTAGAAATTAAAGTCGAAGAAGATGAATACAAATTAGAAATTATAGACGGTGAAAACTCATATGAATTCTCAATGGAATCAGATGATGAAGAAACTGAATATAAATTAGAATATGTTATCGATGGCGTTGAAGGCGAAATCAAAATTGAAGCAACGACTGATCTAGATGGAAATACTGTTTATGAGTATGAAATCGAAGAAGATGGTGAAAAACGTGTTGTAGAAAAAGAAGATGAATTCGACAACGATTATGACGATGAAGACGACGAAGATGAAGACGACGAAGATGAAGACGATGATGACGAAGAAGGAACAGAAGAACAAGAACTTTAATCGTAAAATAGAAACTATTTAACATTGAGATAATCAATACAATAGATAATTAAAGGCAATCACGAAATTTCATGTGAATTGCCTTTTTTTCTTGTGTTAATCTATTATATGACTATCTAAAATGAATAGAATGAATTTGTAATCATTCTATGGATGAGTTAGAAGAAATCTTCCTTATGTTTGGAGATAGAAATAGATGTTGAATTGACAAAGATGATAAGACAAATGCATGTGTATGTGAATAAACATAATTACAATTAATATTAAATAATAAAAATGAAGTGTTATAGATAAGAAATATTGAGAAATCATTTAAAATACAATAAATATTCTAAGAAAAAAATGATATATACTTTTAGTTATATACTTATCACATATTCATATATCGATAAACTTTGAATAGCTACTAAATTAGCGTTATAATATAGGTGAATAAATATTCATATTATTGAAAGAGGTTTTGATGAAAAGTATTGAGATTAAAGATATTATAATAGGACAAAAAGTATCAGTAAAGCAAAAAATTACTGAAGAAATGGTTTTAGAGTATGCACATGTAACAGGGGATTATAATCCCCAACACGTGAACGAACAATACGCTAAAGATAGTATTTTTGGTGAAAGGATAGCTCACGGCATGTTATCTGTCGGATTCATTTCTAAATTATTAGGGACTGAATTGCCAGGTATGGGAAGTATCTATATATCTCAAGAAGTAAAATTCTTAGCACCTGTAAAATTTAATGACGAGATAGAAGCATTTGTTGAAGTTGTTGAAATTATAGGAGGAAAGAAAGTTAAATTAAGAACTTACTGTCAAAATCAAGACAATCAAATAGTCATTGATGGGTTTGCTATTATTAAACCCCCAAAATATAGTCAAGGAGAATAAATAAATGGAATTAGGATTCGACAAAGAGCATCTACTATTAAGACAAATGTTGAAAGAATTTACAAAAAACGAAGTTAAACCACTCGCCAGCGAAGTGGATGAACAAGAACGTTTCCCCGAAGAAACTATAAAGAAAATGGTGGTTTCTGGTATGATGGGAATACCTTTTTCAGAAAAGTATGATGGAGAGGGTGGAGATTATATTGGCTATGTTATGGCAGTTGAAGAACTATCAAAAGCGTGTGCAACAACAGGTGTTATTTTATCAGCTCACACATCTTTATGTGCTGGGCCAATTAACGAATTTGGTACTGAAGAACAAAAAGAAAAATACCTTAAACCTTTAGCTAAAGGAGAAAAACTAGGTGGGTTTGGTTTAACAGAACCCAATGCAGGCACAGATGCTTCTAAACAAGAGACAATTGCTAAAGTTGATGGTGATGATTATATCATCAATGGATCAAAGATATTTATTACAAATGCAGGATATGCAGATATATACGTCATTATGGCTATGACTGATCCCTCTCAAGGAACAAGGGGTATAACAGCATTTATCCTAGAAAAAGATATGCCAGGATTCACCATAGGAAAAAAAGAGAAGAAAATGGGTATTAGAGGTTCAGCTACATGTGAACTAATATTTGATAATGTTCGTGTTCATAAATCAAATATTCTCGGTAAAGTTGGTTATGGTTTCAAAATAGCTATGAAAACACTAGATGCTGGCCGTATAGGTATTGCAGCTCAAGCTTGTGGTATAGCTGAAGGCGCTCTTGAAGAAACAATAAATTATGTTAAAGAACGAAAACAATTTGATCGAGCTATTTCTAAATTTCAAAACACACAATTTGTTTTAGCAGATTTAGCAACTAAGATAGATGCGGCTAGAATGTTAATGTATCGAGCAGCCTTCAATAAAGACCACAACCTCCCTTACACAAAAGAAGCAGCTATGGCTAAATTATTTGCATCAGAAGTTGCTGTAGAAGTAACTAATAAAGCTGTTCAACTCCATGGAGGCTATGGTTATTCACGTGAATATCCGGTTGAAAGAATGATGAGAGATGCAAAAATCACAGAAATATATGAAGGTACATCAGAAGTTCAAAAAATGGTTATCTCTTCATATTTATTGAAATAGGAGGAAATTCTAATGAGAATAGTTGTATGTGTAAAACAAGTGCCTAATACAGCCAATGTTAAGATAGATCAACAAACAGGAACAATGATTCGTGAAGGTGTTGAATCAATAATTAATCCTGATGATTTAAGCGGTTTAGAAGCTGCTTTAAAAATCAAAGACGAAAGTAATACTGAAGTAATTGCTTTATCAATGGGACCTAACCAAGCAGATGAAGCATTAAGAGAATGTCTGGCTATGGGCGTAGACAGAGCCATTTTACTATCAGATAGGATTTTTGCTGGTTCAGATACTTGGGCCACAAGTTTAGTTTTAGCAAAAGCGTGTGAAAAAATCAAACCAGATTTAATCATTGCAGGAAGACAAGCAATTGATGGTGACACAGCACAAGTTGGGCCACAAATTGCTGAACATTTGAGTGTTCCTAGTGTTGCATATGTTAATGATATAAAGCTTAAAGATGATTCGCTAATCGTTAGAAGGTCATTTGAAGACCGTTACCAACTAATTAAAGTAAAAACACCTTGTTTACTTACTGTATTAAAAGAAATGAATCATCCAAGATACATGAAAGTAAGCAAAATTTATCACGCTTTTAGAGAAGGTTTAGTGGAAGTATGGGATAACTCTATACTAAAACTTGATGAGTCAGAACTTGGATTAAAGGGATCGCCAACTCGAGTAAAAAAATCTTATACTAGAGGTGTTAAAACAGCTGGAAAATTATTTGAAGTCAGTCCAAAAGATGCTGTTCAAATAATACTTGATAAACTAAAAGAAAGTTACATTCTGTGAGGTTGTTATGAATAAATATAAAGGTGTATTAGTGTATATAGAACAAAGAAATAATGAAATTCAATCAGTAGGTATAGAGTTATTAGGTGAAGGTAGAAAACTAGCAGACAAATTAGATGTTGATTTAATGGCTTGTATTATTGGATATAAACAAGATAAAGAAATAGAAATTTTAAACCAATATGATGTCGACATCATTTATTCAGTAGATCATCCACTATTAAATATTTATGTTAACGAACCATATACAAAAGCTTTAACCACAGTTATTAACCAAGCTAAACCAGAAATTGTTCTAATTGGCGCAACGACTTTAGGTAGAGATTTAGCACCTAGAACATCATCAAGATTACATACTGGTTTAACAGCGGACTGTACTCAACTTGATATTAGTAATGAGCGACAATTATTAATGACAAGACCGGCTTTTGGAGGAAATCTAATGGCGACAATTATATGCCCAGACCATCGTCCTCAAATGTCGACAGTAAGACCTGGCGTTATGGTAAAACTAGAAAAAATAAGTAATCATCAAGCAAGAATTATTCAAATAGATGCTTCATTAAAAGAAACGGATATGAATATAGAAGTCCTAGAAGAAGTAAAAGAAGAAAAAGCAAAAATTAGAATTGAAGATGCACATGTTTTAGTTTCTGCAGGACGGGGTATTGGGTCTAAAGAAAATATGAAGCATATTGAAAGACTAGCTGAATTATTAACAGGTGAAGTTTCAGGAACAAGAGCTGTTATTGAAAACGGTTGGTTAGATAAAGAACGTCAAGTTGGTCAAACAGGAAAAACAGTTAGACCTGATTTATATATTGCTTGTGGTATTTCTGGTGCAATACAACATGTCAGTGGTATGGAAAATTCAAATTTAGTTATAGCCATAAATAAAAACCCATCAGCGGCTATTTTTGAAGTATCTGATATTGGAATAGTCGGCGATGGATCAAAAGTCATACCAGCCCTAATTAAAGCATTAGAGAACAAAAAAATATAAAAAAATTGACCACAAATAAGTGGTCAATTTACTTATAATAGTCAGTAAAAATTCTTTGTCTTTAATATATCATAACATTAATCAGTATGTTATAATATTTTGGGTGGTAATAATGAATATATTGCATTTAAGATATGCGTGTGAAATTGAAAAAACAAAATCTATTTCTAAAGCCGCAGAAAATCTATTTATGTCTCAACCAAATCTTTCAAGAGCAGTTAAAGACCTTGAAAGTTCTTTAAATATACAAATATTTGAGCGAACATCTAAAGGTATGAAAGTGACGGTGAAAGGTGAAGAGTTTTTATACTATGCAAAGAAAATACTTTCAGAAGTAGATGAAATTGAAAACATTTATCTAAATGAAGAACAATCAAAATTAAAGTTTTCAATCTCTGTACCAAGAGCTAGTTATATTTCTCAGGCGTTTTCTGAATTTGCTAAGAAAATTGATGATTGTAAAAAATGTGAGATTTTTTATAAAGAAACAAATTCATTGAAAGCTATTAGAAATATCTTAAATTCATACTACCATTTAGGAATTATTCGCTATCATTCATCATACGAAAATTACTTCAAAGCTTTATTAAAAGAAAAAGGATTAAAATCTGAATTGATATCTGAGTTTTCATATATTATTCTTATGTCAAAAGATCATCCTTTGGCTAACCAAGATATTATAGACGAAAATGATTTAATACCATACACTGAAATTGCCCACGCAGATCCATATGTCCCATCATTATCATCGGTTGATATAAAAAAAGAGATTCTACCTGATAATGTGAAAAAACGGATTTATGTCTATGAGCGTGCCAGTCAGTTTGATTTGTTAGAAACAGTTCACTCTACTTACATGTGGGGTTCACCAATACCAAGTCAATTATTAGATAAATATAAGTTAATTCAAAAAAAATGTCATTGCAATAAAAAAATATATAAAGATGTTTTAATCCACCATAAGGATTATCAGTTAACAAGTTTAGACCACGATTTCCTTAATGAAATTGTTAAAGCAAAAAGAAAAACTTTAAGCCAATAATCAGCTAATTTAGCTGATTATTTTTTTGTTTAAACTTAAAATTGTAGATTATCTATTAGAAAACTTTAATTAAAATTAAATGATTTTGTCTAAAATCGTATGTTTTTATATGAGATAGTCATTTAATATTCACTGCTTTTATTCTTCTTAATTGAGGAAAAAGATATATTCAGATATTATTAAGACTATATTTATATATAGCTATATCGATATAGTTATATCGATATACTTATTTGATATTTCACTTTAAATAATCTATTTGTTAAGATGTTTAAGGGTGAAAAAATTATGCTGCAAAATTGTGTGTCAGAAGCGTTTTTAGAGAGGCTTCCTATCTACTTAAACTATTTAGAAATTTGTCAAGAAAACTATATATCTGCGACATCACTTTCTAAAGAACTTAATCTAGGTGAAGTCCAAGTCAGAAAAGATTTAGCAAAGATTTCTTATAATGGAAAACCAAAAATAGGTTATGAAATTAAAGAATTAATGAACGATATTAAAACATATATGGGCTATGATAAAAAAACAAATGCAGTGATTATTGGATTAGGTCAATTAGGAAAAGCATTATATCACTATCCTGGGTTTAAAAAATACAACATTCATATTACCCAAGGATTTGATAGTCAAACAGGCCATATGCATATTCGTGAGTTAAAAAAATATTGTCAAGAAAATCAAGTTGATGTTGGTATTATAGCTGTTCCAAGAGAAAGCGCACAAGAAGTCTGTGATCAACTTGTTCAACAACATATTAAAGCAATTTGGAATTTTGCACCTATAAGACTCAATGTTCCAGATAATGTTATTGTTCAAAATGAGAACCTAGCTGATTCGTTATCTATCTTAGTTAAACACTTAAATGATCAGGTGAACTAAATGTTTGAATACGAAAAAATAATCGGTGTTAGAACAGATAAAACGATATATAAACATGGGGATAGAGTCATAAAAATGTTTAATCACCATTATAAAAAATCTCAAATCTTAAATGAAGCTTTAAACCTAGCAAAAGTAGAAGAAACAACATTAAACGTTCCAAAATTATTATCTGTTCATGAAGAAAACAATCAGTGGGCAATAGAATTGACATTTATTAAAGGAAAATCTATCCAACGACTTATGGAAGAAAATCAAGATAAGTTCCAGGAATATTTAGATATGTTTGTTGATTTACAAATAAGTGTTCATCATACGAAAGCACCAATTTTAACTAAAATGAATGATAAGCTGGGGTATAAAATTGAAATGTCTCAACTGCCCGCAACACAAAGAATAGCGCTGAGACAAGAACTCAATAAAAAACCAAAAGACTTATATTTATGTCATGGAGATTTTTTTCCTGCTAACATAATTATTAGTGAAGATTCTATACCATTTATTATTGATTGGGCACATGCATCGATTGGTTCACAATTAGCTGATGTTTGTAATACATATTTAGAATTGTGGATTGAATTTAATAAAGGTATAGCAGATATCTATATCCAAAATTATATATTAAAAACAAATACTTCTATCAATGATATTATGTCATGGTTACCTATAGTAGCCGCTGCAAGATCAAAAAATGGAATTAAAAAGGAAAGAGAATTCTTATTGTCTCTTGTTAATCAAGGATTGGGGGAGAATCATGGTTATTAAGGTATGTATTGGTAGTTCTTGTCATCTTAAAGGGTCAAGAGAAGTCGTAGAAATGTTTCAAAAACTAATTGAAGAAAACCATTTAGAAGATGAGATTAAATTAGTAGGTAAATTTTGTATGGGAGAATGTCAAAAAGGCGTCAATGTCTCGATTGATGATCAAACAATTTCTGTTAATAAGAATAATGCAAAAGATATGTTTAATCAATATGTTCTAAAAGAAAATGAATTATTATGAGTCAGTTTATAACATTAAATAAAAACAATTGTAAAAATTGTTATAAGTGTATCAGAAATTGTCCAGTAAAATCGATTAAATTCTCTGGAAACCAAGCCGAGATAGTGGGTAATGAGTGTATATTATGTGGACACTGTTATGTTGTATGTCCTCAAAACGCAAAAGAGATATCAAACGATTTAGAAAAGGCAAAAGTATTAATTCAACAAAATGAAAGAGTTGTTGTAAGTTTAGCACCATCATTTGTTGCTAATTACGATGGCGCTGATATCGAATCAATGAAATCAGCCTTAAAGTGTTTAGGGTTTTATGATGTCGAAGAAACAGCCATAGGAGCACAACTCATAAAAAATGAATATCAAGAATATATTGATCATAAGAAACCCAATATATTTATCACATCAGCATGTCATTCAGTGAATTTGTTAATTCAGAAATATTATCCTGAATTAATTGAATATTTAGCACCAATGATTTCACCTATGCAAGCTCATGCATTAGAAATCAAAAGCAGATTTGAAGATGCTAAAGTCATATTTATTGGTCCTTGTATCGCAAAAAAGGATGAAGCAAACTATTATCAAGGAGTTGTTGATTGTGTGTTAACTTTTGAAGAATTGACCACTTGGTTAATCGAAGAAAACATTCAAATTAAAGTTAAAAAAGAAAAAGATTTAGGTTATAAGTCAAGATTTTTTCCAACAACCGGAGGAATCATTAAAAGCCTAAACAAAAAAAGATCTGATTATCAATATATTGCAATTGATGGTGTTGAACATTGCATACATACGCTTGAAGATGTTAAACGAGGCGAGCTTAACAACTGTTTTATTGAAATGTCAGCTTGTCAAGGATCTTGTATTAACGGTCCGATTATGGAAAAACATCATAAAACTCCTTTAAGAGATTACTTAAGAGTCATGGATTATGGGGGGGAATTAGATTTGGATATATTGAGTATCGATAATAATCTATACCAAAAAACATTTATACCTATTCAAAAGAAATCTTCACTACCAACAGATTTTGAGATCAGAGAAATACTAAATCAAATGGGAAAACATGTATTGGAAGATGAACTTAATTGTGGATCATGTGGTTATAATACATGTAAAGAAAAAGCTATTGCAGTTTATCAAGGAAAAGCAGATTTATCTATGTGTTTACCTTTTTTAAAGGAAAGAGCAGAAAGCTTCTATCATAATATATTAAATCATACACCTTCGGGTATTATAGTGTTAAATCAAAATTTAGAAATTCAACAGTTGAATAATACAGCAAAAAGAATATTTAACATAAGAAGAAGAAAAGATATTCTCGGTGAACATATTAAAAATTTGTTGGATGTTCAAAAATTCGACCAAGTGTTAGAAACACAAAAAAACCAATTAAGCAAACAGGTATATCTTGCTGAATACAATAAACACATAAAAGAAACAATTATTTATGATAACAACTTTAAGATATTTATGGTTTTAATTGATGATATAACCAATGATATTCAGCATAAAAAAGATAAAATTCACTTGAATCAACAAACCATTGAAGTGACAGACCTTGTTGTTGAAAAACAAATGCGTATTGTTCAGGAAATAGCTTCTTTATTAGGAGAAACTGCAGCTGAAACAAAAATAGCTTTGACAAAATTAAAGGAACAAATCCAAAATGAATGATCTATTTGTTGAAATAGACTATGGAAGTTTGAATAAATATAAGGAAACACTATGTGGAGATCATGTTGAATTAATCAACCAAAGGAATAAGCAAATATTAGTTTTAGCTGATGGGTTAGGTAGTGGCGTTAAAGCAAGCATTTTATCGACACTAACTTCAAAAATTATATCCACAATGATTTCGGAAGGTATGGATTTAACAGAATGTATTGAGACTATTGCCCATACTTTACCTATTTGTAAAGTAAGAGATATTGCATACTCAACATTTACTGTGTTAAGATTTATAGATTCTACAAGTGTAGAAATTATTCAATATGATAATCCTCACGTGATCCTTATTAGAGAAGGTAAAAACTTCGATTATTTTAAAACTGAAATGGAAATTTCAGGAAAAAAAGTCTTTTACTCAAAACTAACAATCAAAGAGCATGACATGTTTATAGCAATGAGTGATGGGTGCGTTCACGCTGGTGTAGGAGAGACATTAAATTTCGGTTGGCAAAGACAAGATATTGCACAATATATGACGGCTTTTAGCCAAGCAGATTTAACTGCTAAGACCTTAGTTCATATATTACTAAATCAGTGTCTTGATCTATATAATAGAAAGCCTGGCGATGATACTACAGTTTCAATAGCGCGAGTTATTAAAAGAGAACCTGTTCATGTCATGATAGGTCCTCCTAAAAATCGCTCAGATGTGAATCGGATGATGTCGTTATTCTTCTCAAAAACAGGAAAACACATCGTTTGTGGTGGGACCACATCAGAATTGGTTGGAACTTATTTAAAAAAAGAAGTATTTCCAACACTAGACTATATAGATCCTAGTATTCCACCTGTTGCTAAAATAGAAGGACTAGACTTAGTAACAGAAGGTGTTATAACTATAAATAAAGTTTTAGAATACGCCAAAGACTATCTGAAAGATCATCAAGAATATCAATCTTGGGGTTACAAAAAGGATGGCGCATCTTTAATGGCAAGAATGTTGTTTGAAGAAGCAACTGATATTCATTTTTATGTAGGACAAGCCATTAATCCTGCCCACCAAAACCCTGATTTACCAATTAACTTTAATATCAAAATGCAATTAGTACAAGAATTAACCAATGCATTAAAGAGTATGGGTAAATATATAAATGTCACTTATTACTAGGGGTCATCATGAGAAAATTTGATACAAAAGTTCAACTAATTAAATATAAAGTATTAAAAGAAGTCGCAATACAAGCTTGGAATCATCAATTATTTGAAAACTTATTGAATATTCCAAAATTAATTAACCCAACCAAAAAACCTATATCAAGATGCTGCGTATATAAAGAACATGCTATATTAAGTGAACGTGTTAAATTAGCTATAGGTGGGGATTTCAACAATAAAAATATAATAGAAGTAATCGACATTGCGTGTGATGAATGTCCTGTAGGAGGATATGAAGTCTCCAATGGATGCAGAGGATGCTTGGCTAATAAATGTCAAACTGTATGTCCTAAGCAAGCCATAACACTTGATTCCAATAATCATGCAGTGATAAATAAAGAAAAATGTATAGAATGTGGACTATGTGCAAAAGCATGTCCATATGATGCCATTAGAAATATCAAACGTCCTTGTATTAAAGCGTGTCAAGTCAATGCAATAAAAATAGATGAAAATAAAATAGCAGTTATTGACAATGATCAATGTATTCAATGTGGTGCATGTGTAAATCAATGTCCATTTGGCGCTATGATGGATAAATCATTTATAATTAATGTTATAGATTTAATACAAAGAAAAGATGCATCAACGACACTATACGCTATGGTTGCGCCATCTATCGCAAGTCAGTTTCAAGATGTATCGATTGAAAAAGTATTTGGTGGATTAAAGACACTAGGATTTGATTTGATTATTGAAGCTGCTTTAGGTGCGGATATGGTCGCTAAATCAGAAACTAAAGAGCTTATTGACAAGAGTTTTTTAACAAGTTCATGTTGTCCATCATTCGTTCAATTAATAAAAAAACATTATCCAGATTCTCAAAAACATATATCTCATAATCCTTCACCAATGGCATATTTAGCTCAAAAAATTAAAGAAAAAGATCCTAAATCTAAGCTTGTGTTTATTGGTCCATGCATCGCAAAGAAAAGCGAGGCACTAAATGATGATGTTAAAGATTATATAGATGCAGTTATAACTTTTGAAGAATTAGAAGCTTTGTTTGATAGTAGAGACATTCAGTTAAGTGAGTGTAGTGAAATAGAATTGACCGACGCCAGTTATTACGGAAGAATCTTCGCTAGGAGTGGCGGTTTAGTTGAAGCAATTAAACATGTTCTAATAAAAGATTATGATGAAAATTATATACTTAATCCAACAATTTGTAATGGAATTGATGACTGTAAAAAAGCCTTGTTTAAGTTATCTAAAAATCTTCCTGTAGGAAATTTTATAGAGGGGATGATTTGTGAAGGTGGTTGTATAGGTGGACCATCAAGTATTTCCCATCATCCAAGAGATAAAAAGAAGGTAGAAGATTTTGGTGAAAAATCAACAGTACAATAATTTATATTCTTTATGCCGAAATTGGTAAAAATATATTTTTTCTCTCTTAAGAATGGAGTTTCATCATGAGACTCTGTTTTTTTCTTGGAAATTTACTAAATAACAAGCTGTCATTCATATATATAGTATCTTCATTATATATTAAGATATAAATGCGCGATATTAAAATATGGGCTTATTTGAGTTTCACATATTAATAATTATTTAAATATATATTTTTTCAAATACCTTATTTAAATAAAACTGAGAAAATAGTGACTTATACTTGTATATATATACGAAACATCAAAGTGGTTATCTCTATTGCTTTATGATAAAATAAAATCAAGGAGATAAGCGATGGATGATATTCAATTAATTAATCAAATACTAGCTGGTCAAAAAGACGATTATGCATTGTTAATCGACAAATATTATAAAGAATTATTTAAGTATATTTATAATATGGTTCATTCTTATGAGACAACAGAAGATTTGTTACAAGAAATATATATGAAAGTATACAAGAATTTAAAAAAATATGATTTTGATAAAGCAAGTTTTAGAACGTGGATTTATCGAATTTCATCAAATCATACCTTTAATTATTTAAGTAAGAAATCTAACCGAATAAATAATTTTACTTATGAATATGATGATTCTATCAATCAATCATCTGAAGATGTTGAAGAACGTGCTATTAAAGATAAACAAATAGATCGAATTTTAAAAGCTATGGAAAAAGTATTAAAACCAAAACACTATCAAATTATGTCTTTACATTATTTTTCTGATTTATCTGCCAAAGATATATCAGAAACAATGGGTGTACCACTAAAAACCGTGTATAAGGCAATTGAATCCAGTGTGGAAAAGGTAAAAAAGGAGGTGGAGAATAATGAAATATAATCGCGAAATTGATGAAAGAAAAGTCCAACAAGCAAAAGCAAGAACAATGCATTATGTCTTAGAAAATATTGAAGAAAAGAAAACTTTTTTATCTGTGCTATCTCAAGTCAGATTTAAAATGGTTTTATCAGCACTATCTCTTGTATTAATGATTGTTATCGGTATTTCATTGTTTAATGATCCTGTTACTCCTTCACCTAACCCAGTAGTATCAGTTCTTGAAATGAGTTCTGATGACCAACAAAAAATAGTAGAAACGACTTATTTATCTGGTAATATTATTATCAACAGTTTACAACCAACCATAGAAGCCATGGCTTATTATGAATTGAGTACGAAATTCAAAGAAGAATCTGAAACATTTGACAAGTATTTCCAAATGTTGAAACCTTTTATTGATGAAGAAGATTTTACTAATTTTGAAGTGGTTGAATTAGAAAATGAAGAATTTGATTATCAAATGACTTATCAAATAAATAATCAATCATATATTTTTAAATACTCTAATACGAACGAGTCTAATATCATCGGAGAAATGATTGTAAAGAATATTTCTTTAGACGTAACTGGAAAGATTGAAAGAGACGAAGAATCTCTAGAAGTTGAAATTTTAGCTCAATCAGGGGATAATTACATTAAAATCTCTTATGAATCTGTAATTGAAAGTGATGAATCTGAAAAAGAGTATATCATTGAAGAAATGATCAATGGAAGATTTAGTGAAAGAACCATTGAAATTAAAAGAGAAAATGATGAAGTCAAACTTGAAATGACAGAAAACAATAATACTTACGAATTGACAAAAGAAATCTCTGATATCATTACTTATCATCTTGAATATGATATCGATGGTGTTCAAGGAGAAGGTGTGATCACTGAAGAGTTAATTGATGGTCAAATAATTTATCATTATTTTATTGAAGAAGGCGACTTTGAAGAAGAGTATGAATTTGAAGATAAAGATAAAGATGATGACGACGATGAAGACGAAGACGATGACGACGATGAAGACGAAGACGATGAAGAAGATGAAGAAGAATTAGAAGATGAAGAAGAATTAGAAGATGAAGAAGAATTAGAAGATGAAGAAGAATTAGAAGACGAAGAAGAAACAGAAGATGAAGAAGAACTAGAAGATGAAGAAGAAACAGAAGACGAAGAAGAAACAGAAGAACTAGAATAATATTAGTCATATGGTTTTATAACCATTGCCCATATAATCTCCCTTATTTAATGAATATCTCACTTTGGATGAAACTAGAGTGAGATTTTCATTACTAGCAACATTGTTGTATGTTTTATAATATATTGAGTTGATAAAAATATTGATTTAAGTTATAATATGCGGTGTGAAAGGAGCGGTTTATGAAGTTTTTGAAAGACAATCAAATTTTAGATATAAAAGAAGCAAAAGTTTCTGATGCTAAAGACTTGTTAGCCTTTTTAAAGCAGGTTCAAGATGAAAATCAGTTTATTGTTTTAAAAGATTCAGGTCTAGATAAATCATTAGAAGAACAAGAAATACATTTACAAGAGTTAAGAAGTAAAATAACATCAAAACTTTTTATAGGAAAAACTAAAACAAAAATCGTCGCAAGTGGCGGTATTTATCATCGTGATGATTCTACTGAAGGTAATGTTGTTTTAGACATTAATGTTTTAAAAGATTATCTAGGTATAGGAACTGAAGAACATATGCTTAACCATGTCATAAACTATGCACGTATTACAGCTGAAATTAAGAGTATTGATATTTTAACGACCTTAGACAATCAAGAATTAATCAATATTTATAAAAAACTAGGTTTCAAAGAATTTACAGACGAACCAATCAGTTTAAAACCTAATCCAAATGAATTAGTTTACAGATTGACAATTAAATAAGAAAGTGAGTTCATAATGCTACCGATAGATTTACTAGAAGGATTTGAAATCAAGATGGCAGCGATTCAAAATCGCCCAGCTTGTCAAGTGGACATAGCTTCATTACCCGAAGCCTATGATGGTTTAATCTCGATATTTACTCGAGAAAATCAAATGATTATTTTCAACGAAAAGCTTTATAACGAAGCATCAGAACTCAAAATTATGGGCGCATTATTTCATGAAATTAGACATGCTTATCAATATTTTGTTGTAACAAATAATATGACAACAAATGAAGATCAGTTATTGATTAATCAATGGCGTAATGAATTTAAAGAAAAATCTGTTTTAAATTATTTGTCAGCTTCAATAGAAATTGATGCTTTAGCCTATGCAGATTTAAATATTTATAATATTTATAAAGTGCATTTAGATATACCAGAAGATTTAATAGAACTTGTAAAATTAAGACAAGTTCAAATAAAAGATAACTTAGATATTATAAAAATGTAAAATCATAATGATTTTATATTTTTTTTTTGTTATAATACACTTAAGAATAAAAAAAGGAGGAAATAATATGCAAAAATATGTTTGTGATGTTTGTGGATACATTTATGATCCTGAAATTGGAGATCCAGATGGAGGAATAGAAGCAGGAACTGCTTTTGAAGATATTCCAGAAGATTGGGTTTGTCCAGAATGTGGAGTGACTAAAGAAAACTTTAGCCCGCTTGACTAATAATAATGAAAAACTTTTTTAATGATTTTCGTGCGTTTATTGCTAAAGGCAATGTTTTAGACTTAGCAGTTGCATTTATCATTGGTGCTGCATTTAATGCCATTGTTAAATCACTTGTTAATGATATTTTAATGCCTATAGTCAGTTTGATGTTTAAATCAGACACGACGAATCTCTACTGGTTATTAAGAGGTACATCAACCTTTGATACGGAAACAGGAATGACTGTTTTTAGTGAAGACGCTGTTGTGATGACTTACGGTAATTTCATAAATGAAATTATCAACTTCTTAATTATCGCTTTAACAATTTTTGTAGTTATTCGTGTTTTCACAAGTGTGCACGGAAAATTAGAAGGATTGAAACAACGTATAGAACCAAAAAAAGAAGAAACAATCGAATAATTATGAAATAAGCAGTTATCAGCACAATGATAACTGCTTGTTTTTTTGATTGAAAGATTAAAAAAGATATTTCAATTATGTTATAATGAATTATATAGCATAAATTTATGTTCAATGAGGATGGTTATGAAAGAAAAGCGTAAACACATCTTTCGCCAAGTGAATGAAACAATTAAACACTTTGGTTGGTTTACTTTAGCTTTAATTCCAATTTTCTTTTTTATTAATTGGAGTTTTTTAACGACGGTTAATGCTCAAAGAGAAGCTATCGAATCTAAACTTTTATCAAGTGCCACTCAAGAGCTAAATAATATTGATTTATATATTACAACACATTTAACTTCAGTTCATGATGATATCCATGTTATCCGTGATTCTAATGAAGCAGCCTTATATTTAAATGATCAAAGTCCAGATAATTTTTCGGAATTTCGTTCTTTAGTTTATCGTATTGCGAATAATAAAACATCTTTTATTAATTCAACATTGGTCGATATTGAAGGGAATCAATTATTTAAAATATCGAGAGTTAATGATGATTTATTAATAGATGATGGGTCAGGGCTCGTCAATATTTCTAATAAAGCATTTTTTTCTGAAATCATTAATTTTGAAGAACCAATTCTGTATATAGATGCCTTGCAAATTCAAGATGGTATTCCTATTTTAACGCTAGCCGCCCCACTTTTTCACGATGGCGAGTTGGTTAATTTTATAGTTATAGATTATGATGCGAATTCATTTCTATCAGTTTTTGAAGTTTTTTCAAATCAATCTAATGATAATCTATCATTAGGTTTGTTAAATGTTGATTATGTTTGGTTAATTAATAATGAATCAAAATCGTTATATCAAATAACAGACGCTAACGAAGCGAATAATTACATTGATTTGATTAATAATGATCGATTTACAAAATCATTAGTGGTAGATTTAAATAATGATGAAAACGATCATTACAGTACTTCTAGTGATTCTTTTTTCACTATCTTCGCTCAAATTGATATGGATTCTGCAATAGATTCAAGTCAAAGTTATGCACTTAGGTACTCTTGGTCGATTTTCTTAATTAACCTTGTAGCCATCATCTTATTTGGATATATGGGCTATATTATAAAAAGTAAAAGTGATGATCGAATTCTTTTAAATGCCAATATGTATCTGTCTGATAAAAACAATGATGGTGTTATGATTACTGATCAGTATATTAAAATTCAGTATGTGAATAAAGCTTTTGAAAAGTTTTATGACTATAATATCGATGAATTAAAAGATAAAAACCCTCGAGAAATCATTGGTGAGATTGGATTACCAGTTGATTATGATATGAGAGATATTCATAAAACCTATGAAGGTCATATTTGGAATAATACTAAATGTGGCATTGGATTACTTAAATTTTTAAGAATCAAAAATGAGGCAACATCTTCAGGTAAAGTTAAGCATTATATTGGTATTTATTCTGAACCACATTTAGAACTTGATGATTATTCTAAGTATATAAAATCTAAAGAAGATATTATTGCGCATTTATCTAAATTTTTTGTTAAGCAATCATTTATCATTGATCAAACAATGTTAATGATGATTAAAGTTCATCCTGTTGATGTTTTTCAATTAGCTCAATATTTAAGAATGAAATTAGATAAACGATATGTTTTATCAATACCAAAAGCAAATTATCTTATGATGTATGTCAATCTTGATAAAGAAATTCAAGAACAAGCAATCGATTTAATTGATGATTTGATCGAACAGTATAGGCATTTGCCAGAGACAGATAAAACATTTTCTCACACTTTCGCCATCGCAACATCGAATAATGATGTGAGGGATATTAAATCATTATTAGAATCATTATTGATTGTTTTAGAGTTGTCAAAACATAATCCGCAATTAAAACACCACATTTATCAAAAAGACATGCGTTCAATGATTCAAAGAGAAAAAGATATTCAAGAAGTATTAGGGTATGCTTTTTCTAATGATGAATTTTATGTGGCTTATCAAATACAAAAATGTTTAAAAGATGATTCATTTATAGGCGCAGAAGCATTATTAAGATGGAAGAATAAAGATTTAGGTATGATTCCACCTAATGAGTTTATTCCGATTATAGAGAACAGTTTCTATATTAATCAACTGACTGTAATGGTTATTAGAAAAGTCATTAAAGATTTTATGCCTTATTTAGATTCATTGCCTAAACACTTTAGAGTCTCTATTAATTTAACTAATTTTGATTTTAATAACTCTTATATTATTGATCAAATCATCGAGATTATCGAAGCAAGTGAGATGTCCACTAGTCATTTCTCTTTTGAAATTACTGAAAGTAATTATTTAGATAATATCAATAAAACTAATCAAATCATTGATTATTTACATGAGAAAGACATAACAATTTCTATTGATGATTTTGGTACTGGATATTCTTCAATTAATTCGTTGAAATCTATTAATGTAGACCAGGTGAAAATCGATAAGATATTTATCGAAAATTATCCTAATAATGATGATGGTAGAATGTTTAGAACAATTGCGAGATTAATTCAAGGTTTAAACAAAGAAATAATCGTAGAAGGCACTGAAACAAAAGAACAAATCGATTTTTGTAAAGATACAAAATGTGATATTGTTCAAGGATATTATGTTTCAAAACCAATTGTTATTACAGATTTTATTCATCAATTTATGGCAAAAATAAACGGAGGTAAGAATGATTAACTATTATTTACTAGAAATTACCTTTGAAGGTATTGCCATTGGTTTTATCATTGGTATTACGATGATTAGTTTGATGATGATGATATATTTTCAATTGAACCCTAAAACTGAGGAGACCATTGAAGAAGATAATCATAAAAGAATATTGGAAAATTATCGAGGGATAGCTTACAATTGTTTAATCGATGATGATTGGACGATGACTTATGTTAGTTCAAATGCTTATAAAATATTGGGATATACCAGCGAAGAGCTCATTAACAACTCTTTGATTTCATATAATGAAGTCATTCATCCTAAATATAGAGATTTTGTTAAAGATAAGTACAATGAAGCAATCAGTAATCACCAAGATATTCAAATAGAATATATGATTATCACTAAAGATAATCAAGAAAGATGGGTTAGGGAAGATGGACATATTATATATGACCATTTTGAAAACCCAGTATCAATTGATGGTTATATTTATAACATTGATTTTTTTAAAAATTTATTACAAGATAATAATAGAATTAAAGCAAGATATCAGTCACTTTTTGAAGATTTAGATTTTCCGATTATAGTGATTAAAGAAAATCAAGTGATTGAAGTTAATGCAAGTGCTGTTAGTTTATTTAGAGCTGATTCAAAAGCACAACTCATAGGATTAAATCCAATAGACTTAATTGATGAAAGTTATCATCGATTCTATAAAAGTAGAATAGAGCGTTTAAGAGAAACTAAAACAGCGAATTTAACAACGGATTACAAGTTGAAACGTATGGATGGTACTGATGTTATCGCATCAGTAGATGGAATACCTTTTTTCGAGAATGGAGAGATGTATATCAATGTCATTCTTCTTGAAAAAGATGATCAATTATCTTTCAATCAAAGGCTAAAAAGAACTGAAAGAAGAAATCGCGATTTAATTCTTTATATGCACGAAGGCGTCGGTGTGTTTCAATTAATTCCTGATACTCTAGATGCTCAACTTGTGTATGCAAACCATAATTTTTCTAAGTTTATCTATGATGAATTTAGTAATCTAATTTATAAACGATTTTCTGAATTATTTGATGGGTTAATTGTTGATGAATTTGAAAAAATATTCAATCAAGATAAGGATATACCTCTTCGAAAAGAAGTCTTTAATAAACATACAAAAAAATACCTGCAACTCATTTTTTATTTCAATAAAGAAAATGAATTAATAGTTCAAATTACAGATGTTACAAGAGAAAAGCAGTTGATTCAACAATATCAAGAAGAAAAACATACCCTTGATGAAATTTTAGAAGCGACTGACACAATGATTTGGACTTGGGACCGTGTTAATCAGAAGTTAATCTATGAGGGAAAAACCTTTGAAAAACTAGGATATCTTCCAAGTAATAGTGATATAACGAATCCAGAGAAAATAATGAGTTATTTTCATCCAGATGATCGAGATAATTTGACAGACCAGTTAAGTGCATATTTTTCTCACCGTATTCCTTATTTTTCAGTAGAAATTAGAATTAAGGATGTTAAAGGTGAATACAGGTGGTGGATGGTTAGAGGTAGAGCTGTTCGTTATAAAGATAATGTAGCTACAGTAATCTCAGGTACATTCCAAGACATTACTCATCATAAACTTAAAGATGAAGAAATTAGATTTTTAAGTTTGCATGATCAGTTAACTAAACTCTATAATTTAAGAGCGTATCACGAAAAAATGACTTCTCTAGATAAAAGAGAAAATTGGCCAATATCATTAGCGATTATTGATGTGAATGGTTTGAAAGTCTTTAATGACGCTTTAAGTCATAGTGCTGGTGATGATTTATTAGTTAAGACATCTGAAATATTGTCTGGTTTTGCTGAAGAAGAGGATGTTTTAGCCCGTATTGGTGGCGATGAATTTGTTATGATTATGCCTAAAACAACTTTGATTGATGCCGAAGAGAGATTTAAGAAGATTGATGAAGTCTTATCAAAAGAGACTGTTTCAAATATTCCTATTTCAATTTCTTATGGGGTAGAAGAAAAGTTTAATGGTAGGTTCTCTTTACATCAAATTAAAGATATGGCTGATTCAAAGATGTACCAACAAAAGTTTAGCGGAAAAGATACACGTTTAGAAATATTAAAGAGCATTAGAAATGACTTTTTTAAAGAAAATGAATTGGAAGAAAAAGTTGTTAATTATGTTCATCATTTATCTTTGAGACTTGCTAAACAAATAAGACTGGATCAAGAAACTACTACGGTTATAGATATTGCAAGTCAGTATTATAATATTGGTATTTTTTCAATAAGAAAAGAAGTATTTAATGACGAAAGAAAGTTTAAAAGATATGATGAGGTAGAATATCGTAAACACGTTGAAAATGGTTACCGGATTATGTTAGCGACTTATCGAAATGAACGTATTGGTATTGCGATTTTGCATCATCATGAAAAATTTGATGGTAGTGGTTATCCTGGGAAACTTGAAGGCCATAAAATACCTTTAGCATCACGTATTATTTCTATTGCCGCAACCTATGCGAGAAGAACATTATTAGGTGAAAAAGCAGAAGATGTCTTAAAATATATTGTTTCAGAAAAGAACATTTCATTTGATCCAGAATTAGTAGATGAATTTATGAACATATTAGAATAAAACAAAAAAGGACAAGTCAGTTTGTCCTTTTTCCTTTAGATAGAGTGTTAACCTAAAAATTATAAGATTAAGAGTAAGAATGACTTGCATATACTCAGTTGTTTTCAGTTATAAATCATCAATGTTTTTTTTTGCTTATTAAGGTTTTTAAAATTTATAATATATATTTTTTTTTAAAAAAGCATGGTATAATATTTTTTAAAAAAGGGAGGGTAATTTATAGATTTGTTTTTTGCATTACTACCAGCTCTTGTGATGATTACATTAGTTATTATTACGAGAAAAGTATTATTATCTTTATCTATTGGAATATTACTTGCGTCTTTGATTTACGCAAGCTATAATCCGATTGATGCAATTGTGTATATTTGGGAAAGTTTCTTCGGAATTGTTACAGATATATACTGGTATTTGCCAATTTTAGGTTTTGTTATTGTTATTGGTGGAATAACGGCAGTGATTTCTCATATTGGCGGTGTTAAAGCTTTTGCTTCGTGGGCAGTTTCAAAAGTAAAAAATCCAATGGCTGCGCAATTCTTAACTTGGATTTTAGGGATTATTATTATGATTGATGATTATTTCAATGCTTTAGTAATTGGTGAAGTGTCAAAACCAATTACTGACCGATATAATATCTCTAGAGCTAAACTTTCTTACATCATTGACTCGACGAGTGCACCGGTTGTTATTATGATGCCTATTTCTACATGGGGCGCATATATTATCGGATTATTAGGTGGACTCTTCTTAGATGCAGGCTATGTTGCACATACTGGTTTTTCTGGATTTGTCGCTGCGATTCCTTTTCAATTCTATCCGATGACATCTTTGATTATGGTCTTTTTAGTGATAAGATTTGGAATTAAATTTGGCGCTATGAAAAAGTATGAAGATGCTTGTGAAGAAGGCGATGATATTTCTAAATTAGAAACTGAAAAAATAGTCAAAGAAGTTGCGCAAGGAACGAATGCAACTCATTGGACATTGATTACTCCGATATTATTACTTGTATTTACAACTTTCTTTATGATGCTTGTTAAAGCAGGATTTAAATTTTCTGCAATTATGGATCAAGAAATTACGGTTCCATTATTTTTAGGGGGACTTTCTGCCTTTGCTTTATCATTAGTTTTTGCGCTTTTAGATAAAAAAGTAGATATGGAAAGTGTTGCTAAAGTTGCTGGAAAAGGCATGTTTGGTATGCTAAAATCAGCTGCTACAATTTTAATTTTAGCATGGATGGTTTCAAATGCGATTCAAGATTTAGGGACAGGTGATTTAATCGCTGAAGTGGTTGTCAGTTCAAATATTGCTTCATCTTTATTGCCTTTAATATTATTCTTAATTGCGTGTGCTATGGCGTTTTCAACAGGAACAAGTTGGGGATCTTTTGGAATATTATTACCAATCGCTATTCCTATAGCGATGAGTACAGATCCATCTATGATGCCTGTGATTGTCGCTGCTGTATTAGGTGGCGCAGTCTTTGGTGATCATGCTTCACCGGTGTCTGATACAACTGTTTTATCAGCGGCTGGAGCTAGATCGACTCTACATTCACATTTCATTTCTCAATTACCTTACGCTGCGATTGCGGCTGGTATAGCTGCTTTAGCTTATTTAGTACAAGGATTAACAAGTAGTGTTCTTTTGGGATATTTGGTTATAGCTGTTATGCTTTTCTTATTTGTAAAGTTTTGGAAAGTGCTTTTCCTAAGAAAAGAAGTTGAATAACTAAAAATAATAGATTTATAAATTATATTTTATAATATTAAAGAGGTTGGCTTTTGATAAGCTAACCTCTTTGTTTTTGCTTGATAATTAATGATTCATTATTGGCCTACAATGAAAACTTCTTTATCATAATCCACAAGATATGATTGTTCTGATTTTAAATTATCTTTAACAATTTCTCGAGCGATTAATGATTCAATATGATGTTGGATAAATCTTTTAAGGGGTCTTGCACCATAACTAACATCATAGGCGCTTTCTAAGATGTAATCCTTGAGTTTAAGACTAAAATCAAAATTCAAATGATGTTCACTCAGTCTTATTTTCAATTCATTAAGGAGTTTATCAACAATTTTATATTGGACTTCTTTAGTTAAAGGATTGAATATGATGAGTTCATCAATACGGTTAATAAACTCTGGTTTAAAGTTTTCTTTAACAAGTGCTAATACTTGTTCTTTTGGATTGCTATGACCTTCAACTAGGTATCGAGAACCGAGATTAGAAGTCATAATAATAATGGTGTTTCTAAAATCAACAACCCTTCCTTGGGAGTCTGTTAAACGACCATCATCTAGAATTTGTAATAAGAGATTAAATACTTCAGTATGTGCTTTTTCGATTTCATCGAATAAAACAATCGAATAAGGTTTTCTTCTAATCGCTTCAGTGAGTTGGCCACCTTCATCGTATCCGACATAGCCAGGAGGAGCACCTATCAGTCTTGATACTGAAAACTTTTCCATGTATTCACTCATATCGATTCTAATAATCTGTTTTTCGCTTGCAAACAATTGTTCAGCTAATGCTTTGGCTAATTCAGTTTTACCAACACCAGTAGGACCTAAAAACATGAATGAGCCAATCGGTCTATCTTCGTTTTTAATACCGGCTCTTTGTCTGATAATGGCATCACTCACAAGTGAAATTGCTTCTTCTTGACCAATAACTCTTTCCCTTAAATGTTCATCTAAATGGATTAATCTTTCTTTATCACCTTCCATAAGTTTGGTGACAGGAATATTGGTCCATTTAGCAACAACTTCAGCTATATCTTCCTCATTAACTGACTCTGATATTAATTGATGGTTTTCATTTTCAGTTAAATCATTGATTTCTTGTTCGAGTTTTGGAATAATTGAGTATTGCAATTCAGCTGCGCGAGAATAATCTGAATTATTAAAGGCGTTTTGTAAGTCGTTTTTTAAAGTATCTAACTTTGTTTTTAATTTTTTGACATCATTTAATTCATCTTTTTCTTTTTCCCATTGTTTAGTTATCTCTTTTTCTTGTTTCTTATAGTCTTTTAGTTCAATCACAAGATGAGATAATCTATCTTTAGAATTTGAATCAGTTTCTTTTTCTAAGGCTCTTTTTTCAATTTCTAGTTGCATAATTTTACGGGTAATATCATCTAGTTCCGCTGGCATTGAATCAATTTCCATGCGAATAGAAGCAGAAGCTTCATCAATCAAATCAATGGCTTTATCTGGTAAAAAACGATCAGTTATATATCTGTTTGAAAGAATAGCTGCTTGGATGATGGCTTCATCATGGATATGAACACCGTGATGTGTTTCAAATTTTTCTTTTAATCCTCTTAAAATACTGATGGTGTCTTCAATTGAAGGTTCTTTAATAATGACTCTTTGTAAACGTCTTTCTAAAGCAGAGTCTTTTTCAATATATTTTCTATATTCATTTAAAGTCGTCGCACCAATGGTATGAAGTTCACCACGCGCAAGCATGGGTTTAAGCATATTTGAAGCATCCATTGCACCTTCAACTCGTCCAGCACCAACAATCATATGGATTTCATCGATAAAGAGAATGATACCACCATCTGACGCTTTAATTTTATTTAAAACTGCTTTTAAACGTTCTTCAAACTCGCCTCTAAACTTAGCACCTGCTAATAAAGATGCTAAATCTAATTCATAGATAATCTTGTTTTGTAAAGTGATAGGAACATCTTTATCAACAATTCTTTTAGCTAATCCTTCCACAATCGCTGTTTTACCAATCCCTGGTTCACCGATTAATACTGGATTGTTTTTTGTTCTTCTTGATAAAATTTTAATAATTCTTCTAATTTCTTCTTCGCGACCAATCACAGGGTCTATTTTTCCTTCTTTGACTTGGTCGTTGATATTACGCCCAAATTTTTCAAGAATTTGTTCGTCTTGTTCATAATTTGGTGGTTGTTGCATTGTATCACTTCCTTTAATATTGATTCATATTTAAGACAATTATATTATAACGCAATCAATTAGCAGAGTCAATATAAGAGTGCTAATAATTGTGTTGTTGTAATTTATTTTCTTGCTTGTTATAATAGTGATGAAGTGGAGGATGCGATGGAAAAAATTAAAACAGATGTATTAATTATTGGCGCAGGACCCGGTGGTTATGTTGCGGCGATTTATGCTAAAAAACAAGGTTTAGATGTTGTTTTGATTGATAGAGAATGGGTTGGTGGAACCTGTTTGAATGCTGGTTGTATTCCAACCAAAGCTTTAGTCAGGTCTAGTGAGACATATAACGAATTATTAAGTGAAGATTTGGGTATAGAATATGAAAGTTTGAACATTAATCTTGAAAAAGTAATTGATAAGAAAGATGATGTGAAAAATCGTTTAGTATCAGGCATCGAGTTTTTATTAGATAAACATGGTGTTCAGTTAATTCGGGGTGAAGCTCAGTTTAAAGACAATGATATTGTTTTAGTGAATGATCAAGAAATAAGTGCTAAAAACATTATTATTGCGACTGGTTCTAAATCAAAACATTTGCCAATTCAAGGTAAAGAATTATTATTAGATTCTAGAGATTTGTTAGACAATAAAACATTACCGAAATCAATGACTGTCATTGGTGGAGGTATTATTGGTATGGAGTTTGCTTTTATATATCAACATATGGGTGTGGATGTGACAGTGGTTGAGTTTTTGCCAAGGATATTACCTGGTATTGATAAAGAACTAGCCATGAGGTTAATGCCTTATGCTAAAAAAGCAGGTATGAATATTATCACAAATGCAAAAGTCATGCGTGTTGAAGAAGATGGAAAAATTAAAAAAGTTTATTACGAAAAAAATGATAAAGAAGCTTTTGTTGAGAGTGATATTGTTTTAGAAGCTATTGGTAGAGGACCACAGGTTGAGGGATTAAATTTAGAAAAAACTGATATTGAATTTGATTTAAGAAACGGTGTTGTTGTTAATAAACAAATGCAAACCAATGTAAAACATATTTACGCTATTGGTGATGTCAATAATATCATGCAACTAGCTCATGTGGCCAGTCATCAAGCCTTTGTCGCCATTGATAATATTTTAGGTAAAGCATCACATTTTGATAAAACCAATGTACCTTCAGTAATTTTTACATCGCCGACAATAGCGACAGTGGGTATCACTGAAGAAATGGCAAAAGATCAAAATATAGACGTTGATATTATTAAAACGCCTTATTCTGCAAATGGTAAAGCATTAATATTAGATGCTGATAAAGGTTATATTAAGTTAATTAGAAATAAAGAAACACAAAAATTAATTGGGGCTATGGTTTTAGGTAAAGAAGCTGAAAACCTAATTGCAACATATACATTGGCAATTCAAAATCGATTAGATGCTAAAGATGTTTATGAAACAGTTTTTGCTCATCCTACGATTCAAGAATTAGTTCATGAATCAGCACTTGGTTTAGACAAATTAGCAATTCATTATATGGAATAAACAAGAGAAATCTTGTTTATTTTTTTGAATAAATCAAATAGTTGAATTGAAATTACTATGAGTGATATAATAAAAGGGGGTGAATCAAATGTTAAAAAGAAAAAATATCTTTGTTTTATTGTTGTTAATGTTATTTGCGATAAGCTTTGTTGCTTGTTCAACGGACACGACTGATGAACCTACAATGGAAGAAATACCTGAAATTGAAGATGTAGTGGCTCAATATAAGGTAGATGTGCATAAGTTAAACACCATATATATTCTTGATGGAAAAGTTTATACAAATGGTGAAAACAATAACGGACAATTAGGAGTAGGTGATTTTCTTGTTCATGAAGGTGTTCAAGATATAACTGATCATTTTGCTTTAGAAGCAGGTGACGAAATTGTATCTGTTGGATTGGGTGAATATCATGCCATTGCCTTAAGTAAGAATGGTGAAATATTTTCTTGGGGCCATAATGCTTATGGTAAATTAGCTTTACCTGCAGGGTTATCTCAATCTACACCAGTGAATATCACTGATGAATTTGAATTGAATGATAATGAAATGATTATTTATATTGCGGTTGGTAGGGATCATAACGCAGTCATAACCAGTGAAGGCAGAGTCTTAACTTGGGGTGTCAATGCTTATGGTCAACTAGGAAATGGTGAATCAGTCAATCCTTGGGAAGCATCTGTTTATATGCCTCAAGATATTACTGAACACTTTGAACTAGAAGAAAATGACTTTATTGTTAAAATTGATTTAGGAAATAACCATTCAGCTGCTTTATCTTATGAAGGACGAGTGTTTGTTTGGGGAAGTAATGAATTTGGTCAATTAACTTTAGAAGAAGACCAAGTATTATCGCCGACAGAAATTACTGATAGCTTTACTATTGGTGACGCTATGATTATTGATATTAGTTTAGGATATGATCATACAGGCGTTTTAACTGATGATTTTAGAGTTTTTGTTTTTGGGAATAATAGTTTAAACCAATTAGGGGTTATCGATGTTCTTTATTCTGAAGAACCACTTGAAATCACTGATCAATTGACAGATGCTGGAAATATTATTAGATTAAGTTTTAATCATGATAGTTCAGCCGTGATTGGTGAAAACAACATCTATGTTTTTGGTTATAATTTTAATTATCAATTAGGTTTAGAAACTAATAGTACCGTTGCAACACCAACCATTCTTGTCAATGATAATTTTGAAGATAAAGATATCATGGATTTTATCATCGCTAAAGAAGTTTATGTTGTTGTCTATGAAGACGAAACTGTTATGCTTTATGGACCCTTTTAATTAAATACTTTATTGATAAAAAGAACTAGTTTGCGCTAGTTCTTTTTTTTAATGAATATAAAATTTATAGTGAATTCTTCTTAGATATCTAATGAAATCTTTTATGATTTGATGTATAATATCAATGAATGAGGTGGTTATAATGATATATTTAGATTATAGTGCGACAACGCCCGTATCTGATAAAGTATTAGAAGAAGATAGAAAATTTCATCAAAGATCTTTTGCTAATAGTAATTCTTTACATAAACTCGGTATTGAGGCCCTTAATGAAATAACAAAAACAACTCAATTAATAAAAAAAGTTCTCAATTGTCCTCATCATAATATAACTTATACATCAGGCGCTACTGAATCAAATAATTTAGCATTAAAGGGTGTTGCTTATCAATATAAACATTTAGGTAATCATATTATTACAACACCATTTGAACATGGTTCAATTACAGCGACCTTAAATTATCTTTCAAAACAAGGATTTGTGGTTGATGTGTTAGATTATAATGACGATGGTTTAATTGATTTAGATGATTTAAAAGCTTTACTCACTGACCAAACGATATTGGTCTCAATTGGACTTGTTAATTCAGAGTTAGGGATTGTTCAAGATTTAAAGGCAATTAAGGATATTGTCAAAGCCTATCCTCAGGTTATTTTACATAGTGATATGACACAAGCAATTGGGAAAGTTAAACTTGATTATTCGCTTGCGGATATCATATCTTTATCAGCCCATAAAATATATGGTTTTAAAGGCGTTGGTGCTTTATTACATAGAGAACATTTAAAATTAACACCTGTCATTCACGGTGGAAAATCTATTTCTAGTTTTCGTGGAGGAACACCACCAACATCACTCATCTTTTCATTGGGTGTTGCCCTTGAACAAGCATACTTAGATTTTGAAAAAAAATTGACTTATATACAAGAATTAAAAGATGA